>NZ_JBEXXE010000005.1:173349-341743 GCF_040630255.1 Streptomyces sp. NPDC005820
GTCCCGACGGTCTCTGCCGTCCCGGTCACCCCAGTGGTCCCGGCGAGCCCAGTCGTCCCAGCGGACCCGGCGGCCCCTGGCGTCCCATCCACCCCAGTGGTCCCGGCGAGCCCAGCCGTCCCAGCGGACCCGGCGGCCCCTGCCGTCCCATCCACCCCAGCAGACCTGGCGAGCCCAGCCGTCCCGGCCCGGGTGTCGGCCGTCGGTGTCGGGGCGTCGGCCGTCGGGGCGTCGGTCGTCGGGGCGGTCGTCTGCCGGGGTGTCGGCTGCGGGGTGTCCTCCGCCGTGCGTACGGCCTGTTCCGCCAGGGTGACCAAGGGGTCTTCCGTGGGCTTGGGGCGGCCGGGGAGGACGTTGGAGTTGGCCTCGGCGTCGGCGCCCGGGAGGGAGAAGGCGTGACCGGTGGCGGAGGCGGGGGTGGCGGAGGGGACCGCGGCGGCGGGGGCGGCGGCCAGCAGCGCGGTCGGCAGCACGGCCACGGCCGCGGTTCCGCCCTGCTTCTGCTCACGCAGCTGCACCCGCACCCCGTGCCGGTGGGCGAGCCGGGCCACGACGTACAGGCCGAGGCCGAGACCCTCCTCGCCCTCCTGGTCGTACGGGGTCTCCGGGTCGAAGTCGGCGAGACGGGAGTTGAGCCGGACGAGCCGCTCCGCGTCGAGGCCGATGCCCTCGTCCTGGACGGAGAGCATGACCTCGCCGCTCTCCAGGAGCCAGCCGGAGATCTCGACGGGGAGGTCCGGCGGGGAGAACGAGGTGGCGTTCTCCATGAGTTCGGCGAGGAGATGGCTCAGGTCGTCCGCGGCGAAGCCGGCCACGTGCGCGTGCGGCGGCAGGGAGGAGATACGGACCCGCTCGTAGCGCTCGATCTCGCTGACCGCCGCCCGCACGACGTCCACCAGCGGGATCGGGCCCGCGTGCTGCTGGACGTGCTCGGTGCCGGCCAGGACGAGGAGGTTCTCGCTGTGGCGGCGCATGACGGTGGCGAAGTGGTCGAGCTTGAACAGCGTCGACAGCCGGTCCGGGTCCTGCTCGCGCTCCTCCAGGCTCTCGATCACGGCGAGCTGCCGCTCGACGAGCCCGAGGGTGCGCAGGGCGAGGTTGACGAAGGTGCCGCCGATGGCGCCGCGCAGCCGCTCCAGCTGGGCGGCGGAGTCGGCGAGTTCGGCGCGCAGCTCCTCGCGGGCGTCGGCCATCTTCTGCCGCTGCCCCACGAGGTGCTTGCGGTCGGACTCCAGCGTGTTGACGCGCTCGTGCAGGGCGACGGCGTGCTCGTGCAGGGCGTTGACGGACCGGACGACCTGGGCGAACTCGTCGTTGCGGCCGGTGAACCGGACCGGTTCCTCCGCGCCCGGGTTCTCGGCCTCGGCGAGCCGGGCGGAGCCGCGCCGCAGCACCGACAGCGGGAAGGTGAGGCTGCGGGCCATGCCGGTGCTGACGACGACCGCGAGCAGCATCAGGGCGCCGATCAGCGCGACGCGGATCTCCAGCGCGGTGACGTCGTCGTCGCGGAGCCGCTCGAGGTCCTTGGTGCGGTGGTCGAAGAACGAGGACTCGGCGCCGCGCATCAGCTCGACGCGGGCGGAGAGCGCGGCGTCCAGCTTCTTGGTGCTGGTGCCCAGATCGTCGTCGCTCAGTGTGGGCTGGTCGGTGAGGTCGGCGAGGTACTTCTCGGCGGTGTCGACGTCGCCGCCGGTGACGGTGGAGTCGTAGGAGTCCACCGTGTCGCGCGGGGCGCCCTCACGGAAGTCGGCGAGGGCCGCGTCGGAGCGGACCCGGGCCTGCTGGGCGGCGGCGGTGAGCGCGTCGCGGACCTTGGCGTCGGCGTTCGAGGAGGTCTTCTCGGTGGTCGTCAGACCTGTGGCGGGGTCGTAGACGGTCCGGGAGCTGGTGGGCACGTTCAGCGCGGCGAGCAGCAGCCCGCGGGCCGCGGACGCCTGCTGTACGGCGGCGTCGAGCTCGGCGAGGGCGTAGGCGCCGGAGCCCGCGCGGGGTGGCATGTCCTCGGCGAGCCGGTCGGCGAGGCCGTGCAGCGCGGTGATGATCGCGGAGTACGCCTCGTGCGCCTCGACGGCCGTGTCGTCGCCGGTGAGGGCCTGGGCGCGGACGGACGCGAGGGAGTCGAGGGCGGCGCGCAGCGAGGCGCTGAGGTCCGTCCCCGCCAGTTCGCGTGTCTGCCGGTCCACCCGGGCGCTGCCGTCGGCGGAGGGCGCCTCGGACTTGGGGCGGCCGGCCGCGATGTAGGAGGTGACCTCGTCGCGCTCGTCCGCGAGGGACTGGGCGAGGACGAGGGCGTCCTGGGTCTGCTCGGCGAGCGTGACCAGGTCCTGGGAGTCCTTCAGCTGCCCGGAGGCGGTGAGGACGGCGGGGGCGCCGGCTCCGGCGATGGCGGCGGCCACCACGGCCACCGCGACGATCAGCCGGTTGCGTACGTGGGTGGGACGGCCCTTGCCGACAGGGGTGCGCTCCGCGCCCCCCTCGGAGGCCGTCTGCCTGCCTGTGCGCCGAGGCCGCGTCTTCTGCACCGGTGCTCGCATTCCTGACTCGTGTACCCATGGGCCGGATATGACGCCCCGTCAACTGGTGCGTACGCCCGGTTCGGTCCCCGACCCTCCCAGTGCCGGTGGGCGGGGACCGCGCATCGCCTGCCCCGCCACCCGAAGGAGTGAACATCGGAGGGGAGTTGGCGGGCAAGTTCCTCTGGCGTGTGCAGCGCCCTTGCGCGGCAGGCCGGTTGGACGTGGGCGGCGGGCTTTGACAAGATTCGCCGCCACCGCTTCCCCGACCCCTGCATTACCTCCCAAAACAGGCGTCTGACCTGCGGGCCTACGCCCGTTCGGCGAGCGATGCAAGCCTTTTGCGGAGGCTGTGGAGGGGTCGTGCAGACTGGCCGAATGCGTACGGAACTTGTGTCGCAGCCCGGTGATCCGGCCCGCCCCAACGAGGACTTCGCGAGCGTCGCCCTTCCCGCCTGCGGGCAGGGCGGTTCGGTCGTCGTGCTCGACGGAGTCACTCCGCCGCCGGGCGGCGGGGGCTGTCTGCATTCGGTCCCCTGGTTCACGGCACGGCTGGGCGGGGCCTTGACCGAACTGACCGTTTCGGCACCGGATGTTCCGCTGGTCGAGGCCCTTTCCCTCGCCGTTGCGCGTACCGCCGCGGCCCATGCCGAAACCTGTGACCTTTCTCACCCGCGCACTCCGCAGGCGACGGTGGCCGTGGCGCGCTGGTCGGCGGAGACCGTGGAGTATCTGGTCCTGTCCGACGCGGTGCTGCTGCTCGCCTCCCCGGACGGCTCGGTGACCCCCGTCCTCGACGACCGGCTGGCCCGGCTGCCGCGCGAGCTGCTCAGGAGCGCGGCGTACGTCGACGGCTCGCTGCGCAACCGGGAGGGCGGCTTCTTCACCGCCGCCGCGGATCCGGCGGTGGCCGCGCGGGCGGTGACCGGCAGCGTGCCGCGCGCCGGGGTCGGCGCCCTGGCGGCCCTGTCGGACGGGGCGGCGCGCTGGACGGAGACCTTCCGCGAGGGCACCTGGACGGACCTGTTCGCCCTGGTCCGCGCGCGGGGCGTGCGGGCGCTGGTGGAGCGCGTACGCGAGCTGGAACGCGCGGACGGCGCGGTCGGCGCGGACGGCTCCGGACGGGTGTTCCTGGGGACCGCGAAGACACACGACGACGCGACGGCGGTGTACGTCGAGCTGTAGAGCCGTACGGCTGCCGGCCGGCGCGGGCCCGGGTTACTTCTCCATGCCCCGGTTCAGCTGGTTCAGCAGCCGGGCCAGTTCCGCGACCTCGCGCCGGTCCCAGTCGGAGAAGTGCGTGACGTACCGCTCCCGGCGGGCCTCGCGGACCCGGCCGACCCGGCTGCGGCCCTCCTCGGTCAGGTCGACGAGCCAGGCGCGGCCGTCCGCCGGGTCGGGCTCGCGGGCGATCAGCCCGAGCTGCTCCAGGGCGCGCAGCTGACGGGACATGGTGGCCTTGCCGACGCCGATGTATCCGGCCAGTTCGGTGGCGCGCTGGCGGCCGCACTCCTCCAGCCGCACGAGGAGGCCGTACGCGGCGGACTCCAGGTCCGGATGGACCTCGCGGGCCATCTCGCCCTGGTTGGCGCGGGCGCGCCGGAACAGCACCGTGAGCTCCCGCTCCAGGGAGAGGAACTCCCGGTCGCCCTGGTCCACCCCGCGCGGCGACGGCTCGCCGTTCGCTTCCTCGTGCACGTCAGCACACTCCTGTTTCCGCCGGTGCCCGCCCTGGTCACGGCTCCTCAAGTATTTCGCAGACCGGGACCGGCGGCGGTTTCCCGGGGCGGGGCGGGCGAAGGCCCGGGCCTCCCTCGCGGGGAGCCCGGGCCCTGCCCTTATCCGTCCGCGTCCGTCACGCCGCGGCCGGAACCTCGGGCGACGCGCCGTTCGTGGCGGGCGCGAGCGCCAGTTCCAGGACCTGGCGGACGTCCGTGACGGCGTGGACGTCGAGCTTGTCCAGCACCTCCGCCGGGACGTCGTCCAGGTCGGGTTCGTTGCGCTTGGGGATGACGACCGTCGTCACCCCCGCGCGGTGGGCGGCGAGCAGCTTCTGCTTGACGCCACCGATCGGCAGCACCCGTCCGGTGAGGGAGACCTCGCCGGTCATCGCCACGTCCGTGCGGACCAGCCGGCCCGACAGCAGGGAGGCGAGGGCGGTCGTCATGGTGACGCCGGCGCTCGGGCCGTCCTTGGGGACCGCGCCCGCCGGGAAGTGGATGTGCACGCCCCGGTCCTTCAGATCGGCGACGGGCAGTTCCAGCTCCGCGCCGTGCGAGCGGAGGAAGGACAGGGCGATCTGCGCGCTCTCCTTCATCACGTCCCCGAGCTGACCGGTCAGGGTCAGCCCCGCCGCGCCGGTCTCGGGGTCGGCCAGGGACGCCTCGACGTAGAGCACGTCGCCGCCCGCGCCGGTGACCGCGAGGCCGGTGGCGACACCCGGGACCGCCGTACGGCGCTCGGCCGGGTCCTGGGCGGACTCGGGCACATGGTGCGGCCGCCCGATCAGCGCGCGCAGGTCGGCGTCGGTGATGGTGAACGGCAGCTTCCGCTCGCCCAGTTCGTGCTGGGCGGCGACCTTGCGCAGCAGTCGGGCGATCGACCGCTCCAGGGTGCGTACGCCCGCCTCACGGGTGTACTCGCCGGCGAGCTTGCGCAGCGCGCTCTCGTCGAGGACGACCTCGTCCTTGTTCAGTCCCGCCCGCTCCAGCTGGCGCGGGAGCAGGTGGTCGCGGGCGATGACGACCTTCTCGTCCTCGGTGTAGCCGTCGAGGCGGACCAGCTCCATCCGGTCGAGCAGGGCCTCGGGGATGGCCTCCAGGACGTTGGCGGTGGCGAGGAAGACCACGTCGGACAGGTCCAGCTCGACCTCCAGGTAGTGGTCCCGGAAGGTGTGGTTCTGCGCGGGGTCCAGGACCTCCAGCAGAGCCGCCGCCGGGTCGCCCCGGAAGTCGGAGCCCACCTTGTCGATCTCGTCGAGCAGCACCACCGGGTTCATCGACCCGGCCTCCTTGATCGCCCGCACGATCCGGCCGGGCAGCGCACCGACGTACGTACGGCGGTGACCGCGGACCTCGGCCTCGTCGCGGACGCCGCCGAGGGCGACGCGGACGAACTTGCGGCCCATGGCGTGGGCGACACTCTCGCCGAGGCTCGTCTTTCCGACCCCCGGAGGCCCTACGAGGGCCAGCACGGCACCGCCGCGCCGGCCGCCCACCACACCCAGTCCACGCTCGCTGCGCCGCTTGCGCACGGCAAGGTACTCGGTGATCCGCTCCTTCACGTCCTCGAGGCCCGCGTGCTCGGCGTCGAGGACGGCCTTGGCGCCCTGGATGTCGTACGCGTCCTCGGTCCGTTCGTTCCAGGGCAGTTCGAGGACGGTGTCCAGCCAGGTGCGGATCCAGGAGCCCTCGGGCGACTGGTCGGAGGACCGCTCGAGCTTGTCGACCTCCTTGAGGGCGGCCTCGCGGACCTTCTCGGGCAGGTCGGCGGCCTCCACGCGGGCGCGGTAGTCGTCGGACTCCTCGCCGTCCTTGCCGGCGTCGCCGTTGAGCTCGCGCAGCTCCTTGCGGACGGCTTCCAGCTGGCGGCGCAGCAGGAACTCCCGCTGCTGCTTGTCGACGCCCTCCTGGACGTCCTTGGCGATGGTCTCGGCGACGTCCTGCTCGGCGAGGTGGTCGCGCAGCTGCTGGGTGGCGAGCTTGAGGCGGGCCACCGGGTCGGCGGTCTCCAGCAGCTCCACCTTCTGTTCGGTGGTCAGGAACGGCGAGTAGCCGGAGTTGTCGGCCAGCGCGGAGACGTCGTCGATGGCCTGGACGCGGTCGACGACCTGCCAGGCGCCGCGCTTGCGCAGCCAGGCGGTGGCGAGCGCCTTGTACTCCTTGACCAGGTCGGCGACCTGACCGGGCAGCGGCTCGGCCACGCTCTGGTCGATCCTCGTCCCCTCGACCCAGAGGGCGGCGCCGGGTCCGGTCGTACCGGCGCCGATCTTCACGCGGCCGCGGCCGCGGATCAGCGCGCCCGGGTCGCCGTCGGCCAGTCGGCCGACCTGTTCGACGGTGCCGAGCACACCCGTGCTCGCGTACGTCCCGTCGATACGCGGCACCAGCAGCACCCGTGGCTTTCCGCCCTCGGAGCGGGCGGCGGCCTGAGCGGCCTCCACGGCGGCGCGTACGTCGGTGTCGTTGAGGTCCAGAGGCACCACCATGCCGGGGAGCACGACCTCGTCGTCGAGAGGCAGTACGGGCAGAGTGAGCGATGCGGACGTCGAAGCCATGATCTCCCCTTCGGCAGTCAAGTTGAGTTATGCCGACTCAATGCACATGAGCCCGCGAATGTTCCCCGAGGTGCACCGCGTTCGCTGTGGGCGATCACGAGAGGTGGGTGGTCTCCCGTGGGGCCGCGCCCCCGGTGGCCGAGCCGTGGGGCTGGACGATCGACGTGGGGACGGGCCCGCACCACGTGACCCGGCACGTCCTCGGCGCGACGCACGACGGCGTCGAGGAGGCGACCGTCCGGACGGCGGCCGGGGCCGTGACCGGGGCGGGCGTGTGGCTGAAGGCTTCGCCGACCCGGCGGTCGTCGGCGGCCGGCTCGGCACGGACTGGTGGGTCGACCCCGAACCGGGCCGCCTGATGACGATCCCGCTGACCGGCACCGCCCCCGGCCCCCTGCCTGTCGGCCACCGGCAGCGCACCTGGTCGGCCGGCGGCGTGGCCCGCACGATGATCGTCGCGCCGGACGGTTCCCTGGCGGCGCGCGGCCAGATCGCCCCGACGGGCGCGACGGCGGTCGTCGACCTCGTCGAGACGGCCCCCGCCCACCGCCGCCGGGGCTTCGGCACCCTCGTCCTGCACACCCTCCCGCACACGGCCCACGCCCAGGGCGCCCACACCGCGATCCTGAACGCCACCCCGGAGGGCCGGGCCCTGTACGCGTCCCTGGGCCGGCGGGCGCAGGCACCGGAGACGAGCGCGAGGTTCACGGCAGCCGCGCGCTGAGCCCCACCCCCGGCCCGGCGCCCCCACGGTCACCCCGAAACGCCGCCGGCCACACCCTCGTACCCGCGCGCAAGAGCGGACACCCGAAGCGAGCCCGGCACCCCGAGGCGCTCGGGGGCGCGTCGAGCGGCCATGCACGACCGGCCGTGCCTCCCCGCTCCCGCCTTCCCCCACCCCATCCGCCCACTTCCGGCATTCACCCCGAAGTCACCCGCCGCCGCGACCACAATGCGCGTATGACCGATGACTGGAAGCGACGACTCGACGCGCTGCACGCGGATCTCGTGCGCCGGGACGACCCCGTCGCCTGGGTGATGGAGGCGGACGCCGTGGAGGCCTCCCGGCGCTATCCGCACATCGCGCTGCGCGGGCCCGTCTTCGGTGTCGCCGTCCGGGACCCGGCCGGTGCCGAACCGCGCTGGCGGCTGCTGAAGCCGGTCGTGGACGGCATGCCCCAGCAGGCCCGGGACGGGCTGAACTCGCATCTGTGGTTCATGGCGAAGGACGGCACCGACGACCCGGCCGTCCGGCGCGCGCTCCTCGCGGCCGTCGCGGTGCTGGAGCGTGACCCGGCCGACGAGGTGGAGGCGCTGGGTGTGCGCTACCGGGTCGTACGCGGCGACGAGTTCGCCCGGACCGGCGACGACGGCCTGGAGCCGCCGCGGCCCACGGACCCGGAACCGGTCTGCCCGTCGTGGGAGGAGCGGATGGGGGTCCCCGCCCCCGACGTGGACTTCGCGCTGGATCCCGGCCGGGACGAGGGGCCGATGGCGGGCGCCCTGCGGCTGGGCCTGCGCGATTTCGTGTACGCGGGCGCCCGCTTCCCCGAGGACGTGCTCGCGGACTCGGCGCGGGCGGCCGTCACCCACCCGGACGTGGTGCGGCTGCCCGTCGGCTTCGCGGTGGCCGAGCGCGGCGCCACCGGCTGGAGCCCCTGCGGTTCCCTGCACCCGACGCCGCACGACGCCCGCCGCTCGCTCTACGACGGCATGTCCCGCGTCTGGGCGATGCTGTACCGCTTCGACGACCGCAAGAAGGCCCGCTACGCCCGCGCCGCCGAGGCGTTCCGGGCGGCGGGGCGGGCCGACGAGGCGAGCGTGGAGGACCGGGTGTTCCGGGTCTGCCGCGTCGAGCGGATGGTCCGGATGGGCCCGGACGGCCCGGAGCCGCCCCGCCCGTCGGACGTCGACGAGTACGGCCCCATGAAGATCCACCCGACCCTGCGGGAGGACGGCACGGTCCGCTACGACGACTGACGCCCCTCCCGGCCGCGCCGGTCGCCATACCTTCGCAAGCCCTCCGCCGCATCCCCGCAACACAACTCACAGGCAACTCACGCACACTGCAAGGCGATTCACAGTGAGCAAGCCGCCTGAAACGCGGGCACAACGGGGCCAGGGGGACACATGAGCGACACGACCGACACACCGGGAGAGCGACGGCCGGGCCGCCGCGCCCTCGTCGCCGGAGCGACCGCGATCGCCGCGGGGGCGGTCGCCGCCTCGCTCGCCGTACGGGGGAGCCGTACCGTCGACGCCGGCCGGACCCCGGCCGCGGCCGCCCCCGCACCGGCGGCCCGCCGCAGCGCGCCCCCGGCCTCCCCCGGCCCGCGTCCGCGTTCCGATAACCGTCCGAACATCCTCCTCGTCCTCACCGACGACCAGCCCAAGGACACCGACTGGGCGCTGCGGCAGACGATCGACTGGCTCGGCCGGGGCGGCGTCACCTTCGAGCGCGCGCACGCCAACACCCCGCTGTGCGCGCCGTCGAGGGCGTCCATCATGTCCGGCCGGTACGCCCACCACCACGGCGTCCTCGACACCCGGCACCCCACCCACCTGGACCAGCACACCACCGTCCAGCGTCAGCTGCGCGAGGCCGGCTACCGCACCGGACTGTTCGGCAAGTACCTCAACTACTGGCACCCCGCCGACAACCCGCCCCACTTCGACGAGTGGCTGCTGCAGGAACCGGTCGCCTACGTCGACGGCCACTACAACGACGGCGGTACGGTCCGGACCATCCCCGGCTACAACACCACCGTCATCAAGGACCGCGCCCTCGCCTTCATCGAGCGGTCCCGCACGGACACCCGCCCCTGGTTCGCGTACGTCGCCACGCGCGCGGCGCACGAGGTGAACATCCCGGACGGGACGTACGCCCACACGCGCGTGCCCTCCTGGAAGGGCCGCCCGTCGGTGTTCGAGACGGGGAAGCTGGACAAGCCGCCGTTCCTGCGGACCGCCGACCACTCCTTCGCCGAGGGCAGGGCCCTGCGCACCCGTCAGCTGCGCACCCTGCTCTCCGTGGACGACGCGATGCGCGACTTCCGCGAGAAGCTGCGCGAGCTGGGCCAGCTGGAGAACACCCTGGTGGTGTTCACCAGCGACCACGGCCTGGCCTGGGGCGACCACGGCTGGCTGCGCAAGTCGGTGCCGTACCGGCCGAGCCTGGAGGTGCCGTTCCTGATGTCGTGGCCGGCCGGCGGTCTCGCCGAGGGCGGCCGGGACGACCGGCTGACCTGCCACGTCGACATCGCGCCCACCTTCCTGGCCGCGGCCGGCGTCACCCCCGACACCCCGCACGACGGCCACTCCCTCCTCGACGCCCGCAACGACCGCCACCACGTCCTCGCCGAGTGGTGGTGGAACCGCCAGGACAAGGTCCCGATCCACACCTGGGCCTCGTACGTGGGGAAGAACGAGCAGTACACCGAGTACTACCGGGGCCGCCTGGACGGCGACGGCCGCCCGCGGGGCTCCGGAGAGGTCCTCTTCCGCGAGTACTACGACCTGCGCGCCGACCCCTACCAACTGACCAACCTGCTGCACCTGGCGAGCCCCCAGGACGAACAACGCCTGGGAATCCCGGCTCTGGCCGAGGGACTGGCGGCGGCGAGGGCCGCCTAGAGCCTGTCGTTTGGATCAGGTCGGCTGAGCCGACGTGGCCTCTCGGCCGAGCCGAGCGGGGTGTGGTGCGTGCGGCTGCAAGGCGGAGGAGGGCGGCGACGCGATGGGGGTCCCCCCGCTCGAGCGCAGCCGAGAGCGGGAGTCGTCAACCGACGACAACGCCGCAGACGCGCGTGCCACACCCCGCGACGCGCGGCATGATCCAAACGACAGGCCCTAGGAGCGGCCCCCGGCCCGCTCCCGGCTCCACCGGCGCGCCCACGGCCAGGTCCCGATCCCTATGGTCAGCGCGATCAGATGTCCCCAGTTGGTGAGCGGGTCGGTGAAGGCGATCAGGTCCTGGAGGAGCATGCCGCCGAAGGCGGCGAGGAGGGGGAGGCGCAGCCAGGGGCGGAGCAGGCCGGCCAGGGCGCCCACGCCGCAGGCCACGCCGAAGCTGATGCCGTAGTCGAGGCGGTGCAGGGAGCTGTCGGGCAGATGGCCGACCAGGACGGCGAGACCGACCGGGACCTCGGTGGCGAGGGTGGCGAGGACATGGCCGAGGAGGAAGACGACGGCCGTGCGCGCGCCGCCGAGGCGCCGTTCCAGCGCGCCGAGGACGATCAGGAAGCCCAGGGTGAAGGGCGAGACGAGCCCGCCGGCCACCCACAGCGCGCTGGCGATCAGCACCAGTGCCGGGGCGGTCAGCAGATGGGCCACGTCGGTGCTGGAGTCCTGGTGCAGGGCGTGCACGAGGGCCGGGTCGGCGTGCGCGGCGACGTAGGAGGTGACGGCGAGGACGGCGGCGTAGGACAGGGTGAAGGGGACGGGGATCCGGGGCAGGCGCAGGCGCCGGGCCCGCGGGGTCGCCTCGGCGGGCTGCGTGACCGGCCGTGGGACACGCTGGCCGGGGATGGCGTCCAGCAGTCCGGACACATCGGGAAGGGGCGGGCTCGTACGGGCCACCGTGGGTTCCACCGGGAGTCGCTCCTTCCGTTTCACCCCACCCTTCGTGGCCGACCTGTGCCGTGTCTGTGATCGGCGCCACCCGGAGGCCGATTCACAGGAAGCTCTGAGATTCCCCGGGGCTTCACGACACTCAGCGCACAGGCGTTCGTCAACGTCACACCGGCCTCGCACCCCCGTCCGACCGGCCGTCCCCGTAATTCGTCAACGGACCGTCAGGAAAGTGCCAGGATGGGCCGATGCCCAGTTCGTACGACATCCCCGACGCACCCGTCGTGCTCGACCGTCGCGAGGGGCCCCATGGCGAGGTCGTGCTGCGCCGGCACGGCGAACTGCTCCAGATCATCGCCAACGGCTGCTTCCTGATGGACACCTCCGACGGCCGCTCGGAGCGGCTGCTCGTCGACGCCGCGCTCGCCGCGCTGGACGGCCGCCCGGCACCGAAGCTGCTGATCGGCGGCCTGGGCGTCGGGTTCTCGCTGGCGCACGCCGCCGCCGATCCGCGCTGGGGCGCGATCACCGTCGTGGAGCGGGAGCGGGCCGTCGTCGACTGGCATCTCGACGGGCCGCTCGGGGAACTCTCGGCGCGGGCGCTCGCCGATCCGCGCACGAAGGTCGTGGAAGCGGACCTGCTGGATTATGTCCGTGAGACGTACGACACGTTCGACGCGATGTGCCTGGACATCGACAACGGGCCCGGCTGGACCGTCACCGAGGGCAACGACAGCCTGTACTCACCGGCCGGACTCACCGGCTGCGCAAGGGTGTTGACACCCGGTGGTGTCCTGGCCGTCTGGTCCGCCCGCCCCTCTCCGGAATTCGAGGGAACCTTGGGGAATGCCGGGTTCCGGCAGGTGCGTACCGAAGAGGTCCCGGTTGCCCGAGGCGTGCCGGACGTCGTGCACCTCGCCGTCCGTCCCGCCGTCGGGCCTGGATAGCAATGCGTCGGTGACTCCGGGTACGTTGCATCCCTGACGCCGATCATTTACGCGTCAACCGCAGTCATGCGCAGACAAGGGATCACCCCACTGGTTCCGGAAAGCACACTCAGGGGCGGGCGATGGAGACGACACACACCTCGCACAACGGCACGACGACGGCGACCCCGGGCGCACAGCGGCGCGTCCTGGTGGTCGAGGACGACCCGACCATCGTCGACGCCATCGCGGTCCGCCTGCGCGCCGAGGGATTCCTCGTGCAAACAGCGGGTGACGGTCCGGCGGCCGTCGACACCGCCGAGGCCTGGCAGCCCGATCTGCTGATCCTCGACATCATGCTGCCCGGCTTCGACGGTCTGGAGGTCTGCCGCCGAGTGCAGGCCGCCCGTCCGGTGCCGGTGCTCATGCTCACGGCGCGCGACGACGAGACCGACATGCTGGTCGGGCTCGGCGTGGGCGCCGACGACTACATGACCAAGCCGTTCTCGATGCGGGAGCTGGCCGCCCGCGTGCATGTGCTGCTGCGCCGGGTGGAGCGGGCCGCGATCGCGGCCACCACGCCCCGCAGCGGCATCCTGCGCCTCGGCGAGCTGGAGATCGACCACGCGCAGCGCCGGGTGCGGGTGCGCTCGGAGGACGTGCACCTCACGCCCACCGAGTTCGACCTGCTGGTCTGCCTGGCGAACACCCCGCGCGCGGTGCTCTCCCGTGAGCAGCTCCTCGCCGAGGTCTGGGACTGGGCGGACGCCTCCGGCACCCGCACGGTCGACAGCCACATCAAGGCGCTGCGCCGGAAGATCGGCGCGGAGCGGATCCGTACGGTGCACGGCGTGGGCTACGCGCTGGAGACCCCGACGCCATGAGCGGCGCGGACGGACCGAGAAGCCCCGGCTCCGGGCCGGGCGAGCCCTGGGGCGGCGTGCGCCCGTTCTCGGTCAAGACCAAGCTGGGCGCGCTCGTCGTCATCTCGGTGCTGATCACCACGGGTCTGTCGATGATCGCGGTGCACACCAAGACGGAGCTCCGCTTCATCACGGTCTTCTCGATGATCGCCACGCTGCTGATTACGCAGTTCGTGGCGCATTCGCTCACCGCGCCGCTGGACGAGATGAACGCGGTCGCGCGCTCCATCTCGCACGGTGACTACACCCGCCGGGTCCGTGAGAACCGGCGGGACGAGCTGGGCGACCTGGCCCAGACGATCAACGTGATGGCGGACGAGCTGGAGGCGCAGGACGCCCAGCGCAAGGAGCTGGTCGCCAACGTCTCGCACGAGCTGCGCACCCCGATCGCGGGGCTGCGCGCGGTCCTGGAGAACGTGGTCGACGGGATCGCCGAGGCCGATCCCGAGACGATGCGTACGGCGCTGAAGCAGACGGAGCGGCTCGGGCGGCTGGTGGAGACGCTGCTCGACCTGTCCCGGCTCGACAACGGCGTCGTACGGCTGCGCATGCGCCGTTTCGAGGTGTGGCCGTATCTGTCGGGCGTGCTGAAGGAGGCCAACATGGTGTCCTCGGCGCGCGCGACCATGGGCTCGGGCGGCAGCCACACGCGCACGGACGTCCATCTGCACCTGGACGTGACCCCTCCGGAGCTGACCGCGCACGCGGACCCGGAGCGCATCCACCAGGTCGTGGCGAACTTGATCGACAACGCGGTCAAGCACAGCCCGCCGCACGGCCGGGTGACGGTGAAGGCGCGGCGCGGGACGCAGCCGGACTCGCTGGAGCTGGAGGTCCTGGACGAGGGCCCCGGCATACCGCGCTCGGAGTGGCACCGCGTGTTCGAGAGGTTCAACCGGGGAGCCGTCCGCCGGCCGCACGGTCCGGGCAGCGACGGCGGTACGGGTCTGGGGCTGGCGATCGCCCGATGGGCGGTCGATCTCCACGGCGGACGGATCGGAGTGGCCGAATCCGAGCGGGGTTGCCGGATTCTTATCACTCTTCCGGGAGAGCCTTCTCTTCCAAGTTGACGTAAAGTGCGAACCGGAGCCTCAAGATCCACCGGCTGTCCGCGCTGTCGGACACGTGTGATCAGGCGGAGGACCGGTGCAGGTGGGCACCGGTTCGCACGCGGTCCGCACGGTTGCTGTGCGCGACCTGTCTCAACGCACCCTTTTCTGAGCGCAACCGCGCTTGTTTCCCGCCATTTCAACCCCCGAAACACACTTTCTGATGTGACTTACGCGACGATGGACCGGCTCGACCTGACCTTCGTGCTCTTGGGGGCGTAGCCTTTATTCCCGCTGTCCATCACCTTGTGAAGCGGAAGAGGGCGGTTGCCGCCGTGTCGCCACAGTCCCCCAGTAACGCATCGAGCATCTCGACCGACGCAGACCAAGCGGGCAAGAACCCCGCTGCCGCGTTCGGCCCGAACGAGTGGCTCGTCGACGAGATCTATCAGCAGTACCTCCAGGACCCGAATTCGGTAGACCGTGCCTGGTGGGACTTCTTCGCCGACTACAAGCCGGGTGCGGCCACGCCCTCGGCTCCGGCGGGTACTGCGGCCGCGGGGGCCGCAGCCACCACCACACCTCCGGCGCCCGCCGCCCCGGCCGCTCCGGCTCCCGTGCCGGCCCCGGCCGCCGCCCCGAAGCCCGCTGCCGCCGCCCCGGCCCCGGCCGCGCCCGCTCCCGCGAAGGCCGCCCCGGCGCCCGCGAAGCCGGCCGCCGCCGCTCCCCAGGCCGCAGCCGCCGCCGCGCCCGAGGGCCCCGAGCTGATCACGCTGCGCGGCCCGGCCGCCGCGGTCGCGAAGAACATGAACGCCTCGCTGGAGCTGCCGACGGCCACCTCGGTCCGCGCGGTCCCGGTGAAGCTGCTGTTCGACAACCGCATCGTCATCAACAACCACCTCAAGCGCGCCCGGGGCGGGAAGATCTCCTTCACGCACCTGATCGGCTTCGCGATGGTGCAGGCCATCAAGGCCATGCCGTCGATGAACTGGCACTACGCGGAGAAGGACGGGAAGCCCACCCTCGTCAAGCCGCCGCACGTCAACTTCGGCCTGGCCATCGACCTGGTGAAGCCCAACGGCGACCGCCAGCTCGTCGTCGCCGGCATCAAGAAGGCCGAGACGCTGAACTTCTTCGAGTTCTGGCAGGCCTACGAGGACATCGTCCGCCGCGCCCGCGACGGCAAGCTGACGATGGACGACTTCACCGGTGTCACGGTCTCCCTGACCAACCCCGGCGGCCTCGGCACCGTCCACTCCGTGCCGCGTCTGATGCCCGGCCAGTCGGTCATCATGGGCGTCGGCTCCATGGACTACCCGGCGGAGTTCCAGGGCACCAGCCAGGACACCCTGAACAAGCTCGGCATCTCCAAGGTCATGACGCTCACGTCGACCTACGACCACCGGGTCATCCAGGGCGCCGCCTCCGGCGAGTTCCTGCGGATCGTCGCCAACTTCCTCCTCGGCGAGGGCGGCTTCTACGACGAGATCTTCGAGGCGCTGCGCATCCCCTACGAGCCGGTCCGCTGGCTCAAGGACATCGACGCCAGCCACGACGACGACGTCACCAAGGCCGCGCGGGTCTTCGAGCTGATCCACTCCTACCGGGTCCGCGGCCACGTCATGGCCGACACCGACCCGCTGGAGTACCGCCAGCGCAAGCACCCCGACCTGGACATCACCGAGCACGGCCTCACCCTGTGGGACCTGGAGCGCGAGTTCGCCGTCGGCGGCTTCGCCGGCAAGTCCCTGATGAAGCTGCGCGACATCCTCGGCGTGCTGCGCGACTCGTACTGCCGCACCACCGGCGTCGAGTTCATGCACATCCAGGACCCGAAGCAGCGCCGCTGGATCCAGGACCGCATCGAGCGCGCGCACACCAAGCCGGAGCGCGAGGAGCAGCTGCGCATCCTGCGCCGCCTGAACGCGGCGGAGGCCTTCGAGACCTTCCTCCAGACGAAGTACGTCGGCCAGAAGCGCTTCTCCCTGGAGGGCGGCGAGTCCGTCATCCCGCTGCTCGACGCGGTCATCGACAGCGCGGCGGAGTCCCGACTGGACGAGGTCGTCATCGGCATGGCCCACCGCGGCCGCCTCAACGTCCTCGCCAACATCGTCGGCAAGTCGTACGCGCAGATCTTCCGCGAGTTCGAGGGCAACCTCGACCCGAAGTCGATGCACGGCTCCGGCGACGTGAAGTACCACCTGGGCGCCCAGGGCACCTTCACCGGCCTCGACGGCGAGCAGATCAGGGTCTCGCTGGCCGCGAACCCGTCCCACCTGGAGACGGTCGACCCGATCATCGAGGGCATCAGCCGCGCCAAGCAGGACATCATCAACAAGGGCGGCACGGACTTCACCGTCCTGCCGGTGGCCCTGCACGGCGACGCGGCCTTCGCGGGCCAGGGCGTGGTGGCCGAGACCCTGAACATGTCGCAGCTGCGCGGCTACCGCACCGGCGGCACGGTCCACATCGTCATCAACAACCAGGTCGGCTTCACCGCGGCCCCCGAGTCCTCGCGCTCCTCCATGTACGCGACGGACGTGGCCCGCATGATCGAGGCTCCGATCTTCCACGTGAACGGCGACGACCCGGAGGCCGTGGTCCGCGTCGCGCGGCTCGCCTTCGAGTTCCGCCAGGCGTTCAACAAGGACGTGGTGATCGACCTCATCTGCTACCGCCGCCGCGGTCACAACGAGTCGGACAACCCGGCCTTCACCCAGCCGCTGATGTACGACCTGATCGACAAGAAGCGCTCGGTGCGCAAGCTCTACACCGAGTCCCTGATCGGTCGCGGCGACATCACCCTGGAAGAGGCCGAGCAGGCCCTGCAGGACTACCAGGGCCAGCTGGAGAAGGTCTTCACGGAGGTCCGCGAGGCCACCGCGCAGCCCGCCCCCGGCGACTCCCACGACCCGCAGGACGGCTTCCCCGTCGCCGTCCCGACCGCGGTCTCCGCCGAGGTCGTCAAGCGCATCGCCGAGTCCCAGGTCAACATCCCCGACTACTTCCACGTGCACCCGCGTCTGCTGCCGCAGCTGCAGCGCCGTGCGGCGATGGTCGAGGACGGCACGATCGACTGGGGCATGGGCGAGACCCTCGCGGTCGGCTCCCTCCTCCTGGAGGGCGTCCCGGTCCGGCTGTCCGGCCAGGACTCCCAGCGCGGCACCTTCGGCCAGCGCCACGCGGTCCTCATCGACCGCGAGACGGGCGAGGAGCACACCCCGCTCCAGTACCTCAACGAGGAGCAGGCCCGCTACAACGTCTACAACTCCCTGCTGTCCGAGTACGCGGTCATGGGCTTCGAGTACGGCTACTCGCTGGCCCGCCCCGACGCGCTCGTGATGTGGGAGGCGCAGTTCGGCGACTTCGTCAACGGCGCGCAGACGGTGGTCGACGAGTACATCTCGGCGGCCGAGCAGAAGTGGGGCCAGACGAGCGGTGTCACGCTCCTCCTCCCCCACGGCTACGAGGGCCAGGGCCCGGACCACTCCTCGGCCCGAGTCGAGCGCTTCCTGCAGCTCTGCGCCCAGAACAACATGACGGTCGCGATGCCGACGCTCCCGTCGAACTACTTCCACCTCCTGCGGTGGCAGGTGCACAACCCGCACCACAAGCCGCTGGTCGTCTTCACCCCGAAGTCGATGCTGCGTCTGAAGGCCGCCGCGTCGAAGGCGGAGGAGTTCACGAGCGGCGAGTTCCGCCCGGTCATCGGCGACGCCTCGGTCGAGCCGAACGCCGTCAAGAAGGTCGTCTTCTGCTCCGGCAAGGTCTACTACGACCTGGACGCCGAGCGGCAGAAGCGCGGCGCCACGGACACGGCGATCATCCGCCTCGAGCGCCTCTACCCGCTGCCGGGTGCCGAGGTCCAGGCGGAGGTCAACAAGTACCCGAACGCCGAGAAGTACCTGTGGGCCCAGGAGGAGCCGGCCAACCAGGGCGCCTGGCCGTTCATCGCCCTGAACCTGATCGACCACCTGGACCTGGCGGTCGGCGCCGACGTCCCGCACGGCGAGCGGCTGCGCCGCATCTCGCGGCCGCACGGCTCGTCCCCGGCCGTCGGCTCCGCCAAGCGCCACCAGGCGGAGCAGGAGCAGCTGGTGCGCGAGGTGTTCGAGGCGTGAGCCTCTGACCCATCGGCAAAAGAGCCCGCCCCCGGAGATCTCCGGGGGCGGGCTCTTTGTCGTACGCCGGTCGTCGTATGTCGGTCGTCGTACGTCAGTTCTCGTACGTCAGTCCTCGTCGTCCTCGTCGTCCAGCCGGGCGAGCCAGGTGGCCAGGCGCTCCACCGGCACCTCGAAGTCCGGGTTCAGGTCGACGAACGTGCGCAGCTGCTCGGCGAGCCACTCGAAGGTGACCTCCTCCTCGCCGCGCCGCTTCTCCAGTTCCTCGATGCCTCGGTCGGTGAAGTACAACTCTCGCTCCTGCTCCTGTGGGCCTACGTCCCCAGGGTAGGCCGCGCCGGTCAACGGTGGTCACGGCCGGTCACTCCCACGGGTGCCTTGACTTCCGGCGACCGCGATATATCGTGAATTGAAGAAGACGCGATATGGCGCGTTGCGTCCCGCCGAGGAGGCCTCCCATGTCCGAATGGTCCGTCGCCGAGCCGAGCAAGCTCACCTTCGACGAGCCCGTGAGCACCCTGCACGTCCGCATCGTCGACGGCACGGTGAACGTGGTGGGCACGGACGAGGGCCCCGCCCGGCTGGAGGTGTCCCGCATCGAGGGGCCACCCCTCGTGGTGAGTCATCGTGACGGCACGTTGACGGTCGCGTACGAGGATCTGCCCTGGAAGGGCTTCCTCAAATGGCTCGACCGCAAGGGGTGGCGGCGCAGTGCCGTGGTCTCCCTGGCGGTCCCGGCCGGCACCCGGGTGGAGCTGGGCGTGGTGAGCGCCGGCGCGACGGTGTCCGGGATCGACGGGCGTACGGAGATCAAGGGCGTCACCGGTGACGCCACCCTGGTGGGCCTCGCGGGCACGGTCCGCACGGACACGGTGTCGGGCAGCGTGGAGGCCCAGGCGCTCACCGGCGATCTGCGGTTCAACTCCGTGTCCGGGGACCTGACCGTCGTCGAGGCCGGCTCGTCCGTCAAGGCGGACTCGGTGAGCGGCTCGATGGTCGTCGACGTGGACCCGACGAGCAGGCCCACGGAGATCTCCCTGACCAACGTCTCGGGTGAGATCGCCATCCGGCTGCCCCACCCGGCCGACGCGGAGGTGGAGGCGAACACGGCGAGCGGCGCGGTCTCCAACGCCTTCGAGGATCTGCGGGTCAGCGGCCAGTGGGGCGCCAAGCGGATCACCGGCCGCCTCGGCGCGGGCAACGGCAGGCTGAAGGCGACGACGGTCTCCGGCTCGATCGCCCTGCTGCGACGGCCGCCCGTGGAGGACGGGGACTGGTCCGGCACCGGCTCCGGCACGGGGGACAATGCCGTTTCCGGCCCGGGCGGCGATTCCCCCTCCGCCGGCCCGGCCGACAGCACGACCGACAAGAAGGTGCTCTGACATGCCCCCCGTCTTCGCCCACGGCCGTCTCCGTCTCTATCTGCTGAAGCTGCTGGACGAGGCCCCGCGCCACGGTTACGAGGTGATCCGCCTCCTGGAGGAGCGCTTCCAGGGGCTGTACGCGCCGTCGGCGGGCACCGTCTACCCCCGGTTGGCCAAGCTGGAGGCCGAGGGTCTGGTCACCCACACCACCGAGGGCGGCCGCAAGGTGTACGCGATCACCGACGCGGGCCGGGCCGAACTCGCCGACCGCAGCGGTGAACTGGCCGACCTGGAGCTGGAGATCCGCGAGTCGGTCGCGGAACTCGCCGCGGAGATCCGGGCCGACGTACGGGGCGCGGCGGGCGATCTACGGCGTGAGATGCGGGCGGCGGCCGGCGAGGCCCGGCGTGACGGCCGCGCCGGCCCCGACCCCGACCAGGGCGAGTACGGCGACAAGGAGTCCTGGCGGGCCGCCAAGGAGGAGATGCGCCGCGTCAAGCAGGAGTGGAAGGAACAGGCCCGCCGGGCCAAGGACGAGAGCCGCAGGGCCCGCGAGGAGGCCCAACGGGCCCGCCGTCAGGCCAAGGAGGCACAGGACCATGCGCGGGCCCAGGCGCAGGAGGAGATGCAGCGGATCGCGCGGCGGGTCCAGGACCAGGTCCAGGACCACTTCGCGCGCGGCGACTGGCCGACCGGCGTCCGCGAGGGCCTGACCGAACTGGCCAGGGAGTTCGGGGAGTTCGGCAAGGACTTCGGCAAGGAGTTCGGCAAGGACCTGGGCTTCGGCCGCTCCCCCGCCGATCCGGCCCCGGCCTACTCCCACACCCCCGAGGACTTCCCCGCCGACTACGAACCGGCGTGGGCCCACGAGGACTCCAGCGGCGACCCGGCCCGTGATCTGGACCGTCTGCTCGACCGCTTCCGCGACGACATCCGCGACGCCGCCCGCGACCACGGCATCACCGCCGACCAGCTCCGCGACACCCGCCGCCACCTGTCCTCGGCGGCGGCCCACATCGGGGCGATACTGCGGGCGCCGAAGGCCTGAGGCGGCCGAAGGCCGGGGGCCGGGGGCCGGGGCGAGGAGTCGGTCAGCTCGCCCTGGGTTCTCCCTCGCCGTACAGAACCCGGGTCAGGGCGGTGTGGGTCACGCCGTGGTCGGCGAGGACCTCGGCGGTGGGGCCGGGCTGGGTGGTGAGGGCGAGGAGGATGTGCTCGTCGCCGATGCGCCGGTCGCGGTGGGCCAGTGCCATGCGCAGGGACTGTTCCAGGATCCGCTTGGCGCCCCGGCCGAAGCTCGGGCGCCCCGCCCA
Organism: Streptomyces sp. NPDC005820; assembly: GCF_040630255.1. Lineage (NCBI taxonomy): Bacteria > Bacillati > Actinomycetota > Actinomycetes > Kitasatosporales > Streptomycetaceae > Streptomyces > Streptomyces sp. NPDC005820. The sequence goes on from NZ_JBEXXE010000005.1 coordinate 194,404, forward strand.
CCGCCCGGCGTCCCGCGCCCCGCGGCCTGCGGCGCCCGCCCCGGCGGGCACGGTGTCGGCGGCCATCGCGCCCACCCCGTGCATCTCCTCCACCCGGGCGACGATCTCCGTGACGTCGATGCCCAGTCCGGCGAGGGCGTCGGTCTCGGCGCGCGAGAGACCCGCACGCCGGCGCGACTCCTCCAGCGCCTCCCGCACCGAGTCCCTGCGCTCGGCGAGCCCGAGGGCGGCCAGCGCGAAGGAGGCGCGGCTGCCCTCCCGGTCCAGCAGGGCGAGCAGCAGATGCTCGGTCCCGACGGTCCGCACCCCCGCCCCCTCGCAGTGCTCGACGGCACCGCGCACCACGTCGCGGGCGTCCTTCGTGAACCGCTCGAACATCATTGCCTCCCGTACTTCTTGTGCACGGCCTGCCTGCTTACTCCGAGTTCCGCGGCGATCTCCTGCCACGACCAGCCCTGGTTGCGCGCGCTGCGCACCTGCACCGCCTCCAGCTGCTCCAGCAGCCTGCGCAGCGCGGCGACGGCCCGCAGTCCGACCCGTGGATCGCGGTCGCCGGCGCGTTCGGCGAGATCCGTTGCTTCGGTCATGATGTCAACTTAGGTTGACGGCCCCCCTTCTGTCAACCGTGATTGACAACCGGGGTACGCGAAAGGCGGGCCCGGAATCCCGGACCCGCCTTCGGCCGCGCGAGTGGCATGGGCCGGCGGCTCAGCCGTTCGTGAGCACGATCTTGCCGAACTGGTCGCCGGACTCGAGGCGTTCGAAGCCCTCGCGCGCCCGGTCCAGCGGGAGGATCTCGTCGATGACGGGGCGCACCCCCGTGACGGCGCAGAAGGAGAGCAGGTCCTCCAGCTCCTCCTTGGTCCCCATGGTGGAGCCGACGACCTTCAGCTCCAGGAAGAAGATCCGGGTGAGCTCGGCGTGCGAGGGCCGGTCGCCGCTCGTGGCACCGGAGATGACGAGGGTGCCGCCGGGCTTCAGGGACTTCACCGAGTGGGACCAGGTGGCCGCGCCGACGGTCTCGATGACGGCGTCCACGCGCTGCGGCAGCCGCGCACCGGGCTCCACCGCCTCGACCGCGCCGAGCTCCAGCGCCCGCTTGCGCTTGGCCTCGTCGCGGCTGGTCGCGAAGACCTTCAGCCCGGCGGCCTTCCCGAGGACGATCGCGGCGGTGGCGACACCCCCGCCGGCCCCCTGGACGAGGACCGAGTCACCGGGGCGGACACCCGCGTTGGTGAAGAGCATGCGGTACGCCGTCAGCCAGGCCGTCGGCAGACAGGCGGCCTCCGCGAAGGACAGCTCCTTGGGCTTGGGCAGGATGTTCCAGGTCGGCACGGCGACCTGCTCGGCGAAGGTGCCCTGGTAGTGCTCGGTGAGGATGGAGCGGGGCTCCTTCGGGCCGACGCCGTGCCCGGTCTGGCCGATGACGGAGTGCAGGACGACCTCGTTGCCGTCGGCGTCGACTCCGGCGGCGTCGCAGCCGAGGATCATCGGCAGCTTGTCCTCGGCGAGGCCGACGCCGCGCAGGGACCAGAGGTCGTGATGGTTGAGGGAGGCGGCCCGCACGGTGACGGTACTCCAGCCGGGCCGGGCCTCGGGGGCCGGTCGCTCCCCCAACTCCAGTCCGGAAAGCGGCTGGTCGGGGTCGATTCGGGCGGCGTAGGCGGCGAACATGCACCTGACGATAGGCGGCGGGAGGGGTCGGCGAAACCGGGGCCGCCTGTGAGACACACCCTCTTGCCAAATCAGGGCCGATACGGGGGTCCGGGGGCGGAGCCCCCTAGCGCCGTCACCTCGTCATCACCCGATCAGGCGGGTGGGTGGGCAAAAGGAATGGCCCCGCCCGGGCGGACGGGGCCATTCGAGTGCGCGTCAGCGACGGGCGACGCCCTCGGCGCGAGCAGCCGCGGCAACCGCCGCAGTCACCGCCGGAGCAACCCGCTCGTCGAACGGCGACGGGATGACATAGTCAGCGGCGAGATCGTCGCCGACAACACCCGCCAGCGCCTCAGCGGCAGCGATCTTCATCCCCTCGGTGATCCGAGAAGCCCGCACCTGCAGCGCCCCCGCGAAGATCCCGGGGAACGCCAGCACGTTGTTGATCTGGTTCGGGAAGTCCGACCGCCCGGTCGCGACGACCGCCGCGTACTTGTGGGCGACGTCGGGGTGCACCTCGGGGTTCGGGTTGGCCATGGCGAAGACGAACGCGCCCTTCGCCATGGAGGCCACCGCCTCCTCCGGGACCGTACCGCCGGAGACGCCGATGAACACGTCGGCGCCCGCCAGCGCGTCCTCCAGCGCGCCGCTCAGCCCGGCCTTGTTGGTGAACCCGGCGACCTCGCGCTTGACGTCGGTGAGGTCCTCGCGGTCCGCCGAGACGATGCCCTTGCGGTCGGTCAGCGCCACATCTCCGATACCGGCCTCGACCAGCATCTTCGCGATGGCGACCCCGGCCGCTCCGGCGCCCGAGATCACGGCCCGCAGGTCACCGATGGACCGCCCGCTCAGCCGCGCCGCGTTGCGCAGCGCCGCCAGCGTCACGACCGCCGTACCGTGCTGGTCGTCGTGGAAGACCGGGATGTCGAGCGCCTCCTGGAGCCGGCGCTCGATCTCGAAGCACCGGGGCGCCGAGATGTCCTCCAGGTTCACACCGCCGAACGAGGGAGCGAGGCGCACCACCGTCTCGACGATCTCGTCCACGCCGGTGCAGGCCAGCGCGATCGGAACCGCGTCGACCCCGCCGAACTGCTTGAACAGGATGGCCTTGCCCTCCATGACCGGGAGGGAGGCCTCCGGCCCGATGTCCCCGAGCCCGAGGACGGCGGTGCCGTCGGTCACGACGGCGACGACGGAGGACTTCCACGTGTAGTCGTTCACCAGGTCCGGCTGTTCCGCGATCGCGGTGCACACGCGTGCGACGCCGGGCGTGTAAGCGAGGGACAGGTCGTCCTTGTCGCGGACCGGGACGGTGGCCTGCACGGCCATCTTTCCGCCACGGTGCAGCGCGAACGCCGGATCGAAGGAATCGAGGGGTTCCGCACCGCCCTCCTGGCCCGTATGGTCCGCGCTCTCGCTGCGAGGATTGACGATCTCCGCTGCCACTTCGATGTACCCCTTAGCTGTTCTTGGTTTGAGGGTGGCCACTCCGGGTGAGGAGTGGGCGGGCATCGCACAGGCCCCAGGAGAGGTGATGCGTACGGGCGCCTGCGCGTCGGGCGCGCCGCACACGCGCCCTGAGCCCCGGATGAGGGGTGTAAAGAACCTTCATACCGGACGGAGACCACAGCCGACGAGTCCAATCGGTGCAAGGTCACACCGCTCGGGCTGTGGACCCTCGACAGAGGTGATCACGAGTGACATGACTCATGCTCGAAGACCGGCCAAGGACCGGTGAAGCCTTGACACGGACTCAGCTGAACGGACGGGTCGCACGGTCGGCGATCGCATCGTGAGATGAACCGAAGATCCTCCGGCCACGGGGACGGATTCCCGCAGATGGTCCGGCGTCGCCCGGCCGTGATGGACCGGACTGTGCGGCTCGGGGGTCGCCCGTTATCCGATTTTGACATGGCTGGCCCCCTGATTGGCGCAGTCCGAATGGCAAGATGCCGTAATCACACGAGGTCGCGACACCCGAAGCTGTGTGTTCTCGTCGACCCATCGACACTTGTCGACCCCAGTCGACGCGTGTCGACCCATCGGCATCTCCATCCATCCGCCGGAGGAACCCAAAATGACCGCAAGCACCACTCGACGCACGACCGCCGCGCGCACCCGCCTGGCAGCGGTCGGATCTCTCGCGGTCGCGGGCGCCTTGCTGCTCTCCGCCTGCGGCGACCAGACCAACGACAGCGGCAGCGGCTCCTCCGAGACCACGGGCGGCGCCTCCTCGGCGCCCCTGTTCTCGAAGCTGCCGGCCGAGATCCAGAAGAGCAAGGTCATCCAGGTCGGCACGAACGCCGAGTACGCCCCCATGGAGTCCGTCGACGGCGGCAAGATCGTCGGCGTCGACCCCGACATCGCGGCCGCGCTCGGCAAGCAGCTCGGCGTGGAGTTCAAGTTCACCAACGGTGGCTTCGACACCCTGATCACCGCCGTCAACTCCGGCCGCTACGACCTCGCGATGTCGTCCATCACGGACAACAAGCAGCGCCAGGAGGGCCTGGACGACAGCGGCAAGAAGCTCGGCGAGGGCGTGGACTTCGTCGACTACTTCACCGCCGGCACGGCCATCTACGTGCAGAAGGGCAACCCCAAGGGCATCCAGTCCCTGGACGACCTCTGCGGCCAGACCGTCGCCGTACAGCGGGGCACCACCTACGAGGAGGCCCTGCAGGCGCAGTCCAAGACGTGCACCAGCGGTGGCAAGAAGGCCCTGAAGATCGAGTCCTTCGAGAACGACACCGAGGCCCAGACCCGCGTGAAGTCCGGCGGTGCCGTGGCCGGCGTCAACGACTACCCGGTCGCCGTGGACATGGCCCGCAAGGCCGGCGGCGGCAACACCTTCGAGGTCCTCGACAAGCAGTACGAGGCCGCCCCGTTCGGCATCGTCGTCGCGAAGAAGAACACCCAGCTGCGCGACGCCCTGAAGGAGGCCGTCGACGCGATCATCAAGGACGGCTCGTACCAGAAGGTGCTGGAGAAGTGGGGCGCCGAGAGCGGCGCGATCACCCAGTCCGCGATCAACGGCGGCAAGTGATCCACCCGCACCGCTCGAAGCCTTCGAAGGGCAGTCCCCATGACTGACAAGCTCGACAAGACCCCCGCGGGCGCACCGCCGGAGGACACCCCTCCGGTCGCCAAGGACTCGGCGTACGCCGGACCGCCGGAGGCCATCAAGGCCATCCCGGTGCGCCACTGGGGCCGCTGGGTCAGCGCTGTCGTCGTCGTCGCCCTGCTCGCGCTGCTGATCAACGCGTTCGCCAACGGTGACATCCAGTGGTCGACGGTCGGCGACAAGATCTTCGACTCGACGGTCGTCGCCGGTGCCGGGCGCACCCTGCTGATCAGCATCCTGGCGATGGTGCTCGGCGTCGTCCTCGGCATCCTGCTCGCCGTGATGCGGCTGTCGAAGAACCCGGTGACCAGCACCGTCGCCTGGCTGTACATCTGGTTCTTCCGCGGCACCCCGGTCTACGTCCAGCTGCTGATGTGGTTCAACCTGGCGCTGATCTTCCCGATGCTGAACCTCGGTCCGATCTACAAGGACGAGATGACGGACGTCATGACGCCGTTCATGTGCGCCCTGCTCGGCCTGGGTCTGAACGAGGCCGCGTACATGGCCGAAATCTGCCGTGCCGGTCTGTTGGCGGTGGACGAGGGCCAGACCGAGGCGGCGCACGCGCTCGGCATGAGCCACGGCAAGACGCTGCGCCGGATCGTGATCCCGCAGGCGATGCGGGTGATCGTGCCGCCGACCGGCAACGAGTTCATCAACATGCTGAAGACCTCGTCGCTGGTGTACGTGGTGACGTACAACGAGCTGCTGCGCTCGACCTCGGTGATCGGCTCCTCGTCGTTCGCCGTGATGGAGCTGCTGTTCGTCGCGTCCATCTGGTACCTGGTCATGACCAGCGTCTTCAGCATCTTCCAGTACTACCTGGAGCGGTACTACGCCCGCGGTTCGAGCCGCAGCCTCCCGCCCACGGTCTTCCAGAAGGTCAAGGCGAACCTGCTTTCGCTCGGCCGCGATAGGAGCACGGCATGACCGCCATGGTGAAGGCCGAGGGTGTTCACAAGTCCTTCGGCATGGTCGAGGTCCTCAAGGGCATCGATCTGCAGGTCAACACCGGCGAGGTGTTCTGCCTGATCGGTCCGTCCGGCTCCGGGAAGTCGACCTTCCTCCGGTGCATCAACCACCTGGAGAAGATCAACGCCGGCCGGCTGTACGTCGACGGGAACCTGGTGGGCTACCACCAGAAGGGCGACAAGCTGTACGAGCTCAAGGACAGCGAGGTCGCGCTGCAGCGCCGGGACATCGGCATGGTGTTCCAGCGGTTCAACCTGTTCCCGCACATGACGGCGCTGGACAACGTCGTCGAGGCCCCGGTCCAGGTCAAGGGCACCAGCAAGGCCCAGGCCCGGGAGCGGGCGCGGGAGCTGCTGGACCGGGTCGGCCTGGCCGACAAGGCCGGGAGCTACCCCTCGCAGCTCTCCGGCGGCCAGCAGCAGCGTGTGGCCATCGCCCGGGCCCTCGCCATGGACCCGAAGCTGATGCTGTTCGACGAGCCGACCTCGGCTCTGGACCCGGAGCTGGTCGGCGACGTCCTGGACGTCATGCGCGACCTGGCCGAGTCCGGCATGACGATGGTCGTCGTCACGCACGAGATGGGCTTCGCCCGTGAGGTCGGCGACAGCCTGGTCTTCATGGACGGCGGCGTGGTCGTCGAGTCCGGCGACCCGCGCGAGGTCCTGACCAACCCGCAGCACGAACGGACGCAGGCGTTCCTGTCCAAGGTGCTCTAGCGGTACGACGGCGCTCTGGCGGTACGACGCGCAAGGGGCGGTACGGAGACTCCGTACCGCCCCTTCGTCATGCCGGCCGGTGGGTCACTTCAGGGCCAGCAGCAGGGTGTCCGACGGCGAGCACCACACCGGCCGGGCCTCGCCGAAGCCCGCCGCGCGCAGGGTCCGCGCATGCCACGCCGCCGAGGGCATGTCCCCGTCGGCGTGCTCGCCGTAGATCTCGAAGCGGCGGGCCGTGGGCGCGGCGAGGACCGGGTCCTGGGCGGCGAGCCGCCACCACTCGGCCCAGTCGAGGGCGCCGCCGCTCCTGGCCTGTTCCATGCGGGCGTGCCGCAGTGCCCGCTCCGCCGCGTTGATCCGGGGCGTCGTGTCGTCGATCATGTGGTCCGCGTTCATGAAGACACCGCCGTCGCGGACGAGGTCCGCGATCCGACCGTAGAGAGCCGCGAGGGGTTCGCTGTGCAGCCAGTGCAGGGCCGTGGCGGTCAGGACGGCGTCGTACGCGTCGTACGGCAGCCGGGACGGCCAGGTCGGGTCCTTGAGGTCGGCGGTCACCAGGGTGACGCGGTCGTCCCCCGCGAAGGTGCCCTCGGCGATGGTGAGGAGCGCCGGGTCGAGGTCGACGCCGGTGCTGGTGGCGCCGGGGAGGCGGGCCAGCAGCCGGGCGGTGATGGTGCCGGTGCCGCAGGCGAGGTCGAGCACGCGCGGCTCGGGTCCGACGAGCGCCTCGACCATGTCGAGCATGACGCGGAACCGCTCCTCCCGGTCCGGCATGTACCACTCCTGCTGCCGGTCCCAGCTCTCCTGCCAGGCCGCCCAGTCGGTCGTTCCGATACCCGTGGTGGTCATGGAAGCCCCCTCGTCACCCGTCGCGTAATACCCTGAAAGCACGATCAGTCGTTACCCGACCGCACTCACGACCATAGAGCCCCTCCGTAAGGACTACAAGTGGAACTGGCCTATTACTCGGACTACGCCGTACGCCTCGTCAACAGCGAGGAACCGGTCCGGGGCAAGGACTCACTGACCTCGGTCGAGGCCGTCCGTGATCTCTTCGGCGGCAACCAGTCGGCCGCCCGCCGCGCCACCGACGCGGACGTCACCCGCTTCCGCTCGGTCCGGGCCCGGCTGCGCGCGGTGTTCGAGGCGGCCGACCACGGCGACGAGACCCTCGCCGTCGACCTGCTGAACTCACTCCTCCTGGAGTTCCCGGTGAGCCCGCAGATCTCCGGCCACGACCACCGCGACGACGACGGCCGCCCGCTGTGGCACATGCATCTGGCCGACCACCCGTCGAACGCGACGGCGGGCTACGCGGCCATCGCCGCGATGGGCCTGGCCTTCCACCTCACCGAGTACGGCGTCGACCGGCTCGGCCTGTGCGAGGCGGCCCCGTGCCGCAACGCCTACCTCGACACCTCCACGAACCGCTCCCGGCGCTACTGCTCCGACCGCTGCGCGACCCGGGCCAATGTGGCCGCCTACCGAGCCCGCAAGCGCCTGGAGGCCGACCGGACGGCGAGCACGGGCCTGGCCGCCGACAGCACCCAGCGCACCACGGCCAGCGGCGAGCGCTGATCCGGCTTGAGCGGCCGGTAGCGCAGCCGCACCTTGCCCAGGATCAGCTCGTCGGGCACGGTCCCGTAGTCGGTGCTGTCCCCGCCCGCGTACGTGTTGTCCCCGAGCACCCACCACCCCCCGTCCCGCCGCTCGACGGCCCGCTTCACGACCAGCAGGTCCTGCTGGAAGGGATGCCGCAGCACGACGACGTCACCGGCCTTCACCCGCGCCCCGTACTGCACCACCAGCTGATCCCCGTGGTACAGCGTGGGCACCATGGACGGCCCGGTCACCTCGGCCAGCCCGAAGGCCGCTCCGGCCCTCCCCCGCTCGGTCTCCTGCGACAGCTCCGGCATCCCCGGCACCTCCCCGGTCCGTTCCTCCACCAGTCCCAGTCTGACCCCGGACTTTTGTCCTAAGCCCATGGGGGCACTCGCGAAAACCCGTCTTGCAGGGAGTAATGTCCCACCTGAGAAGACGATCACGAGGAAGGAACGCTCCATGCTTTCCCGCCTGTTTGCCCCCAAGGTCAAGGTCAGCGCGCACTGCGACCTGCCCTGCGGTGTGTACGACCCGGCCCAGGCCCGCATCGAGGCGGAGTCGGTGAAGGCCGTGCAGGAGAAGATGGCCGCCAACGACGACCCGCACTTCCAGGCGCGCGCCACTGTCATCAAGGAGCAGCGTGCCGAGCTCGCGAAGCACCACGTCTCCGTGCTGTGGAGCGACTACTTCAAGCCCCCGCACTTCGAGAAGTACCCCCAGCTGCACGTCCTGGTCAACGACACCCTGAAGGCCCTGTCGGCCGCCAAGGCGTCGACGGACCCGAAGACCGGCGAGAAGGCTCTCGAGCTGATCGCCGAGATCGACAAGATCTTCTGGGAGACCAAGAAGGCCTGATCGTCGATCACCTTCTTTCCCTCACCACCCCGCACCCGGCCCGCAGGCCGCCGAACCCGGCGCGCATACGGTCCGGGTGCGGTGTTTGTGCCGTGGGTGCGTTCAGCTCAGCACGAGCAGGACCGCCAGGGCGATCAGCAGCGAGTCGATCCGGTCGAGCAGGCCGCCGGAGCCGGGGAGCCAGCGGCCGGCGTCCTTCGCCTGCGCGCCTCGCTTGACCATGGATTCGAGGAGGTCGCCGGCCGGTCCGCCGACCGCCACCGCGAGCGCCGTCGGCCAGGCCGGCACGGACAGCACGGCGAGCGTGCCGAGGCCGGCCGCCGCCCCGGCCAGCGTGCCGCTCCAGCGCTTGGCCGGTGACAGGGGCGACAGCCGGGGCCCGCCGAGCCGGCGTCCGGCGAAGTACGCCGTGATGTCGGCGACGGAGACCGCCACGAACAGCGCCAGCCCACTCGCCCCGAGCGGCACCAGCGCCGCGAGGACACTAAGCCAGGCCAGCCCCAGCAGACCCGCCCCGAGCCGGCGCAGGCCCTGGTCGGCGTCACCGGCCAGCAGCGGCACCGCGGCCACCGCGAGCGCGCCGACCGCGACGACCCGCGGCACCTGTCCGGGCGCCAGCCAGGCCGCCAGCACCACACCGGTCACCGCCGCGACCAGCACCGCCCGGTCCACCGGGGGCAGCCGCAGCAGCCCGCCGTACTCCAGCGCGGCGATCACCGCGACCACGACGGCGACGGCGGCGGCGCCGGGGCGGCCCAGCCAGAACGCCCCGGTGACCAGGGGCACCCCGACCGCCCAGGCGCACCACCGGACCATCAGCTCCCGCCGCCGGGACACCGCGACGGCGACCCCGCCCAGCGCCAGCGCGCCGCCCAGCCAGGGCGCCAGCGAGGCCGCCGTGATCATCGAGCGGATCCGGTGACGAGTGGGACACCGGTGGGCCGCAGGGCGGCCCGGACCGCGGCCACGATCCGCGCGTTCTCGTCCGTGTCCCGCACCGCGATCCGTACCGTGCGCCCCTCGTAGCGCGGTGACAGCGGCGACAGATCGCGCAGGTACACGTCGTGCCGGCGGCACTCGGACACCAGGCGTGCGGCGCTCGGCCCGTCGGGCGGGAGCGTGACGGTGAGGAAGTTCGCCACGGCCTCCTCGACCCTCAGGTCCCCGTCCACGGCGGCCAGGTCGGCGGCCAGCCGGCGGCGCAGGGCGTGGGTGCGCCGCAGACGGTCGGCGTAGTACGCCGGGTCGCGCAGGGCGGCGACGGCGGCCAGCTGTGCCGGGAGGCCGACCGGCCAGGGCGGGGACCAGCGGCGCAGCTCCGCCGCCGTGACCGGCTCGGCCACCAGGTAGGCGGCCCGCAGGCCGGACAGCGCGTACGTCTTGGACAGGGAGGTGCACACCACCACCCTCGGGTCCGTCGCGGCGAGGCCGGCGAGCGACTCGGCCGGGCCGACGTAGCCCAGGTACGCCTCGTCGATCCACCAGCGGGTGCGGACCGGGGCGGTGGCGATCACCGAGCGCAGTGCGGCGGCCGGGGCGTGGCGTCCCGTCGGGTTGTTGGGGTTGACGAGGACCACGAGGTCGTAGCGGCCGGAGGCGACGGCGGCGGACAGCCGGTCCGGGTCGATGCGCCAGCCGTCCTCGCGGCGCAGCGGCAGCCGGTCCACCCGGCAGCCGATCACGCGTTCGGTGACATGGGCGTACTCGCCGTAGCAGGGGTCCGTCAGCAGGACGCGGCTCTGCGGGGTCAGCCAGTGGCCGAACGCGCGGAAGATCAGGTCGGATGAGCCGGCGCCGACCGCGAGCGTCTCCGTCGGCAGCGCGCGGGCCGTGGCGATCTCCGCCAGCAGTCCCTCGGCGCCGGCCGGCGGGGAGGTGCGGGCGATCCAGGCCGGGTCCTCCGCGAGCACCGCCCGCACGCCGGGGGCGGGCGGGAACCAGGCGTCCAGGACGTCGGCCATGACGATGTCGTGGCGCCGGTGCAGGGTGCGGAAGTCCGTGCCGACGGCGGTGAAGGAGGCGCCGCCGTGTTCGCAGCCGTCCGGCCGGGGCGCGAACGGTACGTCGAGCCGCCAGTCCACGGTGGTCCGCAGCCGCTCCAGCGCGCTGCCGTACCGGTCCGTCACCCGCCTCGTCAGCTCGGTCACGGCGCCGGTCAGCACCTCGAACGTCACGGCGCCGCTGTGGATCGTACGGCCGACCGGGCTGAGGCCGACGGCCCGGTACAGGTCGAGCAGTGCGTCACGCCCCATGGCCACCAGCCGGCGCCCGCCGCGGGCGGCGGTCCAGCGCAGCGCCGCGTACATCAGCAGGGGCGCCGCCGCGGTGGCCCGCCAGCGGGGCTCGACGGTGAGGAGACGCACCTCGAACGGGTCGTCGTGCAGCAGCGGCAGCTCGTCGCGGGTGAGGTACTTGTCGAGCCCGTATCGGCCCACCCAGGGCGGGGTCAGGCTGACGAACCCGATCCGGACCGCGCCGCGCGCCGCGACCAGGTAGACGTTGTCACCGTCGAGCCCGTCCCTGAGCCGCCCGGCCGGATCCGGGGCGTGCTGGCCCAGCTCCTGTGCGTAGACGCGGTGCCGCAGTTCATGGATCCAGTCCAGGTCCTCCTCGGTGGCGGAGCGCAATTGCAGCAGGTCACGGCCCATCAAGCACCTCTCTCGACGTGGAGTTCCCCATGCTGGGGAATCCGGGCCGGTGGCGTGAGGGCCGATCGACGCAACCGGCCTGAGTACGCGTACTCAGGCGGAGTCGTCCGCGAAGACTAGGCTGCTGACAGGAACACTCCGGAAGTGACCATCCACGGATGGAGTCGGTCATGAACGTTCGGCGGGATCGGGTACGGGTCGTCACTCCCCAGGACAGGACGCCGGGGCCGCCGACCCCGGGGATGGACCGGCAGCAGGCCTTCGACACCGAGGGGACCTGGTCGGGTTTCGTCCGTACGGAGGCCGGCATGGTCTCGGGGTGGCACCACCACGGCGAGCAGGAGTCGGTCATCTACGTCCTCACGGGCGCCCTGAGGATGGAGTCCGGCCCCGACGGCCGCGACACGGTGGAGGCGGGGCCCGGCGACTTCGTCCATGTGCCCAAGGGCGTGGTGCACCGGGAGAGCAATCCCACGGCGGAGGCCGCCGACATCATCGTCGTACGGTCCGGGACGGGGCCGTCCACGTTCAACGTCGACGGCCCCTCGCCGGGTTGAGCGTCAGCGGCGGCAGATCAGCAGTCCCGCCCGGCTGTTGACGCGGAAGGTGCCGTTCCGTGCGATCTCGGCGGCGGCGATCCGCCGGGCCCGTTCGACGGTCTCCTCGAAGGGGGCCCCGTACTCGTCGGCCCAGGCGCGGTAGGAGGCCAGATAGGCGGCCACCGGGGACGGGTCGGGGAGTTCGATGACGCCGGGGAGCGGAACCGTCTCGACCGTGCCGAACTCCGCGCCCAGCAGGGCGGGGGCGTTCTCCAGGCTGAAGCGGGTGGCGAAGGCCGGCCGGGGCGTGGCGGGGGCGGTGCCGAGGACGTCGGTGAGGGCCCGGCCCCACAGATCGTCCAGCTCCGCTTTGTCGTGCTCGCTGTTGGTGGAGGCGATCACCGGTGCGCCGGGGGCGACGACCCGGGACAGCTCGCGCACCGCCGCCGGGATGTCGGGCACGTGGTACAGCATGTGCATGGCGAGGGCGGCGCCGGCGCTCCCCGTCGTGAGCGGCAGTCGTGCCGCGTCCGCCACGGCCACCGGGGCCGGGACCTCGGCGAGGATGCCGGCCGAGAGGTCCAGGCCGAGGACCATGAGATCGGGGCGGTCGCGGCGGATCCGCGCCACGAAGGTGCCGTTGCCGCAGCCGACGTCGACGACGGTCCCGCGCACCGCGGTGAGCCGTTCGGCGACGAGGCCGGGGAGGTCGTGTCGCGGTGTCTGCCAGCGGTAGAGGGCCTGCCGTGCGGCGAGGTCGCGGCCGGTGCGGTAGGCGCTGCCGGTCAGTCGGTTCCGTTCGGTGGCGGCGGATGGTTCGAGCACTGCGGGCACCTCCGGGCGGTGGGGCCCGGCCGGGGTTCCGGCCGGACCCGGACAGCGCATCAGAAACGGCCTGCGCCGGCTAGCGGCCGCTGTCGTCGTCCTCGCCCGCCTCCAGCAACCCCGCCGCCGCCCCGATGATCCGCGGGTCGGGTGTGCCCACCACGTCCTCGGCCTTGTCCGAGTAGGGGAAGCGGGCCAGCACGCTGCGCATGGCCTCCACCCGGGCCCGCTTCTTGTCGTTGCTCTTGACCACCGTCCACGGCGCGTACTCCGTGTCCGTCGCGCGGAACATGGAGACCTTGGCCGAGGTGTAGTCCTCCCAGCGGTCCAGGGAGGCGAGGTCCATGGGGCTGAGCTTCCACTGCCGTACGGGGTCGATCTGACGGATCGTGAAGCGGGTGCGCTGTTCGCTCTGCGACACCGAGAACCAGAACTTCACCAGGTCCACGCCGTCGTCCACGAGCATCCGCTCGAACATCGGCGCCTGCCGCATGAAGCGCTGGTACTCGTCGTCGGTGCAGAAGCCCATCACCCGCTCGACCCCGGCCCGGTTGTACCAGGACCGGTCGAAGAGCACGATCTCTCCCGCGGTCGGCAGCTGCTCGACGTACCGCTGGAAGTACCACTGCCCGCGTTCGCGTTCGGTCGGCTTCTCCAGGGCGACGACGCGGGCGCCGCGCGGGTTGAGGTGTTCGGTGAACCGTTTGATGGTGCCGCCCTTGCCGGCCGCGTCACGGCCCTCGAAGACGATGACGAGCCGGCGTCCCGTCTCCTTGATCCAGCTCTGCAGCTTCAGCAGTTCGATCTGCTGGAGCCGCTTGTGCAGGTCGTACTCGTTGCGCTCCATGCGCTGCCCGTACGGATAGTTCTCCCGCCAGGTGTCGACGGGGCTCCCGTCGGGCCGGACGAGTACGGGGTCGTCGTGGTCGCTGTAGTCGACCCGCAGGTCGGTCAGCTCGGACAGCAAGGGGGGCGTGGTCATCGTGTTCTGCCTCCGGGGTCTCAGTGGAACTGCGGCACGATCGGATGGATCCCGTACGCGACCACCGCCGCGCAGGCGAGGAAGCCCAGGCCGGCCTGGGCGAGGCCGAGGGCGAAGACGGTGACCACGGCGACCTGGCCGAGTGCGGTCCAGTCGATGCTCATGGGCTGAACTCCCGTGGATCAGGCGGCCGTTCCGACCTCGGTCGGCTGCGCGGTGCTGAGGATGACCTCATGGGTGTCGTTGACGTTGTGCGCGTGCACGGGGTTGCGGCGGGAGATCAGCACGATGTCGCCGACCAGGGCGGCGGCGGGCAGGGTGATCAGCCATGCGATCACCCTGCGGCCGGCCACGCCCCGGCGCACCTCGGCGAGCCGGCGGCCGAGGCCGGCGCCGAGGATGCTGCCGGAGGCGACCTGGGTGGTGGACAGGGCGAAGCCGAGGTGCGCGGAGGTGAGGATGACGGTCGTGGAGGCGGTCTCGGCGGCGAAGCCCTGCGGGGACCGGATCTCGGTGAGGCCCTTGCCCATGGTGCGGATGATCCGCCGGCCGCCGAGGTAGGTGCCGAGGCCGATGGCGAGACCGGCGGAGGCGATGACCCAGACCGGCGGTCCGGCGTCATGGCCGAGGGCGCCCGCCGAGATCAGGGTCAGGGTGATGACGCCCATGGTCTTCTGGGCGTCGTTCGTGCCGTGCGCGAGCGAGACGAGGGAGGAGGCGGCGATCTGGCCGATCCGGAAGCCCTTGGTCACCGACTTCTCCCGGGCGCGGGCGGTGAGCCGGTGGGCGAGGTACGTCGCGATCAGCGCCGCCACGCCCGCGACCAGAGGGGAGGCCACGGCGGGGATCAGGATCTTCTCGACGACGCCGATCAGCCCGCCGAACAGGGCGTGCGAGGAGCTCGAGGGCAGGCCGACGAGCCAGGTCGCCAGGTTCCACAGGATCGCCCCGACCAGTCCGGCGAAGATCATTCCCAGGGAGACGAGGGTGTCGTCCACGATCCTGCCCGAGATGGTCTTGGCGTTCGCCGTGTCGTGGAATCCGTTGGTGAAGTCGAAGGCCAGTGCCGTGACGACGACCACGGCCACGGCCACGGCCACGGCCACCAGGAACGTGATGTGGTCCATTGGCCCATGCAAACAAGCGCAGGCCAATCCCCGGCGAACCCCGGGCAAAGGCCCCTCTACGATCACCCCATGAGCTCCCGTACACCTGTCCCGGTCCGCTGGACGTACGCCTTCGTCGACCGGCCCGTCGAACGGTTCCGTGCGGCGTCCGCGTTCTGGACGGCCGTCACGGACACCTCGCTGTCCGGACTGCGCGGTGAGCGGGACGAGTTCGGCACCCTGCTGCCGGGTGGCGGCGCCGACGCCTGTGTGAAGATCCAGGCCGTCGCGGACGGGAACGGCGGCGCGCACCTCGACTTCGCGGTGGAGGACGTGCCGGGGTTCGCGGACGCGGCACTGGCCTCGGGTGCGACCACGGTCGCCGCGCACGACGGGTGGACCGTCCTGCGCTCCCCCGCCGGACAGGTGTTCTGCGCGGTGCCCTGGCAGGGGGAGTCCGTGCGGCCGCCCGTCGTCGGGGGCAGCCGGCTGGACCAGGTGTGCGTCGACGTCCCGCCGTCCGCGTACGAGGCCGAAGTCGCGTTCTGGAGCGAGCTGTTGCCGGACTGGTCGGCGCGGCCGGGGTCCCGGCCGGAGTTCCATGTGGTCGCGCCCCCGCCGGGGCTGCCGGTGCGGATCCTGCTCCAGCGCCTGGGCGAGGAACGGCCCGTCTCCGCCCACCTGGACCTGGCCTGCGGCTCCGGCATCGACGCCGTGCGGGCCCGGCACGAGCGGCTCGGGGCTTCCCTCGTCGCCCCCGCCGCCCACTGGACGGTGATGCGCGACCCGGCGGGCGCCCTGTACTGCCTGACGGGCCGTGACCCGCAGACGGGCGGACTGCCGGTTCAGCCGGCCGGCTGAGTCACCGCTGCCAGGGCTCCACGTCCACCACGGCGTCCACCGGGATCGGCCCGTACACGTGCGGGAACTCCTCGCCGCCGGGTTCCGGGGCCTCGTACCGCAGCGGGACGTCCAGCCGGGCCGGGTCCACCACCAGGACCACCAGGTCGCCGGGGCCGTCGTCGGAACCGTAGAGGAAGGCGGCGACCTTGGGGAGCTGGGCGCGGGTGGAGCAGTGGACGAACCCCTCCTCCGCGAGGGTGCGGCCCCGGGTGGACCAGGTGTAGGAGCCCTGTTCGCGGGCCGCCGCCCAGAGCGCGCGTTCGGTGATGTGGAGGATGTGCGGGAGGGGCTGGGTCATGGGGTCACGCTAGCCGGTGGGCTCGGGGCGGGCCTCCGGTTTCTCCTCGTGCGCCGCCGCGGGGACGCCCTCCTCGGCGTACGCCTCGCATTCGGGGTTGTGGCACGGGCCCGGCACCCAGCGCGGGACCCAGGTGCCCAGGGTCTTGTGGCGCCGGACGACGGACTGTACGGGCTGCCCGCAGACGGGACAGACACGCTGTTCTCTGTCCATGCCCTCAGCGTAGGGCGGGTGGGCCCTCAGCGCTCCCTTCTGTACGTCCGTACGACGACGCCGTTGCCGAAGGCGCGCAGTTCTCCGGGCGGGCTGGTGGAGCGGATCGTGGCGGCGGTGCTGCCGCAGGGGGCCTGACCGGCGGGAACACCGACGGGCCCCGCACGCCGTGGGGAGGTGCGGGACCCACCGGGGTCAGGTGCTGCGCCGGGTCACGAACTCGGCCAGGGACAGCAGGCCGCCCGCGGACTCCGGGTCCGGGATCGCGCGGGCCAGCTCGTCCATCGCCCGGGACATCCGGTCGGCCGCCTGGTCCTGGGCCCAGGCCCGGCCGCCGGCCCGTTCCACCGCCAGTGCCGTGCGGTCGAGGTCGTCCGGGTCCTCCGGCACGGGCGGCCGGGCGTACAGCTCGGCCAGTTCCCCGGCGGCCGGGGTGCCGGAGACCAGGGCGGCGACCACCGGCAGGGACTTCTTGCGGGCGGCGAGGTCGGCGCCCGCGGGCTTCCCGGTGTGCCCGGGGTCGCCCCATATGCCGATGACGTCGTCGATGAGCTGGAAGGCCAGCCCGGCCTCACGGCCGAACGCGTCCAGCGCGTCGACGTCCTCCGGCGCCGCACCCGCGTACAGCGCGCCCACCGCGCAGGCGCAGCCGATCAGCGCACCCGTCTTGGCCTCGGCCATGACGAGCACCTCGTCGAGGGTGACCTCGGCGGGTGCGCGCTTCTCCAGGGCCGTGTCGGTCTGCTGGCCCTCGCAGAGCTCCACCACACAGGCCGCGAGCCGGGCCACCGCCGCCGCGGACGCCGGATGCGGGTCCTCGGCGAGCATGCCGAGGGCCTGCGCCTGGAGGGCGTCTCCGGCGAGGATCGCGTCGGCGTCGCCGAACACGGTCCAGGCGGTGGCGCGGTGCCGGCGGGTGCTGTCCCGGTCCATCACGTCGTCGTGCAGCAGCGTGAAGTTGTGGACCAGTTCGACCGCCGCGGCGGCCCGGACCGCCGCCGCCCGGGCCGCCGGGCCGCCGAGTGCGGCGGCCGCGGCGAGGACGAGCGCGGGCCGGATCGCCTTGCCCGCGTTCCCCGCGGCCAGGGTGCCGTCGGCGTGCTCCCAGCCGAAGTGGTAGCGGGCGACCCGGCGCATCTGGCGGGGTAACGAGTCGACGGCGGAGCGCAGTGCGGGGTCGACCGTCGCCCTGGTGCGCTCCAGGATCGCCGTCGCCTCCTGTCCGTCGGACGCCGCCGGCCCGGTCCTCCCCTCGCCGCCGGCCGCGCCGCCGTCCTGCCCGCCCTCGCCCTGGCTCCCGCCTTGGCTGCCGATGGACCTCCGCCTTTCGCGCGTCCCGTACGGCCTGGTGGCGAAGGTCACCGCCAGCGGCCGATCTCGACGTTCTCCAGAACGCCCAGTGCGTCCGGCACCAGCACCGCCGCCGAGTAGTAGGCCGTCACCAGGTAGTTGATGATGGACTGTTCGTTGATGCCCATGAACCGCACGGACAGGCTCGGCTCGATCTCGTCCGGGATCCCGGACTGGCGCAGACCGATGACGCCCTGGTCCTGCTCGCCCAGACGCATCGCGATGATCGAGCTGGTGCGGGCCTCGGTGACCGGGATCTTGTTGCACGGGTAGATCGGCACCCCGCGCCAGGTGGGGATCCGGTTGCCGCCCATGTCGATCGTCTCGGGCACCAGCCCGCGCTTGTTGAGCTCGCGGCCGATCGCGGAGATCGCGCGCGGGTGGGCGAGGAGCATCTTGGTGCCGCGGCGCCTGCTGAGCAGTTCGTCCAGGTCGTCCGGGCTCGGCACGCCGTCGTGCGGCTGGAGCCGCTGGTCGTACTCGCAGTTGTGGAGCAGGCCGAACTCCCGGTTGTTGACGAGCTCGTGCTCCTGACGCTCCTTGATCGCCTCGACCGTGAGCCGCAACTGCTGCTCGGTCTGGTTCATGGGCTGGTTGTAGAGGTCGGCCACGCGCGTGTGGATGCGCAGGACGGTCTGGGCGATGCTCAGCTCGTACTCGCGCGGGCGGGCGTCGTAGTCCACGAACGTGTGCGGGATGTCCGGCTCGCCGGCGTGGCCCGCGGCCAGGTCGACGGCCTTCTCGCCGTACTTGTTGGTGCGCTGCTCGGGAATGGCGCGCAGCTGGTGCAGGTGCGCACGCAGCGAGTCGGAGCGCTCCGCGACCTGCTCGACGTCCTGGCGGGCCAGGATCAGCACCGTGCAGGCGGTGTCGGCGCGGGCGGTGTACTCCCAGATGGCGTCGGCGTCGAGCAGCGCCTGGTCGCCGAAGTAGGCGCCGTCGGCGAGGACGCCGAGCACCTGGTCGTCGCCGTAGGGGCCGGTGCCGACCTTCTCGACGCGGCCGTGCGCCAGCAGATAGACCTCGTCGGACTGGTTGCCGAAGGAGGCGATGACCTCGCCGGGGCCGAACTCCCGCTGCCGGCAGCGCTGGGCGAGCTCCGCCAGCACCTCGTCGTCCGCGTAGTCGCGCAGCGCCGGCAGTTCGCCCAGCTCGGCCGGGATCACCTCGACACGGTCGCCGGTCTTGACGAACGTGATGCGGCCGTCCCCGACCGCGTACGTCAGCCGCCTGTTGACCCGGTACGTACCACCCTGTACGTCCACCCAGGGCAGGGTCCGCAGCAGCCAGCGGGAGCTGATCTCCTGCATCTGCGGTGCGGACTTGGTCGTGGTGGCCAGGTTCCGCGCGGCCGCGGTGCCGAGACTCTGCTGCGGCTTGCCCGAGTCCGTGCGGACCTCTTCGCCTACCGACATGGAGAAATGCCCTCCCGAATCACGCACGGGCGCCGAACTGCGCCGGTGCACTGGTACGCGGCCAAGCCTTCCATCACGGTGCGTGGTCGTGGTATTACACGAAAGAGCGGGAATGGATCATCGCGGAGCTGGGAAGAGGGACGTTTCGGCGAGCGGTGTTCGACAATGTGCGGATGACCGACCTGCGCCCGCGCCTGCCCTCCCCGCTCCAGGAGGCGGCCGACGACCGGTTCGCACGGCACGGGGTGCGGCTGCTGCTGAAGCGGGACGACCTGATCCATCCGGAGCTGATCGGCAACAAGTGGCGCAAACTCGTGCCCAATCTGTCGGCGGCGGCCGGGCGGACGGTGCTCACCTTCGGCGGCGCCTGGTCCAACCATCTGCGCGCCACCGCCGCGGCCGGCCGGCTCCTCGGGCTGCGCACGGTGGGCGTGGTGCGCGGTGACGAGCTGGCCGGCCGGCCGCTGAACCCCTCCCTCGCCCGGTGCGCCGCCGACGGCATGCGGCTGCACTTCGTGGACCGCGCGACCTATCGCCGCAAGGCCGATCCGCAGACCCTCGCGGCCCTGCTGCGGACGGCCCGCGCCGAGGACGCGTACGTCGTCCCGGAGGGCGGCGGCAACGCGGTGGCCGTGCGCGGCTGCCGGGCGCTCGGCGCGGAGCTGCGCGGCCGGGCCGACGTGGTCGCGATCGCCTGCGGCACCGGCGGCACCCTCGCGGGCCTGGCCGCCGGGCTGGACGCGGGGCAGCGGGCGCTGGGCATACCGGTCCTGAAGGGCGGCTTCCTGGGCGAGGACATACGGGCCCTGCAGACCGAGGCGTTCGGCGGCCCCACGGGCGACTGGCGGCTCGACGAGCGCTTCCACTTCGGCGGGTACGCCCGGGTCACGCCCGGACTGGAGGCCTTCGCGGAGGACTTCGAGCGCCGGCACCGCCTGCCGGTGGAACGTCTCTATGTCGCCAAGTTGCTCTACGGACTTGTCGCCCTTGCCGAAGAGGGCGCCTTTCCGGGCGGGACGACGGTGGCGGCGGTCGTCACCGGGCGCCCCTTCCCGTAGGGCTCAGCCCGCCTCCCGGTACGCCGCCGCCTCCTCCAGGTCCAGTCGGCGCAGCAGGATCCGGAGCATCTCGTCGTCGATGTAGCGACCGTCGCGCAGCCGGACGAACACCGCGCGCTCGGCGCTGATCATCTCGCCGGACAGCCTGCGGTAGGTGTCGTCGACGGTCTCGCCGGTGACCGGGTTGGTCTGGCCGAGGCGCTCCCAGACGGCGTTGCGGCGGCGCTCCAGGACGCTGCGCAGCCGGTCGGCGAGGGGCGGGGGCAGGGCGTTGCGTTCGTCGGACAGCAGGTCGTCCAGGCGCTTCTCGGCGGCCCGGGAGGCCTGGGCCTGGGCGTTGGCCTCGGCGAGCGTGGCGGCCTGTGCGTCGGGGCCGGGGAACTTCAGCATGCGGATCAGCGGGGGCAGGGTGAGGCCCTGCACGACCAGGGTGCCGATGACCGTGGTGAACGTCAGGAAGAGGATCAGGTTGCGGTGCGGGAAGGGTTCGCCGTGCTCGACGGTGAGCGGGATGGAGAAGGCGATGGCCAGCGAGACCACGCCCCGCATGCCGGCCCAGCCGATGACGAAGGGCCCCCGCCAGGTGGGGTTGTCCTCGCGCGCACGGATGCGTGCCGAGAGGGCCCGTGGCAGGAAGGTCGCCGGGTAGACCCACAGGAAGCGGGCCGCGACGACCACCAGGAAGAGGGCGACGGCGTACCAGGCGGCGTCCAGGCCCTCGTACGAACCGAGGCCCCTGAGGACCACCGGCAGCTGGAGGCCGATCAGCGCGAAGACCGCCGACTCCAGGACGAAGGCGACCATCTTCCACACGGCCTCCTCCTGGAGTCGGGTGGCGAAGTCGACCTCCCACGCGCGGTGGCCGAGATAGAGGGCGACGACGACCACGGCGAGGACGCCGGAGGCGTGGAACTGCTCGGCGGATGCGTAGGCGACGAACGGGATGAGCAGGGAGAGCGTGTTCTGGAGGAGGGGCTCCTTGAGGTGGGTGCGCAGCCAGTGCAGGGGGGCCATGAGGATCAGGCCCGCGGCGACCCCGCCGACCGCCGCGACCAGGAACTCCTCGATGCCGCCCGCCCAGGATGCGCCCTCGCCGACCACGACGGCGAGGGCCACCTTGTAGGCGGTGATGGCGGTGGCGTCGTTCAGCAGGGACTCGCCCTGGAGGATCGTGGTGATCCTGGACGGCAGGCCGACCCGGCGGGCCACCGCCGTGGCCGCGACGGCGTCCGGCGGCGCCACCACCGCGCCCAGCACCAGCGCGGCGGTGAGCGGCAGCCCGGGGACGAGCAGATAGGCGGCCCAGCCGACGGCGACCGTCGCGAACAGCACGTATCCGACCGAGAGCAGGGCCACCGGCCGCAGCTGGGCGCGCAGGTCGAGGTAGGAGCTGTCGGTGGCCGAGGTGTAGAGCAGCGGGGGCAGCAGCAGGGGGAGGACGACGTCCGGGTCCAGGGTGTAGTCCGGGACTCCGGGTACGTACGACACCACCAGGCCGGCCGCGACCAGCAGCAGCGGCGCCGGCACCGGGGTGCGCCGGGCCGCCGCCGCGATCGCCGCGCTGCCCGCCACCAGCAACAGCAGTGGCATCACGTCCATGTCTCGCCCGCCTCGTTTTTCCGCGCGGTCCTCCGCGCGACCGTCGTAATCTGGCAATCATGAAACAGTGCACGCACGCCGAAGCGCTGCCCGACCCGGAACCCGTCCCGCTCGGTGAGACGTGTCCGGAGTGTCTGCGGGACGGCACCCACCCGGTGCAGTTGCGGCTGTGCCTGACGTGCGGCCATGTCGGCTGCTGCGACTCCTCGCCCAGTCGGCACGCCTCGGGGCATCACCAGGAGACCGGGCATCCGGTGATGCGGACCTTCGAGCCCGGGGAGAGCTGGCGCTGGTGCTTCGTCGATCATGTCCTCGTTTGAGCGTCGGAGAGACGGTCCCGCCGTCCGGCGGGTACGGTTCGACCATCTGACGCCTGGGTACGTCAACCCGGCGCGCCCTCTTCCCTTTTGGGCCCGCAGACCCCTAGACACGGAGCGTGTTCACAGCTTTACTGTGAGTGACGCCAGGGGGTTGGGGTCCCGGGGACAGGACACTTGAGAGCGCGATAGCGTCACCGCTGCACCACACACGCGTTACCCGGGGGGCGACCCTCGGCCCCGAAAAGCTTGTACCACCTTGGAGGTGAGGGTGTCCCAGATCGCAGGCGAGCCCGCGACCCAGGACTTCGTGGAAGTCCGGCTGCCGGCTGCGGGTGCCTACCTGTCGGTGCTGCGCACGGCCACGGCCGGCCTCGCGGCCCGTTTGGACTTCACCCTGGACGAGATCGAGGACCTGCGCATCGCGGTGGACGAGGCGTGCGCGATCCTGCTCCAGCAGGCCGTGCCGGGCTCGGTGCTCAGTTGTGTGTTCCGGCTCGTCGACGACTCGCTCGAGGTCACCGTCTCGGCACCGACCACCGACGGCCACGCCCCCTCGCGGGACACCTTCGCCTGGACCGTGCTGTCCGCCCTCGCGGGGAAGGTCTCCTCCGCCGTCGACGAGGACAAAACCGTTTCGATCAGCCTCTACAAACAGCGCGGCGCGGGACCCGGGCCGGCGTGAGGAACGGGGACGGGCCGGTGCGGGACGAAGAGCGCGGCACACGGGAGCTGCCGGCCGAGAACGATTCAGTCTCTCCGGGCGGTTCCCGACGCATGACCGCTGACGGTATCGACGGCATTCCCGAGCAGGCCAGGCCGCATCCGGAGGACGACACCGGGCGCCGGGACCTGGATGCCGCGCAGGGCTCGCCCCGCAAGGGGCGGATCGGGGGCTCCCCCGGCCGGGCTGAGGACAGGGCTCGACAGAGGGCGACGGGCGGGACGATGAGCGAGCACGAGCGAGACGACGAACAGGGCGTGCCGGGCACCCAGCACGAACCCCGTGACCAGCACGAACCCCGGAACCAGCACGAACCCCGGAACCAGCACGAGCCGAGGAACCAGGCGGACCGCAGCGGGGCGCGGGCGATGTTCATCGAGCTGCGCGGACTGAAGGACGGCAGCCCGGAGTACGCGGAGCTGCGCAATAAGCTGGTTCGGATGCATCTGCCGCTCGTGGAGCATCTGGCCCGGCGCTTCCGCAACCGCGGCGAGCCGCTCGACGACCTCACGCAGGTCGCCACCATCGGCCTGATCAAGTCGGTCGACCGTTTCGACCCGGACCGCGGCGTGGAGTTCTCGACGTACGCGACCCCGACGGTCGTCGGCGAGATCAAGCGGCACTTCCGCGACAAGGGCTGGGCGGTGCGCGTCCCGCGCAGGCTCCAGGAGCTGCGGCTCGCGCTCACCACGGCGACGGCGGAGCTCTCGCAGCAGCACGGCCGCTCCCCCACGGTCCATGAGCTGGCCGAGAAGCTGGCCATCTCGGAGGAGGAGGTCCTGGAGGGCCTGGAGTCCGCGAACGCGTACTCCACGCTGTCGCTGGACGTCCCCGACACCGACGACGAGTCCCCGGCGGTCGCCGACACGCTCGGCGCGGAGGACGAGGCGCTGGAGGGCGTCGAGTACCGGGAGTCGCTCAAGCCGCTGCTGGAGGATCTCCCGCCCCGGGAGAAGCGGATCCTTCTCCTCCGCTTCTTCGGCAACATGACCCAGTCGCAGATCGCACAGGAGGTCGGCATCTCGCAGATGCACGTCTCCCGGCTGCTGGCGCGCACGCTGGCGCAGCTGCGGGAGAAGCTGCTGGTGGAGGAGTAGGGGCCAGGGGCCCCGCGGCCGCTGGCCCTGCGGCTACTGGTCCCGCGTCCCGCCGGGTCCCCGGATCCCGAGGGCCCGGGTCGTCTCCGCGTTGACGAGCAGGACCAGCGCCGCCACGGCGACGACCGCGAGGGCGATGCCCGCCGGGATGGCCATGCTGTCGGCCTGCAGCAGGTTGTAGGCCACCGGCAGCGCCATGATCTGGGTGATGACGGCGGGCCCCCGGCTCCAGCTGCGCCGGCCGAGCAGTCCGCGCGCGGCGAGCAGCGGCAGCAGCGCGAGCACCATCAGGGTCACGCCCCCGGTGACGGCCTGGCCCCGGTCGTCCGGGTCGCCGGTGATCCCGAGAACCAGGATCCACACCCCGCCGACGACGAGCGCCAGCCCTTCCAGAGCGGCCAGCGCGGCGGCGTACGTCAGCCGGCGAGGGCGCGGACCGGTGGCGTCCGGGGCGGTCTCGGGGGCGAGGGGGGTCTGCTCACTGCTCACCCCTGAAGGGTAGCCCCGGCCCGCCCGACGCCTCGGGTGCCCCGCCCGGCACCCGCCCCGCACCCGCCGGGAACCCGTGTCGAGACTCACGTCCGATGTCTTACCGGTTCCCTACCTCGGCCTGTGCCCGGGTACCACCCAGTAGGTACGCTGCACCCCATGCGTGCACTTCTTGTGGTCAATCCGGCGGCAACCACCACCAGTGCACGGACGCGTGACGTCCTCATCCACGCGCTCGCCAGCGAGATGAAGCTGGAGGCGGTCACCACCGAGTACCGCGGGCACGCACGCGACCTGGGCCGGCAGGCGGCGGAGAGCGGGAACACCGATCTGGTGGTGGCGCTCGGCGGCGACGGCACGGTCAACGAGGTGGTCAACGGCCTGCTGCACGCCGGCCCCGACCCGGAGCGGCTGCCCGGTCTCGCGGTGGTCCCCGGCGGTTCCACCAATGTCTTCGCCCGCGCCCTGGGCCTGCCCAACGATCCGGTGGAGGCGACCGGCGCACTGCTGGACGCCCTGCGCGAGCAGCGTGAGCGCACGGTCGGTCTGGGAATCGCCTCGGGCACGCCGGGCACGGAGGACGAGTCGGTGCCCTCGCGCTGGTTCACCTTCAACGCCGGGCTCGGTTTCGACGCGGGGGTCGTCGGCCGGGTCGAGCAGCAACGGGAGCGGGGCAGGAGGTCGACGCACGCCCTCTATCTGATGCAGGCCGTACGGCAGCTGCTGGGCGAGCCGGACCGCCGGCGCGGTTCGATCACCCTGGAAACGCCGGGTGTCGATCCGGTGACCGATTTGGTGCTGTCCATAGTCTGCAACACGGCTCCGTGGACCTATCTGGGCAATCGCCCGGTGTACGCGTCGCCTAAGGCCTCGTTCGATACCGGGCTCGACGTACTCGGTCTCAGCCGTCTGTCCACCGCCGCGGTTGCCCGGTATGGCACCCAGTTGCTCACTTCGTCCCCCGAGCGCGGCCCGCAGGGGAAGCATGCCCACTCCTTCCACGATCTGGACCGGTTCACCTTGCATTCGAAGGTGCCTCTCCCCCTCCAGATGGACGGCGACCACCTCGGACTGCGTACGAGCGTGACGTTCACAGGCGTACGCCGTGCACTGCGTGTGATTGTGTGAGCAGAAAGGGCTGAAGTCCTTTCACTCGAACGTTTAGGCCAGGATCCACCCCATGGAAGTACGGCTGTGATGTAGTCGACACCGAGGAATCAAAAAAAACTTTCCGGTAGGGGTTGTATCCGCCGCTGAGGTTTGCGAGTCTCTACGTGGCGATCGGGACGGCCCGCAACACCAGCCTCCACTGATCACCAGAACCCCTCTTCAACTCACAGGACCACGCCAGCGAACCTGGCGGGTTGGCCCTTCACTTGTTGAGGGATTCGTGAAAGCGTTCACATTCACAAGCAACCTGCACGTAATCAAGGAGAGGTAGCAGCCATGGACTGGCGTCACAACGCCGTTTGCCGCGAGGAAGACCCCGAGCTCTTCTTCCCCATCGGCAACACCGGTCCTGCGCTGCTGCAGATCGAGGAAGCCAAGGCCGTCTGCCGTCGCTGCCCCGTCATGGATCAGTGTCTGCAGTGGGCGCTCGAGTCCGGCCAGGACTCCGGCGTCTGGGGTGGTCTCAGCGAGGACGAGCGCCGTGCCATGAAGCGTCGCGCCGCCCGCAACCGGGCCCGTCAGGCCACCGCCTGACAACACCCGCCCCGCAAGCCTGAGCTTGGCGGCGCGTACAGCGAGTACGCTTCTCCCGCCCCCGAGCCGCAGCGCGCAGTACCCCCGATGCGCAGCTAATCGCTGGCAACGAGCATTCGAGCCCCGGACCCCTGAACGGTCCGGGGCTTCGTGCTGTGCCCAACTGCTCTTACCCGGGCCTTACTTATGGGCCTTGCCGCCGGGTTCTACTTCTGTGCCCGTACCGGGAGGTCCAGGATCACCTGGGTGCCGCGGTCCGGAGCCGGGACCATGTCGAACGTTCCGCCCAACTCGCCCTCCACCAGCGTGCGGACGATCTGCAGGCCGAGGTTGCCGGAGGTGTGCGGGTCGAACCCCTCGGGCAGGCCCACGCCGTCGTCCTGGACGGTGACCAGGAGGCGGGCCTCCTTCGTCGTGCCGCCGCGGACCGCCGAGACCTCGACCGTGCCGGTGTCACCCTCACGGAAGCCGTGCTCCAGGGCGTTCTGCAGGATCTCGGTGAGGACCATGGACAGCGGGGTGGCGACCTCCGCGTCCAGGATGCCGAAGCGTCCGGTGCGCCGGCCCATGACCTTGCCCGGCGAGATCTCCGCGACCATCGCCAGCACCCGGTCGGCGATCTCGTCGAACTCCACCCGCTCGTCCAGGTTCTGGGACAGCGTCTCATGCACGATCGCGATCGAGCCGACCCGGCGCACGGCCTCCTCCAGCGCCTCCCGGCCGCGCTCGGACTCGATCCGGCGGGCCTGCAGGCGCAACAGCGCGGCGACCGTCTGGAGGTTGTTCTTCACCCGGTGGTGGATCTCCCGGATGGTGGCGTCCTTGGTGATCAACTCGCGTTCGCGGCGACGGAGTTCGGTGACGTCCCGGAGCAGTACGAGCGAACCGATCCGGGTGCCCTTGGGCTTGAGCGGGATCGTGCGGAACTGGATGACCCCGTCCTTGGCCTCGATCTCGAACTCGCGGGGCGCCCAGCCGCTGGCCACCTTGGCCAGGGCCTCGTCCACCGGGCCCCGGGTGGGGGCCAGTTCGGCGGTGGTCTGTCCGAGGTGGTGGCCGAGGAGGTCGGAGGCGAGGCCCATGCGGTGGTAGGCGGAGAGCGCGTTCGGGGAGGCGTACTGGACGATGCCGTCGCCGTCGACCCGGATCAGGCCGTCGCCGACGCGCGGGGCGGCGTCCATGTCCATCTGCTGGCCCGCGAAGGGAAAGGAGCCGGCCGCGATCATCTGGGCGAGGTCGGAGGCGCTCTGGAGGTAGGTCAGCTCGAGGCGGCTCGGGGTGCGCACGGTGAGCAGGTTGGTGTTGCGGGCGATGACGCCGAGGACGCGTCCCTCGCGCCGTACGGGGATGGACTCGACCCGTACGGGGACCTCTTCACGCCACTCCGGGTCGCCCTCGCGCACGATCCGGCCCTCGTCCAGGGCGGCGTCGAGGAGGGGACGCCGGCCGCGCGGGACCAGGTGGCCGACCATGTCGTCCTGGTAGGAGGTGGGCCCGGTGTTGGGGCGCATCTGGGCCACGGAGACATAGCGGGTGCCGTCGCTGGTGGGCACCCACAGGACCAGGTCGGCGAAGGAGAGGTCGGAGAGCAGCTGCCACTCCGAGACCAGCAGGTGGAGCCACTCGAGGTCGGAGTCGTCGAGGGCGGTGTGCTGGCGTACGAGTTCGTTCATGGAGGGCACGTGTGCGAGCGTACCCGCGGGTCTGTCCCTGGCCTAAAAACGCCGGGTCCCGGAAACACCCGCGGGCCGCGGCGCCTGGGAGGGACCCTCAGCCCTCCCGGCACCGCAGCCCGGAGCAATATCGGCCGCGGGGTGTGCGGTCCCGTCGGCCGAAGGTGAGGAGCCGGGGCAGTCAGGGCAGAGAGCTCCGGACCCTCGGTCCGCCCTCCTGTGCGGGGAGGACGGAAGTCTTCTCGTGCTGTGCGCTCATGTGCTGTTCTCGCACGGTTCATTGTGGACTAGACCACTAGGTGTGTCCATGCCCCACCGTCCATAACGCAGCCTAGCCTGTGCGGGTTCCTCCACGGACTGAGATGCGGGGAGCAATTTCACCGGGCTCTGCTAAATTTGATTCCGGATTGGTCTAAACCACTCAGCTCAGAACGGCAGGTCAGCGTGGAAGTTGTCATCGTTCCGGACGCCAGGTCGGGCGGCGAGCTGATCGCCGAGGCCATGGCGGAGCTGCTGCGGCGCAAGCCGCACGCCCTGCTGGGCGTGGCCACCGGCTCCACCCCGCTGCCCGTCTACCAGGCGCTGGCGGCCAAGGTGCGGGCCGGGGAGACGGACACCTCGCGGGCACGGATCGCCCAGCTCGACGAGTACGTGGGGCTGCCCGCCGACCACCCCGAGTCCTACCGCTCGGTGCTGCGGCGCGAGGTGCTGGAGCCGCTCGGCATCGGCATGGAGGCGTTCCTCGGGCCCGACGGCACGGCCGAGGACATACGGGCGGCCTCCCAGGCGTACGATGCGGCGCTCGCCGCGGCCGGCGGGGTGGACCTCCAGCTGCTGGGGATCGGGACCGACGGACACATAGGGTTCAACGAGCCGTGTTCCTCGCTGGCCTCGCGGACCCGGATCAAGACGCTCACCGAGCAGACCCGGGTGGACAACGCGCGGTTCTTCGGCGGGGACATCGAGCAGGTGCCGCATCATGTGATCACCCAGGGGATCGGGACGATCCTCGAGGCGCGGCATCTGGTGCTGCTCGCGACCGGGGAGAACAAGGCGGATGCGGTGGCGGCGACGGTGGAGGGGCCGCTTGCCGCGGTGTGTCCTGCCTCGGCGCTTCAGTTGCATCCGCATGCGACGGTTGTGGTGGACGAGGGGGCCGCGTCCAAGCTGAAGCTTGCGGATTACTTCCGGCACACGTTTGTCAACAAGCCGGAGTGGCAGGGCATTTGAAAGAGCGGGACCCGGCAGAGCGGATTCGTCTGCCGGGTCCCGTTGTCTTCGGGCTGCGGGTGGTAGGGGGCTGGTCGCGCAGTTCCCCGCGCCCCTGAGGGGGCGGGGCTACGCCCCCGCCATCGCCTCTGCCGCCGCTCTGCCGCACACTCGTGCCGCGCCGTGGGTTGCTATGTGCAGGAGGCCCCGGGGTGGGGACTGGGGGACGCCCATCTCCACCACGATCGTGTCGGGGCGGGACCGCAGGAGTATGTCCAGGGCCTGCGCCATCCAGGGGTGGCGGTGTTCGTCGCGGACCACGGCCACGATGTGGCGGTCCCCCGCCGCGGCAAGCGCCGCCTGTGCGGCCTGTTCGCCGTCGTCGCCCCGGAAGGTTCCCGTGGTCGTTCCGGGGAGCAGGCGGGTCAGTTCCGTCGCCACGCCCCACGGGGTCTCGTCGCCCACGGCGATGTTGGCCACCGGGGTGAAGGCCGCGACGAACGGGGGGTCGGTGAGGGGGTGGAAGGTGTCCCCGCCGGTGAGCCGCAGGGCGCGGCGGGCGGCCAGGAGGCCGACGTCCGGTTCGGTCCCGGCGGTGCTCGTGGGCGCCGCACCCGTCCAGCGGGCCAGGGACCGCACCCGTTCCGCCGCGTCCGCCAGGCGTTCCTCCGGGAGTTCCCCGGTGCGTACGGCGGTGATCAGGGCGTCGCGCAGACGGCGTACCGTCGCGTCGTCCTGGAGGCCGCCGCCCACGCAGATCGCGTCGGCGCCGGCGGCGATCGCGAGGACGCTGCCGCGTTCGATGCCGTAGGTCGCGGCCACCGCCTGCATCTCCATGCCGTCGGTGACGATCAGGCCGTCGTAGCCGAGTTCGCGGCGGAGCAGGTCCGTGAGGACGGGGCGGGACAACGTTGCCGGGCGGACCGGGTCCAGGGCGGGGACCAGGATGTGGGCGCTCATGATCGCCTTCGTGCCGGCGCCGATGGCCGCGAGGAAGGGGATCAGTTCGCGTTCGGCCAGGGCCTCGGCCGCGATGTCGATGCGCGGGAGCGCGTGGTGGGAGTCGACGGCCGTGTCGCCGTGGCCCGGGAAGTGCTTGGTGCAGGCCGCCACGCCCGCCGACTGCAGGCCGGTGACGTAGGCGGCGGTGTGCCGGGCGACCAGGGCGGGGTCGGCGCCGAAGGAGCGGACCCCGATGACCGGGTTCGCCGGGTTGGAGTTGACGTCGGCGGACGGGGCCCAGTTGAGGTTGACCCCGCACTCCGCGAGCCGGCGGCCCAGTTCGTGGGCCACCCCGTGGGTCAGATCGACGTCGTCCACCGCGCCCAGCGCGTAGTTGCCGGGGAAGGAGGAGCCGGTGCGCACCTCCAGGCGGGTGACGTCCCCGCCCTCCTCGTCGACGGCGACCAGGACGTCGTCGCGTTCCGCGCGCAACTGGGCGGTGAGGGCCGCGAGTTGTTCCGAGGAGGCGATGTTGCGGCCGAACAGGCCGACCGAGGCCAGGCCCTCGCCGAGGCGGCGCAGCAGCCAGTCGGGGGCGGTGGTGCCGGGGAAGCCCGGCTGGAGGACGGTGAGCGCGTCACGGGTGAGCGTGTCCGTGCCGTGGGTGATGGTGGTCATCGGGGCGTCATCCCTTCACGGCGCCCGCGGTCAGGCCCGCGGCCATCTTGCGCTGGACGAGGAGGAAGAGGGCGACGATGGGGACGGCCATCAGGGTGGCGCCGGCCATCATCGGGGCGTACTCGGTGCCGTGCTTGGTGGTGAAGTTGCCGAGCCAGACGGTCGCGGTCTGGTTCTTCTGGCTGAGCAGCATCAGGGCGTACAGGTACTCGTTCCAGGCCTGGATGAAGCCGTAGACCGAGGTGGCGACCATGCCGGGGGCGAGGAGGGGGAAGACCACGCGGACGAAGGCGCCGGTGCGGGAGCAGCCGTCGACCATCGCGGCCTCCTCCAGCTCCCTGGGGATGTTGACGATGAAGCCGCGCAGGGTCCACACCGTGAACGGGAGGATGAAGGTCAGATACGTCATGATCAGACCGGACAGCTTGTCGTACTGATCGAGGTCGTTCAGGAGCAGGAAGACCGGGATGATCATGGCGACCAGCGGGACCATCTGGACCGCGAGGATGCCGACGATCACGATCTTGCGGCCGCGGAAGGCGAACCGGGAGATGGCCAGCGCGGCCAGCATGCCCACGACGATGCCGATCGCGACGACCGCGAGGGAGACGATCAGGCTGCGCCCGACCGGGCCCCAGAAGTCGGCGATGTTCAGCGCGCGGCTGAAGTTGGCGAGGGTGAAGCCGGTCGGCAGCAGGCTCGGGTCCGGGTCGATCGCGTCCTTCGCGGGCTTGATCGCCGTGTTGAGCATCCAGTAGACGGGGAAGCCGGCGGCGGCGAAGACGAGGAGGCCGAGGAGGTTCCAGCCGAATCGCCCCCGTACGGTCGTGGCACTCGTGCTGCTCATTCGACCTCTCCGATCTTCAGCATCTGGCGCATGTAGACGGCGACCACCCCGAGCAGGAGCAGCACGGTGATCAGGGCGATCGCCGAGCCCTGGCCGTAGTCGTTGACGACGAAGGCGCGGTCGTAGGAGTACGTCGTCAGGAGCTGGAACTCGGGCTCCGGGTGTCCGTTGCGCATGACGAAGACCTGCGGGAAGACGCCCATGTCCCAGATGACCGACAGGGTCGTGAGCATCACGATGATCGGCTTGAGGATGGGCAGGGTGACGTACCGGAAGACGCCCCAGGAGCCGGCGCCGTCGAGGCGGGCGGCCTCCTCCAGTTCGGCGGGCACCTGGGTGAGGCCGGCGCTGAGGGTGATGACCACGAAGGGGACCGCGCCCCAGATCACCAGCAGCATGATGACGGCGAGGCCCTGCGGTCCGCTGGCGAACCAGTTGTGGCCGATCAGGTCGACGCCGGGGAGCTTGCTGAGGACCGCGTTGAGGATGCCGTAGTCGGAGTCGAACAGCCACTTGAAGACGGTGGTGGCGACGATGACGGGCATGCCCCAGCTGGCCACGAGCGCGATGTTGACCAGGGTCTTCACCCAGCCGGAGACCCGCTGGAGCAGCAGGGCGATCAGCATGCCGAGGACCATCGTGAGGATCACACAGCCCGCGGCGAAGACGATCGTGCGGACGACGACCTGCCAGAACTCGCCGTCGTCCAGGACGCCGGTGAAGTTGTCGAGGCCGACGTTCTCGGCGGGCTGGAAGCCCCAGAGCTGGGACTGGCCGAACTTCTGGAAGGAGAGGGTGACCAAGCGGACCAGCGGATAGCCCATCACCAGCAGGAGGACGAGCAGACAGGGCGCGAGCAGCAGCCAAGGGGTGCCGGCGGAGGTGCGCTTCGGCCGTGGTCTGCCCGGTGGGGCGGGCGGTGGGGGTGACGGCCGCGTCGGCGGCACCTTGGCAGGGGTGGTCGTGTCTGCGGCACTCATCCGCGCGCTCCTCAGCGGTCCCTCGGGTCGTACGAAGGCGAAGCCCCGTACGGGTCGTACGGGAGGCGGCGCCCGGCTCGTGAGCTGGGCGCCGCCCTCAGGTCACGAGTTGTTGATGACCTTGTCGATCGCGGCGTCCGCTTCCTTCGCGGCGTCCTCGACGCTCTTCTTGCCGGTGCCGATGGACTGCAGCATGTTCTGCAGGACCTGGGCCTTCTCGACCTGGCCCCAGCCGGGGGCCATCGGGACGAACCAGTTGGACTCGGCCGCGGTGGCCGGGACGGCCGTCGCCGGGTCGTTCTTGAGGGTGGCGAGGTCGGTCTTGTTGTTGGGCAGGTTGCCCTTGGCCATCAGGCCCTTCTGGCCGGAGGGACCGGTGAAGGCGTTGATCCACTCGGCGGCGAGTGCCTGGGCGTCGGACTTGACCGGGACGGCGAGGTCGGAGCCGCCGAGGAAGACCGGGAGGTTCTTGCCGGACGGGCCGGGCATCACGAAGTTCTCGACGTTGCCGGCGAGCTTGCCGGTCTTGTCGTTCTCCTTGGCCGCGGCGGTCGCGCCCTCCCAGGCGGGGGCGAAGATCATGCCGGACTTGCCCTGGCCGTAGACGATGTACCGGTCGGACTCGTCCTTGGTCTTGTCGCCGTGCATGTACTTGTCGACGACGTCCTTGAACTCGTTGAGGCCCTTGACGGACTCCGGCGAGGACAGGTTGGCCTTCCACTTGCCGCCCGACTCCACGGCGATGGAGCCGCCGGCGTCGTAGACGAAGGACATGGCCGCGTACCAGTCGCGGGTGGGCTGGTACCAGGCGGAGAACTTGTCGCCCTCCTTCTTCTGGACCTTGTCGAGGGCGGCGGTCAGCTCGGCGTAGGTCTTCGGGGCGGACTTCACGCCCACCGAGGCGAAGAGGTCCTTGCGCCAGTTGGCGACGCGGCCGCCGGCGTAGTACGGGACGCCGTAGGTCTTGCCGTTGTAGGTGACGGAGGCCTTGAGGCCGTCGAGCCAGGCGGAGGAGTTGTCGAACTGGGCGGCGTCGAGGGGGGCGAAGGCGCCCTTGACCATGTAGCCGAGCATCTCGGTGTTGCCCATCTCGACCACGTCGGGGGCCTTGTCGGTGGCGAGGACCGCGTCGAGCTTGGCGTTCTTGTCGGGCCAGCCGTAGTACTCGTGGTTGATCTTGACGCCCGGGTGCTTCTTCAGCACCGCCGCGTCGGCCGCCTTGACCAGGGCGGGCCAGTTGTTCTGGGCGTCGACGGTCAGCCAGACCGTCAGTTCCTTGGCGTCGGAACCCTTCGAGTCCCCGCTGTCCTTGTCGCCGCCGCACGCCGCGATGGAGACCATCATGCCCGCGATACCGATCGCGGCTATCAGCTTGCGCTTCACGCCACCCTCCTCAGGGATGCCCACACCCCCCGCCCACATGCCGGGACCTGGACCAATGGTGTAGACCAGTGCGGTGAGCTTGGCGCAGACCATTTCGCCTGTCAAGGGTGGCCGAAACTGCTTTGACCAGCCGTTATGGGTTCTAGATATGCAGGAACCTTTAAGTAAGAAGCCGTCGAAAACATCGACGCCGGAGGGCCGCGGTCCGGTAGACCACTTGCCGTTCTGGACTAGACCAGAGAAGGGTGCGACGGTATACAGAGGGGATCACGGAACGGCGGGGCGATCCACGCCGCCACCGTGCCACGATGTGAAGCCGCGGCCGACGGTGTGTCGGCCCTTCGGCTCCGGGAGCCGGGAAGGCAGGCCATGACCACCGACGTCAGCAGTGCGGAGAACGAGGGTGGGGCGACCGTCCGTACCGCGCGCGTGCCCAAGTACTACCGCCTGAAGAAGCACCTGCTCGACATGACGGAGACCCAGGCGCCGGGCACCCCCGTCCCGCCCGAGCGGACCCTGGCGGCCGAGTTCGACACCTCGCGCACCACCGTCCGCCAGGCCCTGCAGGAGCTGGTCGTCGAGGGGCGCCTGGAGCGCATCCAGGGCAAGGGCACGTTCGTCGCCAAGCCGAAGGTCTCCCAGGCGCTGCAACTCACCTCCTACACCGAGGACATGCGCGCCCAGGGCCTCGAACCCACCTCGCAGCTGCTGGACGTCGGCTACGTCACCGCCGACGACACCCTCGCCGGGCTGCTGGACATCACCGCAGGCAGCCGGGTGCTGCGCGTCGAGCGGCTGCGCATGGCCAACGGTGAGCCGATGGCCATCGAGACCAGCCATCTGAGCGCCAAGCGCTTCCCGGCCCTGCGCCGCTCGCTGGTCAAGTACACCTCCCTGTACACCGCGCTGGCCGAGGTCTACGACGTCCATCTCGCCGAGGCCGAGGAGACCATCGAGACCTCCCTGGCCACCCCGCGCGAGGCCGGCCTGCTCGGCACCGACGTCGGGCTGCCGATGCTGATGCTGTCCCGGCACTCGCTGGACAAGGAGGGGCAGCCGGTGGAGTGGGTACGGTCGGTGTACCGGGGGGACCGCTACAAGTTCGTGGCGCGCCTGAAGCGGCCCGCCGAGTAGAGAGTCTGTGGAGGGTCTTCCACTGGGCTTATCCGTCACTTACATTGCCTGCGCATTACATCTGTGATCAAGGCGATCAGTGAGGGGACGGAGAGCCGCTGATGTCAGACACCCCGCAAGTGACCGGAGGGCCGGTGGTGACGCCCGTACGCGTCGTCATCGCCCTCTGTCTGTTGGCGCCGTTCGTGGCGATGCTCTGGGTGGGTTCCTACGCGAAGGTGGATCCGAGGTTCATCGGGATCCCCTTCTTCTACTGGTACCAGATGCTGTGGGTGCTGATCTCGACCGCGCTCACGATGGTCGCGTACCAGCTGTGGCAGCGTGACCAGCGCGCCCGCGGCGCCCGCGGCGAGGCACAGGACGGGGGTGCGGAGAAGTGAAGGACGGCGTGAACGGCGTGGCCCTCGCCGTCTTCATCCTCTTCTTCCTGGCCGTCACGGTCATGGGCTTCCTGGCCGCCCGCTGGCGCCGGGCCGAGAACGAGCACAGCCTCGACGAATGGGGCCTGGGCGGCCGGTCGTTCGGCACCTGGATCACCTGGTTCCTGCTCGGCGGCGACCTGTACACGGCGTACACCTTCGTCGCCGTCCCGGCGGCGATCTACGCGGCGGGTGCGGCCGGCTTCTTCGCCGTCCCCTACACGATCCTGGTCTACCCCCTGATCTTCACGTTCCTGCCGCGCCTGTGGTCGGTCTCCCACAAGCACGGATACGTGACGACCTCGGACTTCGTGCGCGGCCGGTGGGGCTCCAAGGGCCTCTCGCTCGCGGTGGCGCTGACCGGCATCCTGGCGACGATGCCGTACATCGCGCTCCAGCTCGTCGGCATCCAGGCGGTGCTCGACGTGATGGGCGTCGGCGGCGGCGAGAACACCAACTGGTTCGTGAAGGACCTGCCCCTGCTGATCGCCTTCGGCGTGCTCGCGGCGTACACCTACTCCTCGGGTCTGCGCGCCCCCGCGCTGATCGCGTTCGTGAAGGACACGCTGATCTACATCGTCATCACGGTGGCGATCATCTACATCCCGATCAAGCTGGGCGGCTTCGACGACATCTTCGCCAAGGCCGGCGAGGCGTTCAGCCAGACCAACCCGGCGACGGGCAAGCCGCGCGGCGCCCTGGCCCCGGCGGAACCGGGCCAGTGGACCTACGCCACGCTCGCCCTCGGCTCCGCCCTCGCCCTCTTCATGTACCCGCACTCGATCACCGCGACCCTGTCCTCCAAGAGCCGTGACGTGATCCGCCGCAACACCACGATCCTGCCGCTGTACTCCCTGATGCTCGGTCTGCTGGCCCTGCTGGGCTTCATGGCGATCGCGGCCGGCGTCAAGGTCACCAACGGCCAGCTCGCGATCCCGCAGCTGTTCGAGGACATGTTCCCGGCGTGGTTCGCGGGGGTGGCGTTCGCGGCGATCGGCATCGGCGCGCTCGTCCCGGCGGCCATCATGTCGATCGCGGCCGCGAACCTGTTCACCCGCAACATCTACAAGGACTTCATCAACCCGGACGCGACACCCGCCCAGGAGACCAAGGTCTCCAAGCTGGTCTCGCTCCTGGTGAAGGTCGGCGCCCTGGTCTTCGTCCTCACCATGGACAAGACGGTCGCCATCAACTTCCAGCTGCTGGGCGGCATCTGGATCCTGCAGACCTTCCCGGCCCTGGTCGGCGGCCTGTTCACCCGCTGGTTCCACCGCTGGGCCCTGCTCACCGGCTGGGCGGTCGGCATGCTCTACGGCACGGTCGCCGCGTACGGGGTCGCCTCCCCCACCCAGAAGCACTTCGGCGGCTCGGCCAAGGAGATCCCCGGCATCGGCGAGATCGGCTACATCGGCCTCACGGCGTTCGTCCTGAACGTGGTGGTGACGGTGGTCCTGACGCTCGTCCTGAAGGCCGCGAAGGCCCCCGAGGGCATCGACGAGACCAGGCCGGAGGACTACACGGCGGACGCGGGCGACCCGGGAGTGCAGGTGGAACTGCCGCCGGCGACTGCGGGTTCCGCTCACTGAAACCACCCAAGGGGCGCGGGGCCGTCTCACTGTGCGGCTCCGCCGCGCGGGCGCGACCAGCCCCCCACCACCCGCAGCGGGCCACCGAGAAATTCCACCCTCGGCGGCCCGCTGTCGGCCTACTCCCGGGTCCGCCGAGCCATCGCAGCCCAGAACCGATCCAGCTCCCGCACCCGCATCCCCACCCAGTGCGGCGTCTTCCGGCGCAGCCCCCGCGGCAGCCAGCGCCGCACCCGCCCCGGCAGCAGCGCCTGCTGCTGCCGGCAGAACGGCTCACGGATCTCGCCGCGGGGCAGCCAGCCGCGCGGCGGGTAGGGGCAGAGCTGGAACGTGCAGTCGGGCAGACAGGTCGTCCCCGGTTCCGGCGGGGCGGACGTCCCGATCCGCAGCCCGGGCCGCAGCGGCTCCCGGTTCGTACGGATGCACGGCGGCAGCGGCACACCGGGCTGCTCCGCCCGGGCCAGGCGTTCCTCGACCTCGTCCGGGTGCCCGTCGCGGTCGATGAGGTTCAGCATGACGAGGACGTCGGCGACGAGCCGCTGGGCGCGTGGGTCGAGAGTGCTCCAGCCGACCGACGGCGGAATCCACAGGCTGTGTCTGCGGTGGCCCCCGCAGGTGTCGGTGCGGGCCCCGATGTTGTCGGCGACGCCCTTCTCGTCGATCCACAGGAACCGCTCGGGCTGCCCGGTCTCCAGGGCCAGGGCCACCAGGTCGCCGGCTTCGGCGACGAACGGATGCAGACACCGCCGGGGCGTCGCGCCGGACGCGTCGGTGCGGCCCGGCGCCGCGTTCACCGTCCCGGCCATCGACAGCCAGCGCTGCACGGTCTGTACGGCGGTGGCGCCGCCCCGGCCGTCGGCGCCGTCCTCCAGCTCCCACAGGCACAGTGCGTGCAGCAGGCTGAGCTGCGCGTACCAGCACCGGGACTGCTGCAGTACGGTCTCCGCCTGCCGGATCAGATCGGCGCGCCCTCCGGGGCAGGTCTCCGGATACCGGTGCCGCCTGTTGGCCGCGTACTTGAAGCCCTGGGCCAGTGCGGCCTCCAGGGCGAGCGGCAGATCGGGGGCGCCGCCGGTGAAGTTCGGGTCGAGGTGACGCAGCCACTTGGCGAGGCGTTCACGCCCCTCGTCCCGGTGCGCCTCGTCGACGGAGCCGAGGAGCATCGGGACCGTCCAGGCCCGCATCACGAACTCCCGGAAGAGGGCGACCCGTTGCTCGCGGTAACGCCGGTTCAGCTCCTTCCGCTCCCGCTGCAGCCGACGGACGCGCTCGGTCGATCCGGCGCCCGAGCGCGAGGGGGCCGACCTCGCCCGCCCCATGTCCGCGGCCCAGGTCTCGTACTCCCGCCGCTTCCGGGCCTTCAGCTTCTCGAGCCGGTCCGCGTACTCCCGCACGGGGTCGCTGTTCAGACCGACCCGCTCGCGGATCACGGCGAACGCGGCGTTCCCGCCGGCGCCGACCTCCTGGGCGACGGCCAGGCGGATCGAGTAGGAGGGCTCCTCGACACCGAGCCGGAAGAGCTCCCAGTACAGCGGGGTGGTGTCAACCCGGTCGGACACCTTGCGCAGCGCGGCGCCGAATTGCTTGAGCACCCTGCGCTTGGCGTCCCTCAGGGTGCGCCGGTCCCCCTTGATGGCGGGCCAGCGCTCGCGCACCGCGGCCGCGATGGCGCCCAGCCGTCGGGGATCGGCCTCGGCGCTCTCGATCTCCAGGGCCGCGGCGTACAGGTCGAGGGCCTTCGGATCGTCCGTGCGTCGGCTCGCGGCGTCGCACAGCCGTTGGGCCGGCGGACGGCCCCCGACGGGCGACTGCCGGACCCGCTCGGCGATGCCCCTGCGCACGCCGGCCCGGATCCCGCTGCCCGGGGCCGGCGGCCCCGCCTCCCGCACACGGGACAGCAGCACCAGGGCGATGAGCAGTTCCCGGCTGGGGCCGGGCGGCTGCAGCGCCTCTTCGACCAGTTCACCGGCGCCCCGCTCGCCCAGCTGTTCCAGCAGGCGGTGGCCGAGGTAGGCCTGGAGGATGCTGTGCGGGAAGCGGACCTTGCGTTCGGAGCCCTCCACCAGCTTGAGCCTGCCCGCCTGGGCCGCGAGACGGGCGAGACCGGCGTGGCACTGGTCCATGGTGCCCTCGCGCAGCCGTCGGCGTTCCTCCTCGCCGAGCCGCTCGCACAGCGCGTCCCAGATGCGCTGCCGGTGCCAGTCGGAGAGGACGTTGCCGTGCTTGCCGTAGTGGTCGAACCCCCGGCCGACCCACAGGTGTTCCGCGCGGGCCCGGGCGCGTCGGGCCGGACGGGGGTGGAGGACCTCCGGGTCGAGGAGTTCCGCGAAGCCGACCTCCAGTTCGTCCTGGAGCAGTCCGACACAGGCCAGGGCCGAGACCACCTCGAGGGTGTCGCGGCGCTCCTGCGGGGCCAGCGCGACGTCCTCGCGCAGCTTCCCCTCGCACAGCGCCTCGGCCCAGCTCTCCAGCAGCCACAGCCGCAGGCCGGCCCGGTCGCCGCCGCGGGTGTTCAGATGGTGGGGGGCGCGGTCCTGGCCGTCGGGGTCCAGCGCTCCCCGCCGGTGGAGTTCGCGGGCGATCTGGAGGTAGATCGGTGACTCGGTCACCTCCGCCGTCTCCACGATCCGGTCCAGCAGGCGCTCGTCGGTCTCGGGCACGCCCGCCTCGACGAAGCGCACGGCCGCCTCCTCGCCGAGCGGCTCCAGTTCGACGATCGCTGCGGAGGTGTTCTCCAGCGGGCTGTGCGGCCGGGAGGCGATGACCAGGGGCAGCTTCTCCTCGTGGGCGCGTTCGATGGCCCGGCGGATGACGTTGTCCCGGCTCTGCTGACGGCCGTCGTCGAGAAGGGCCTCCTCCAGACCGTCGGCGAGGACGACCGGCTTGTCGTCGGCGAGGAGCTGCTGCCAGACCCGGTCGGTCTTGGTCCGCGCCAGGATGCCCTTGGGCGCCTCGTCGGAGAACCGCCGCCTGGCCAGGCGTTCGAAGTTCAGATCGGCTCCGTCGGCCGCGTCCCGCAGCCGGATCGGCACCGGTACGGCGTTCTGGTGGGCCAGGAGTTCGGTGAGCCGTACGAGGACGGCGGTCTTGCCGGCGCCGACGCCGCCGACCAGCAGATAGGGCCGTCGGGTGTCGCGCTCCCGCAGCCGCTCGGCGATGACCTGGGCGATCTCGTCCCGGCCCACGATCTCGGAGGTGTCGGGGCCGGCGGTGGGCACCAGTTTGCGGGGGTCGCGCAGCGCCTTGGCGAGATAACGCCGTTTGGTCCAGCGGTACCACCAGAACAGGAAGAGCGCGGCGGCGATGGAGGCGGCGAGGATCGGACCGACGAACTTGAAGACGGTCTCGAAGCCCGCGTTGTGCTGCCGCCAGTTCTCGAAGGAGTTCGTCTGGTGGGTGATGAGGATGACCAGGCCCTCGACGATCCAGGCGAGCATGGTCAGCGCGGCGACCAGCCAGATCGCTCTGGTGATGTTGGCGTAGGAGACCCATCGGTGCCACTTCTTGGGGCGGGTGGCGCCGCGCCGGGCCTCCAGACGGATCGTCAGGGTGTGCCAGCGGCCCACGAGGCCGTGTCCGACCCGGTTGCCCGCACGTCGCAGGTCCAGTGTCGCCATCGGCGCGTCACGCGGTCGCTCCTTGCCGGGCGGGTGCCGGACGACCCTCGTCATGGTGCCTTCTCCTTGCGCGTTCCTGTCGTGTTCTCGGAACGAGAGGACCCGCGGGACACCGGCACCTCCTTCCATGGAATCACTCCCGCCCCACCCCGCAACCCGGGCGTCCCCGCCGGGAAAACGGGAGGTTTCCGGAGGTGGCGGTCCGGCAGACTCGGGGCCATGGACATCGTGATACGGCGGGCGGAGCCCGGTGAGTACGAGGCGCTGGGTGAGATCACCGCGCGGGCCTACCTCCAGGACGGCCTCCTCGACTACGGCGAGGGGGACGCGTATCTGCCGGTGCTGAAGGACGTCGCCGCGCGGGCCGCCGCCGCGGAGGTGCTCGTGGCCGTGGAGGGGGAACGGCTCCTCGGTGGGGTCACCTTCGTCGCCGGGCCGGGCCCCGTCGCCGACATCGCGCGGCCCGGCGAGGCCGAGATCCGCGCGCTCGCCGTCGCGCACGAGGCGCGGGGCCGGGGTGCCGGGGAGGCCCTCGTGCGGGCCTGTCTCGACCGGGCGCGGGCCACGGAGGGTTGCACGGCCGTCGTCCTGTCGAGCCAGCGCAGCATGCACACCGCGCACCGGATCTACGAACGGCTCGGTTTCGTCCGTACACCCGAGCGGGACTGGAATCCCGTGCCGCACCTGGACGACGTCACTCTCCTCACCTACGAGTTGACACTCTGACACCACCCCGACACAACATCTGGGGGTGGCGTGACAGGTGAGCACAAGATGTATGCTCATGCTCGTTGTCGCCGCAGGGGAATCCGGTGCGAATCCGGAACTGTCCCGCAACGGTGTACTTGTGCATGTCTGTGCACGAGCGTCAGTCCGAGGACCTGCCGACAGCGCGCCCGGCCGTCCCGGTCCGGGTGCCCTGACGTCCGGGCCTCGTGGAGTGGGCCGGTGGACGCGACGCCGTGCGCGCTCGCGTGCTGCCCGCTGCCCTCCGCAAGGCCCCCTGCCGAGCGAGGGAGAGCCCCACGTGACCATCGCGCCAGCCGATCCGGCCTCAGCGATCCAGCCGGACTTCGACGGTCCCGGTGCCGCGCTGCTGCGGACCCTGACCGAGCTGACCGCCGACCTCCCCGACGCCGACCCCGGGCGGGTCGCCGCCGCCGCGCTGCGCGGCCGGTCGGCGCGGGGGGCCTTCGACGAGGTCACCGCAGAGCTGCGCGAGCTGGCCACGGAGGCGGCCGCCGGCCTGATCTCCGAGGACCCCGCCTACTCGAAGCTGGCCGCCCGGCTGCTGACGGTCTCCATCGCCGCGGAGGCCGCCTCCCAGGGGGTCACGTCCTTCACCGGGTCCGTGGCCGTCGGCCACCGCGAGGGGCTCGTCGCCGACCGCACCGCCGAGTTCGTACGGCTGCACGCGGCCCGCCTGGACGCGCTGGTCGACACCGGCGCCGACGACCGCTTCGGCTACTTCGGACTCCGTACCCTCCACAGCCGTTACCTCCTGCGGCACCCGCACACCCGCAAGGTCGTGGAGACGCCCCAGCACTTCCTGCTGCGGGTCGCGAGCGGTCTCGCCGAGGACGACACGGCCCGCTCCGTGGACGAGGTCGCCGCGCTCTACGGGCTCATGAGCCGGCTCGACTACCTGCCGTCCTCCCCCACCCTCTTCAACTCCGGCACCCGGCACCCCCAGATGTCGTCGTGCTACCTCCTCGACTCCCCGCTGGACGAGCTGGACTCGATCTACGACCGCTACCACCAGGTCGCCCGGCTGTCGAAGCACGCCGGCGGCATCGGGCTGTCGTACAGCAGGATCCGTTCCCGCGGGTCCCTCATCCGCGGCACCAACGGGCACTCCAACGGCATCGTGCCGTTCCTGAAGACCCTGGACGCCTCCGTGGCCGCCGTGAACCAGGGCGGGCGACGCAAGGGCGCGGCCGCGGTCTACCTGGAGACCTGGCACTCCGACATCGAGGAGTTCCTGGAGCTGCGCGACAACACCGGTGAGGACGCCCGCCGTACGCACAACCTGAACCTGGCGCACTGGATCCCGGACGAGTTCATGCGCCGGGTGAACGCCGACGGGCAGTGGAGCCTGTTCTCCCCCTCCGACGTGCCCGAGCTGGTCGATCTGTGGGGCGAGGAGTTCGACGTCGCGTACCGCAAGGCGGAGGCGGCCGGGCTCGCGAAGAAGACCATCCCGGCCCGTGATCTGTACGGCCGGATGATGCGGACCCTCGCGCAGACCGGCAACGGCTGGATGACCTTCAAGGACGCGGCCAACCGCACCGCCAACCAGACCGCGCTCCCGGGCCATGTCGTCCACTCCTCCAACCTCTGCACGGAGATCCTGGAGGTCACGAACGACGGGGAGACGGCGGTCTGCAACCTGGGGTCGGTGAACCTCGGCGCGTTCGTCGACACGACGGCCGGCGACCTCGACTGGGAGCGGCTGGACGCCACCGTCCGCACCGCCGTCACCTTCCTCGACCGGGTCGTCGACATCAACTTCTACCCGACCGAGCAGGCGGGCCGGTCCAACGCCGAGTGGCGTCCGGTGGGCCTGGGCGCGATGGGTCTGCAGGACGTCTTCTTCAAGCTGCGGCTGACCTTCGACTCCGCCGAGGCGCGTGCGCTGTCGACGCGGATCGCCGAGCGGATCATGCTCGCCGCGTACGAGGCCTCCGCCGACCTCGCCGAGCGCAGCGGCCCGCTGCCGGCCTGGGAGAAGACCCGTACCGCGCGGGGTGTGCTGCACCCGGACCACTACGGCGTGGAGTTCACCTGGCCGGAGCGCTGGGCGGCGCTGCGCGAGCGGATCGCGACGACGGGCCTGCGCAACAGCCTGCTGCTCGCCATCGCGCCGACCGCCACCATCGCCTCCATCGCCGGTGTGTACGAGTGCATCGAGCCGCAGGTGTCCAACCTGTTCAAGCGCGAGACGCTGTCCGGTGAGTTCCTCCAGGTCAACTCGTACCTGGTGCAGGACCTCAAGGAGCTGGGCGTGTGGGACGCGCGCACCCGGGAGGCGCTGCGCGAGTCCAACGGCTCGGTGCAGGACTTCGCGTGGATCCCGGCGGACGTACGGGCCCTGTACCGGACGGCGTGGGAGATCCCGCAGCGCGGCCTGATCGACATGGCCGCGGCCCGCACCCCGTACCTGGACCAGTCCCAGTCCCTGAACCTGTTCCTGGAGACGCCGACCATCGGCAAGCTCTCCTCGATGTACGCGTACGCCTGGAAGTCGGGCCTGAAGACGACGTACTACCTGCGCTCGCGCCCGGCGACCCGCATCGCCCGCGCCGCCCAGGCGCAGACCCCGACCACCATCCCCGTGCAGCAGGCCGCCGACCCCGACGCCGTCGCCTGCTCCCTTGAGAACCCCGAGTCCTGCGAGGCCTGCCAGTAATGCCCAGCATCAAGAACCTGCTCGACCCCGGCTTCGAGCTGACTCTGCGCCCCATGCGCTACCCGGACTTCTACGAGCGCTACCGGGACGCCATCAAGAACACCTGGACCGTGGAGGAGGTCGACCTCCACTCGGACGTCGCCGACCTCGCCAAGCTGTCCCCGATGGAGCAGCATCTGATCGGCCGGCTGGTCGCCTTCTTCGCGACGGGCGACTCGATCGTGGCGAACAACCTGGTGCTGACGCTGTACAAGCACATCAACTCCCCGGAGGCGCGCCTGTATCTGAGCAGGCAGCTCTTCGAGGAGGCCGTCCACGTCCAGTTCTATCTGACGCTGCTGGACACCTATCTGCCCGACCCGGACGACCGGACGGCCGCCTTCGCGGCGGTCGAGAGCATCCCGTCGATCCGCGAGAAGGCCGAGTTCTGCTTCAAGTGGATCAACGAGGTCGAGAAGATCGACCGTCTGGAGTCGCAGGCCGACCGCCGCCGCTTCCTGCTCAACCTGATCTGCTTCGCCGCGTGCATCGAGGGCCTGTTCTTCTACGGCGCCTTCGCGTACGTCTACTGGTTCCGCAGCCGGGGTCTGCTGCACGGTCTCGCCACCGGCACCAACTGGGTGTTCCGGGACGAGACCATGCACATGAGCTTCGCGTTCGACGTGGTCGACACGGTCCGCAAGGAGGAGCCGGAGCTGTTCGACGAGCGGCTTCAGCAGGAGGTCACGAACATGCTCCG
Source organism: Streptomyces sp. NPDC005820 (assembly GCF_040630255.1). NCBI lineage: Bacteria > Bacillati > Actinomycetota > Actinomycetes > Kitasatosporales > Streptomycetaceae > Streptomyces > Streptomyces sp. NPDC005820. Next base: position 239,209 of record NZ_JBEXXE010000005.1, read on the forward strand.
GGAGGCCGTCGAGGCGGAGCTGCAGTTCGCGCGGGACCTGTGCGGCGACGGACTGCCGGGCATGAACACCGACTCGATGCGGCAGTACCTGGAGTGCGTCGCCGACCAGCGCCTCACCCGGCTGGGCTTCGCCCCGGTGTACGGCTCGGAGAACCCGTTCTCCTTCATGGAGCTCCAGGGCGTTCAGGAGCTGACCAACTTCTTCGAGCGGCGCCCGTCGGCGTACCAGGTCGCGGTGGAGGGCACGGTCGACCTGGACGAGGACTTCTGACCCTCCCGCTCGCCCCGGGCCTCCTGGGCCTCCCTGATCTGCCGGTCGGCGCGCCGGTCGCGCACGACGCCGAGCACGGACGGGAGGACCAGGAGGACGAGGATCCCCAGGACCAGGAGCATTCCGACGAGGCCTTCGATCTGGTTCGTGTTCATGCACACCACTGTCGCGCCGGACACTCCTGACCGGGAGTGGCAGGACTGCCGTACACCTTCAAATTACTGCCACCGCGGGTGCACACTGGCAGCATGCTGAAGAACGTGGCCGCGGTCCTGCTCGACGGTGTGCATCCCTTCGAGCTCGGTGTCGTCTGCGAGGTGTTCGGCCTCGACCGCAGTGACGAGGGGTTGCCGGTGTACGACTTCGCCGTGGTCTCGGCGGAGGGCCCCTCGCTGGGCACCCATGTCGGCGGGCTCACCGTCTCCACGCCGTACGACCTCGACCGGCTGGAGGAGGCCGATCTGATCGCCGTACCGGCGGCGGACTCGGCCGTCGACCGGGACTATCCGCCCGCGCTGCTCGCCGCCCTGCGCCGGGCCGTGGACCGCGGGACGCGGGTGCTCAGCGTCTGCTCCGGGGTGTTCGTGCTGGGCGCGGCGGGGCTGCTCGACGGGCGGCGCTGCGCCGCGCACTGGCGGCACGCGGAGGTCCTGGCCCGCCGCTTCCCGAGGACGGTCGTCGAACCGGACGTGCTCTACGTCGACGAGGACCCGGTGATCACCTCCGCCGGCACGGCCGCCGGGATCGACGCCTGTCTGCACATCGTCCGCAAGGAGCAGGGACCCGAGGTCGCGAACGGGATCGCCCGGCGGATGGTCGTCCCGCCGCACCGGGACGGCGGCCAGGCGCAGTACATCGAGCGGCCGCTGCCCCGCTCCTCGTGCGACACGGTCGGGGAGGTGCTGGTCTGGATGGAGGCGCACCTCGACCAGGAGGTCACGGTCGAGCAGCTCGCGGCCCGCGCCCATATGGCGCCGCGCACCTTCGCCCGCCGCTTCCAGCAGGAGACGGGCACCACCCCCTACCGCTGGCTGCTGCGGCAGCGGGTGCTGCTCGCACAGCACCTGCTGGAGGCCACGGACGAGACGATGGACGCGATCGCCTGGCGTACCGGTTTCGGTACGGCGGCCGCCCTGCGCCATCAGTTCATACGGTCGCTGGGGACCACCCCGAACGCCTATCGGCGGACCTTCCGGGGGCCGCGGGCGGTCGCCTGACCGCCCGCGGCCCCCGGTCGGCCCCCGCTCGCTCTCACCCCGGCAGCGCCCTCAGCCGCAGTCGGCGCGGCCGGAGCGTGATGCCTATGTGGGTGCGGTTGTCGGAGCCGGGCGCGGGCTCGAAGCGGAACGCGCGCGCCACCACCGCGGCGATCAGGGTGAGTTCGGCCATCGAGAAGTGGTCGCTCGGGCACTTGCGGTTGCCGACCCCGAACGGCGACATGGCGTACTTCGGCACCTCCGCCGAGTGGCCGGGCAGCCAGCGGTCGGGATCGAACTCCTCGTTCCGCTCGAACGAACGCGGATCGCGCTGGACCGCGTACGGGCTGTACACGATGTCCGCACCGGCGGGAATGCGGTATCCGCCGAGCTCGGTGTCGGTCACCGCGCGCCGGGTCAATATCCATACGGCGGGATACAGCCGCATGGTCTCAAGGACGACATTGGCCGTGTGTCGGAGCTTTCGGACGTCGCCGAATGCGACCGGCCGGTCACCGACAACGTTTTTCACCTCGGCGCGGATCTTGTCCACTTGATCCGGATGCTCCGTGAGGACGTGGAGCAGCGACATGACCACGGAACCGGCGGTTTCGCTGCCCGGGGTCAGTATCGCGACGACCTGGTCGTGGATCTCCTGTTCCCCGATCGGGTCGCCATTCTCGTCCGTCGCCTCCAGCAAAGCCGTCAGCAAATCGTCGGGCTTTTGGCCGGAGGCCCGGCGCTCGGCGATGATCTCGTCGACGAGCCGGTGGAGATCGGCCAGTGCCCGGTTGAATTCGCGGTTGGCCGGAATCGGTACCCGATAAAGGGGGCCGAGGGGGAGCACCATGCGTTGGTACATACCGGCGAACAGGGTGGCGAGCGCCGAGGTGATGCGCTCGGACCGGCTGTCCATGTAGGTGCCGCGCATCAGACAGCGGGCGGAGATGCGCACGGACACCCGGAAGCCCTCGGCGGTGGCGTCGAGGACCTCGCCTCGGCTCCAGCGCTCGACGAGCGCGTGCGCCTCCTCCTCCATGATCGGCCCGTAGGCCGGGATGGCGTCGAGCCGGAACGCGGGCTGGATGGTGCGTCGCTGGCGGCGGTGGAGCGGGCCGTTGGCGGTGGCCACGCCCTCCTTGCCGAGCAGGTCCTCCAGGGACTCCCACAGGGGTCCGGAGATGATGTAGTCGGGGCTGAGGGCGAGTTGCCCGGTGAGTTCGGGCGCGGTGACGGCGTACAGCGTCTTGGGGCCGAGCCTGAGGCGGACGACGTCACCGTGGTCGCGGAGCTGTTCGAGGAAGGCCAGCGGGCCGCGGGCCAGCTTCCAGCCGTGGCCGAGGAGCGGGACCCCGCCACCGGCCAGGGGCGGCTCCTGCGGTGCCGTGGTCCCGGAGGACTCGGGCTGCACCGATTCGACGGTCATTTCTCACCTGCCGCTTCGTTGTTGACGTACGGGGGCGTGGTCCGGTCGTCCCAGCTGTCGACCGTGTACCGGCCGGACTCGTGGTGGAACCAGTAGACGGAACTGAACCAGTTCCGCATATTCGCGAGGCAGGCCCGTACGGCGGCGCCGAGTTCTTTTCCGCGGACCGTCCCGTCGGCGAGCCGGTCGGCCAGCCGTAAGACATCCCGCTCGACGTCGATGAATCCGGATATGCATTCCTCGACGCGCCGCCTCACTTCGTCCACCGCATCTTCGAGAGTCAGTCCCTCATGGGTGATGAGACTGATTCCGAGATTGTGCACCTCGTCGCCCGCGATTTCTTTCGGGAGCGAGCAGAGGTCGTTGTACAAGGCGGCGAATTCCTGACTCAGCAGGGCCGCCCGGCGAAACGAGGGATGTTTCCTCACGGTGTCCGGGAGTTCGCAGCCCGCGCTCAGTTCCAGGAGGTCGGTCCAGATCCAGTGCGCGAAGGTGAGCCGACGCAGTGCGAGATATTCCTCGACCGGGGGAATCCGCCCTTGGAGGCGATTGCGGAATTCCCGGTCGTACGCGTCGATCACCGTATGGAAGTGGCGCCTGAACCGCGCGTTCCAGGTGCCGGGGAGGAACGCGAACAGCCGGCCCGCGCTGTCCGCGAGCCCGGCCACCAGCGGGTCGGGATGGCGCAGGTGGGCCACCGGGGCGTCCAGGGCCGCGTGCAACCGGAACCTGAGCCGACGCCATTGCGCGGCGCGGCCGTGGACGGCGTCGCGGTCGTGCCGGTCGTCCCAGACGAAGAACCATGCGCTGTAGTCGGCTATGGCCTGGAGAACCTCCTCGGAGGCGCCGAGGTAGTAGCCCGCCATCAGATCCGTGTAGCACAGTCCGTCGGCATATTCTGCGACCTTGTCCGCCGGCATGAGGCCTTTTTCCAGCAGCCAGGAGCGGGTCTTCTCCTGCAACCGGGGCCAATACGGATGCAGATGCCGGGGAAAGGAAGACTCGATGACCGGAAGAGAGAGCGAGGGCGGAACCGTTGGTGCGGCCACCGTCGCCGTGGTGCTGTATGTGGTGCTGTATGGGAAAGCTGGCACGAACAACCCCTCTCAGCCGCCAGTGGGCACACACCCCTCCCGCTGTGCCGGGCGTGCGCCGTTGCGTATCCCCGCACTTCCCATTCAGCACTACAACTGACCGTTCTGGGAACGGATTTGCTCCATTCACTACCTCAACACGCTGAGATTCCACCCCACGGTGACTGGTAATGGATCAGCGGATGCGCATAAGCAATCGAACGTGCGTCGGACATACGAACGACGCCTGGCCGGGAGGTTCCGGGCCAGGCGTCGTTCACAAGGTGGTGTGGTTCAGTCGTTGGCGACCACGGGATAGCGGGGTTCGTTCTCGGCCATCTGCCGCAGGGCGTCCTTGCGTTCGCGCTTGGACAGCCGGTCGATGTAGAGGTACCCGTACAGATGATCGGTCTCGTGCTGCAAACACCGGGCGAAGTACCCGGTGCCGCGCACCTTGATCGGATTGCCCTTCTCGTCCTGCCCGGTCACCTCGGCGTAGTCGGGCCGGGCGAGCGGCGCGTACGCGGTGGGCACGGACAGGCAGCCCTCGTTGCTGTCGTCCAGCCGGCGCTCCTCGGCGGGCAGTTCGACCAGCTTGGGGTTGCAGACGACCCCGACGTGCCGGGCGCCCTCGTCGTCGGGGCAGTCGTAGACGAAGACCTTCAGGTCCACGCCGATCTGGTTGGCGGCCAGGCCCACGCCCTCGGCGGTGCGCTGCGAGGCGAACATGTCGTCGACCAGCTTCAGCAGCTCGTCGTCGAACACGGTGACGTCCTTGCACTCCTTGTGCAGCACCGGGTTCCCGACGACCGTGATGGGCCGCGAGGTCCCGCGCTCACGGTAGGCCTGCTCCCGCTCCTCCGCCCCCTCGATATCGATGACGAAGCCCTCGTCGTCCACGGGGAGCACGCCCGCGTGCTGCTGATCGGTGTCCTGCTGCGCCATGACCGACGTATGCCTTCCTAGAAAAACAAGGGGGGGGTAATGCTCGATACAGGGTACGTGGGGCGCCCCTCCAGGGGCGCGGGGCGGTTTCGACATGCGGCTCCGCCGCGGGGCGCGACCAGCCCCACCGGGCCCCCAGCGGAACTACGACCTCAGCACACCTCTTCCAGATCCCGCCAATCCCTGGAATCCGGGCTGTCGGCAACCCACCCGTCCAACAACCCCCTCACCAGCCCAGCCGGCGCAGCCACCCCGCACTCCCGCTCCGGCACCCACAACTGCCCGTCCGTCCGATGCCCCAGCGGCCCCGGATGCCCCGGCTCACTGTGGTCGTGGGGATCGAGATGCTCCCCGTCGCCCTCGTCCGACGGCATCCGCGACTCCGAGCACATCCGGCACAGCAGCCGCACCGACGACGACCAGTCCTCCGCCGCGAACCCGGCATCGGCGGCCAGCTGCTCCAGCGCGTCCCGGTCGGCCTCCGTCGCCGCCTCCAGCAGGACCACCCAGGTCGGCACGGGGGACGGCGCCCACAGCTCGATCTCGTCGAAGACGGGGTAGGAGTGCCCGGCCGCCGTGGTCCGCTCGCCGTGCGGCACGCCGTCGTGCAGCACGACCTCGCCCCAGCGCCGCCCGGACGACGGCAGCGGGATCGACAGCACCTCCATCCGGGCGGGGTCGAGCCGCCGCCCCCACACCACCTCGGCCTCCCCCTCGGGGGACAGCCGTACGGCGGCGCTGCCCAGTTCCATCCCGACGGGCTCGCCGGAGCCGATGCCGCTGCCGGGCACATGCAGCCCGTAGGCCTGCCAGGCGCGGCGGGCCAGCGGCCAGTCCTGCAGGGCGGTGGCGGCGATGCCGACGTTCCACCAGTCGGGCGCGCCGGTCTCCCGGTCGAGCAGGGCGACCGCGCGGAGCCCCGCGGTGCGGGCCTGCTCCCAGTCGTGCCGGAACTTGTGCAGCAGGGCGAGGTTGAACCAGGACTCCGACAGCCAGGGCTCCAGATCGGCGGCACGTGTCAGCAGTGCGCCCGCGTCCTCGTAGCGTCCGTCGCCGATGAGCGTGAACGCGCGGTCCGTGGCCTGCCGCCAGGAGGCGGAGGGCCGGTGCCGTCCCTTGCCGAAGATCCTCACGATTCCCGCCTGCCAGTTCCGTTCAGTGGGCTGGCCAGTGCCCCCGGACACTCTCTCCCTCGCATCCAACCACGTACGGCTGGGAGGGCGCTCATTACCCATGGGTTACCCACCCTTGGGCAGGGTCAGACAGTCCCGTGAGAGCACCCTGGCCAGCGCCTCGACGACCTCCGGGGCGTACTCCCCGCCGGTGCCGAGGCGCAGCTCCTCCAGGGCGGTGAGGGGGCCGCCGGGGCCGGTTCCCTGCACCTTCTCCTCGTAGGCGTTGACCACCCGGACTATGCGGGCGGCCGGCGGCTGCTCGGGGTAGGGGTCGGCCTGCCGCTCGACGACCGCCGCGACCTGGTCGCTCGCTCCCGTCTGGCGGACGACGGCCCCGCCGAGCAGGGCGATCCGGCGCTGCTCGGCCGCGGGGAGGCCGGCGGTGGCGCCCGCCGGGACGGGGTCGACCAGGCTGAGCTGGCCGATGTCGTGCATGAGGGCCGCGTACTCCAGGACCGTCAGTTCCGCCTCCGGCAGCCCCAGGTCCCGGCCCACGGCCTGGCTGAGGGCGGCGACCCGGCGGGCGTGCCCGGCCGGGGTGTAGCCGGCGATCTCGGTGGCGCGGGCGAGGGAGACGATGGTCTGCCGGTTGGTGGCGCGGACGGCAACGTACCGGCGCAGGGACACCTGGGTGAGCAGCAGCGGCACCGAGAACACGGGCAGCGCCCACAGGCCGACGACGGCGACCGCGAGCGCCATCACCGCGCCGGTCGCGCACACCGCCGAGCCGATCCCGGGCACCGCGCGCAGTTCGTCGCGGAGCAGCGGGGGGAAGGGCCAGCCGGTGCGGGAGTGGGCGAGGGCGGCGGCGATCACGGCGTCGCACAGCACGGTCAGGACGAGCAGGGCGAGCAGGACGAGGGCGTAGAGGGGGCCGCGCCAGCGGTCGAACGCGCCGTTGTTGTAGAGGGGCTGGAAGCAGACGGCGGCGAAACCGACGGCCAGGACCCGGCGGACGAGGTGGTCGAGGACGGGGCCGTGCCCGCGGGCGAGATGGGGCACGCTGCCGAGCAGGGAGGCGGTGGCGACCACCGTCACCACCTGGGCGACCCCGTGGTGGCCGGGGTGTCCGGCGTGCTCGCCGAGCAGGGCGTACGACAGTCCCCCGGCGGCCCCCAGGGGCGCGGCCTCCCGCAGCCCGGGCCCGCTCATCAGCTCCCCCACGGCGACCAGCGCCCCGAAGGCCAGCGCGACGGTCCCCTCCTCGACGCCGGTACGGAAGGTGACGAGGAGGGAGCCGACGGCGAGCAGAGCGGCCGCGATATGCAGGGGTCGGTGCCGGATCAACGGGGCCGACGGGGTCATCGAAACGCTCCCGGGCGGTCGGAGTGCGTGGGTCGGCGTCGGCTCATCGGGGTACTCCGGAGCGTTCCGGGCGGGCGGCGTGCGCGGGGCGGCGGCGGCTCATCGGGGCACTCCGGAGCGTTCCGGGCGGGCGGTGTGCGCGGGGCGGCGTCGGCTCATCGGGGTACTCCCGGGCGCTCCGGGCGGGCGGCGTGCGCGGGCGGTCGTCGGCTCATCGGGCTACTCCGGAGCGTTCCGGGCGGGCGGTGTGCGTGGGGCGGCGGCGGCTCATCGGGGTACTCCGGAGCGTTCCGGGCGGGCGGTGTGCGTGGGGCGGCGGCGGCTCATCGGGGCACTCCGGGGCGCTCCGGGCGGGCGGTGTGCGCGGGGCGGCGGCGGCTCATCGGGGCACTCCCGGGCGCTCCGGGGCCGTCGTGGGTGTGGGCACGGCGGGTCGGGGCTCGTCCGCGGTCACCCTCGGATGCCAGCCCTCGCGGCCGATCACCCGCACCAGGGCGGTGACCATCCGGGGGTCGAACTGCGTCCCGGCGCAGCGCTCCAGTTCCGCCAGGGCGACCGCCACCGGCCGGGCCCGGCTGTAGCTGCGGGTGGAGGTCATCGCGTCGAAGGCGTCGGCGACGGCCACCACCCGTGCGGGTTCCGGGATCTGACGGCCCACCAGCCCGTAGGGGTAGCCGCTGCCGTCGATCCGCTCGTGGTGGTGCAGGATCGCCGAGCGGGCCTCGCCGAGGAAGGAGATCCCCCGGGTGATCTCGTGGCCGTACTCCGGATGCAGTTCGATCACGCGGCGTTCCTCCGGGGTCAGCGGCCCGTCCTTGCGCAGCAGCCGGGTGGGCACGCCGAGCTTGCCGACGTCGTGCAGGATCCCGGCGAACCGGATGACCTCCACCCGGCGTTCGTCCATGGCCAGTTCGCGCGCGATCATCACCGAGGCCTGTCCGACGCGTTCGCTGTGGCCGCGTGTGTAGCCGTCCTTGATGTCGACGGCCTGGACGAGCGCGCGGATCGTCGCCCGGTGTGCGGCGCGCTCCCGGTGGTACTGGGCGAACACCCACCAGGACACGGCCATCGGGAACAGCACGAGCAGGGCGGCGACCGGCCCGTAGGGGCTGCGCCAGAGCACGGCCATCATCAGCCCGGCGAGTCCGTGCACGGCGAGGGGTGCGAGGGAGCGCAGGAACAGGCCCCGGCAGACCTTGAGCGGCGGCAGCCCCTCGGCGAGGGCGAGCATCCCGCCGTCGAGGGCGGCGAGGACCGCGCAGTGCACGAGGACGGCCGCGCCCGCCGGCAGCAGCGCGTACGGCACGTCGGAGCCGGCCACGGCCGCGCGCCCGCCCAGCGCCGCATGCACATGGGCCGCGGCCCACACGGCGAGGGCCGACTGGGCCGCCCGCCAGATGCGGCGCAGCAGGAAGGGGCCCTTCTCGACGTACGAGCACAGGGCCCCGGGAAGCGGTACGAGCGCGGCGGCGGCCGGGGGCAGAAGGAAGGCCCCGGCGAGCAGGACGGGGGAGAAGGTCCCGGCGAAGCGGCGGCGGGCGATCTGCTCGCCCGCCGCGTACAGCGCCGCGAGCAGTCCCACGGCCCACCAGGGCGTGCCCGGGGCGGTGGTGAGCGGGGACAGACAGAGCAGGGCGGCGAGGACGGCGCCGGCGACATAACCGCGCGCCCGCGCCGGCACTCCCTCCATGACGCCTCCCCAGCCATGCCCGTCCGGGCTCCGTCAGCGGTCCGGGCTTCGGAGCCTAGGGTGGCGTGGGGTGGCTCCGCGGGCGTATCACCCGCGGATTAGCACATTCGGGTGACGGCGGACCGGGTCAGGACTCCTGCGGAGTGACCGGGATGACCGGGGCGGCCGTCACGTCGTGGTCGGGCACGGCCTGTCCGGAACGGATCAGGTCGAGCCGTCCGAGGACCTTGGCGCGCAGGTCGGTCGGTACGTCGTCATGGCCGCAGCACCGCTTGACCAGCTTCTTGACGGCCTCTTCGAGCCCGTACTTCTCGAGGCACGGCGAGCACTCCGTGAAGTGCTGCTTGAACTTGTCGCGATCGACGTCCGGCATCTCGCTGTCGAGGAACTCGTAGAGATGATCGAGTACCTCACTGCAGTCCGTCTCGTGCGGCTCTCCGCAGCTCATGAGCCCGAGCCTTTCGCTTCGTTCGAGTCTCCGGCGCCGGCCGGGACCAGCCCGCGCTCACGGGCGTAGTCCTCGAGCATGCCGCGCAGTTGACGGCGGCCCCGGTGCAGCCGGGACATCACCGTACCGATGGGTGTCCCCATGATGTCCGCGATCTCCTTGTACGCAAAGCCCTCGACGTCCGCGAGGTACACGGCGATGCGGAACTCCTCGGGAATGGCCTGAAGTGCCTCTTTCACGTCCGAGTCGGGCAGGTGGTCCAGCGCCTGCGACTCGGCGGACCGCAGCCCGGTCGACATGTGCGACTCGGCTCGGGCGAGCTGCCAGTCCTCGATCTCCTCGGCCGCGCTGCGCTGGGGCTCGCGCTGCTTCTTGCGGTACGAGTTGATGAAGGTGTTGGTGAGGATCCGGTACAGCCAGGCCTTGAGGTTGGTGCCCTCGCGGAACTGGTGGAAGGACGCGTACGCCTTGGCGTAGGTCTCCTGCACCAGGTCCTCGGCGTCCGCCGGGTTGCGCGTCATGCGCAGCGCCGCCGAGTACATCTGGTCGAGGTAGTCGAGTGCGTCCCGCTCGAAGCGCGCGCTGCGCTCCGCGGACGACTCGTCGCTCGTGCCCACGCCCTGGCCCTCGGGCAGCTCCGCCTGGCCGTTGTCGGTCCCTGCGTCGGTACCGGTGACCGGACCCACCTCCTCAAGATTTCGGACGGGACCGAATCCGGTCCCACTCGAATCGGAGGATAGACGACTACCCGTGCCCGCCGCCGCTCCAAAAGGAGCGGTCGCGGCCGTGTGCAGCACCGTCCAGTCCAGGTCGGCGCGGCCGGAACGGCTCGGGCAGATGGTCGAACCCATGCGGCGGACTTCCTCTCCCACGACATCGGTGCTGCGTGTTCAGCACTTCTGTCCGCCTCAACAGCGACCCTCCCCGCAACATTCCCGGACCTTTACCCCAGTGACCCGGTCCACTTCACCACCGCGTCCGTGACGATTCCCACGGCCTCCTCCTGACCGATCTCCGCCCTCTTCGGCACGGCGAGGCCGTGGTCGGCGTACGGCACCTCGACGATCTCGTACGTCCCCTCGGGGAATTCCTCGGGCCGCCCGAACGTGTCGTTGCCGCCCTGGACGACGAGGGTGGGCACACCGGATCCCAGCAGTTCCGCGGCGCGGGACCTCTCCGGCTTGCCCGGCGGGTGCAGCGGGAAGCTGAGCGCGAGGACGGCGTGGGCGCCGAGCTCGACCGCCGTACGGCAGGCCACGCGAGCACCGGCGCTGCGCCCGCCGGAGACCACCGGGAGGCCGGGGGCCGCGACGGCGGGCCAGATCCCGCGCCAGCCGGTGTCGAGGGTCTTCGGCGCGGGCGCCACCTTCTTGCCGGCCACCCGCCAGGGCTGCTCGACGAGGGCGACGGTGACGCCGTGCGCGGGAAGCACCGCGGCGAGGGCCTGCAGGTCGCGCGCCCCGATGCCGCCGCCCGCGCCGTGGCTGACGGCGAGGACGAGCCGGGGCCGCTTCGCCGGGTGCCAGGTGACACGGGCGTCGCCGGCGTCGGTGGGGACGAGTTCGGTGGTCACTGTGCTCACTGGGCTCACTGGGCTCACGTCAGAAGAGTGTGCCCTCCTCGGGGCCCTCCAGCTCCTTCAGCAGCTCCGGGCTGTTGTTGCGGACGTTGCTGACCGCCGTGGACACCGGGTAGGCGCGCATCAGCCCGGCCGGCGGGGGCTCCAGCAGGGACCGCAGGTCCTCGGGGTCGGTGCGGGCCGGGTCCAGCCAGGAGTCCCAGCGGTCCGGGGTGAGCATCAGGGGCATCCGGGGGTGGATCTCGGCGAGCGCGTGGGGGCCCTCGGCGGGGGCGACGGCGAGCGGGGTGGTCTCGGCCTCGGTGGTGATCACCGAGCAGGTCGCCCACCAGGCCCGCGGATGGTCGTCGGGCAGGGTCCGGTCGCGCCAGAACTCGTACAGGCCGGCCATCGCGAACACCGAGCCGTCGGCCGGGAGCACGAAGTAGGGCTGCTTGCGCGGCCGCTTCTTCTTCCCCTCGACCTCCAGCTCGCGCTCCTCCTTGGCGGTGACCCACTCGTAGTAGCCGTCGGCGGGCAGGATGCAGCGGCGCGAGGTGAAGGCGCGGCGGTACGACGGCTTCTCGTGCACCGTCTCGGCGCGTGCGTTGATCATCCGGGCGCCGCCCTCGGGCGACTTGGCCCAGGAGGGCACGAGCCCCCATTTCAGCTTGCGCAGCTGCCGAACCGGGCGCCGGTCGTCGGCGTCTTTCACCGGACGGTCGAGGACGGCGTAGACCTCCTTGGTCGGCGCCACGTTGTAGTCGGGTTCGAGGGTCTCCTCGGGCTCCCACTTCTCGATCTCAAAGACTCCTGCGAGATCCTCGGGCCTGCGACTCGCTGCATACCGTCCGCACATACGTGCCACACTGCCAGACTCGACACGACCATAGGGAGCCACCGCCGAACATGGAGAGCATCGCCGCCCTAGCGCTGCCCGACCTGTGGGGCCGTCTCGTCGGCACCCAGCCCGACCCCGATCTGTGGGTGGTGATCGCGACGGCGGTCGCGGCTCTCACGGTCGTCGTCCCGCACCAACTGTGGCGGATATCCCGCAACGCGATCACGATCGCCCACGAGGGCGGGCACGGCCTGGTCGCCCTGCTGACGGGCCGCCGGCTCACCGGGATCAGACTGCACTCCGACACCAGCGGCCTCACGGTGAGCCGCGGCAAGCCCCATGGCCTTGGCATGATCCTCACGGCCGCAGCCGGCTACACCGCTCCCCCGCTCCTGGGCCTCGGCGGCGCGGCCCTCCTCGGCGCGGGCCGCATCACCCTCCTGCTCTGGCTGGCGACGGCTCTCCTGGTCGCGATGCTGGTGATGATCCGCAACGCCTACGGCGCCCTCACGGTCGTCCTGACCGGCGGCACCTTCCTCCTGGTCTCCTGGCTGGCGGGCCCCCAGGTCCAGGCGGCGTTCGCGTACGCGGTGGTGTGGTTCCTGCTGCTGGGCGGCGTACGCCCGGCGTTCGAGCTCCAGGTGAAGCGCAGACGAGGCGGCGCGGGCGACTCGGACGCGGACCAGTTGTCGAGGCTGACGCATGTTCCGGCGGGGTTGTGGCTGTTCCTGTTCCATGTCGTGTCGCTGTGCGCGCTGATGGGCGGCGGCCGTTGGCTGCTGGAGATGTAGAAGCCAACCTGTTTTCAAGGGGCGCGGGGCTGTATCGATATGCGGCTCTGCCGCGGGGCGCGACCGGCCCCAACGGCGCCGCACCCGAACGACAACGGCCGACTAAAGTGAACGCATGCCCAAAACCCCGGCCCTCTGGCCCGCCCCCACCGCGAGCGGAGCCGTCGACGCGACGGTCCACGTGCCGGGGTCCAAGTCCGTCACCAACCGCGCCCTCGTCCTCGCCGCCCTCGCCTCGGAGCCCGGCTGGCTGCGCCGCCCCCTCCGCTCCCGCGACACGCTGCTGATGGCCGAGGCCCTGCGCGCGATGGGCATCGAGATCGAAGAAGGCGTGGGCCCCGACGGCACCGGCGAGGCCTGGCGTGTGCTCCCGGCGGGCCTGCGCGGCCCGGCCACGGTGGACGTCGGCAACGCGGGCACGGTCATGCGTTTCCTCCCCCCGGTCGCCACCCTCGCCGACGGCCCCGTCCGCTTCGACGGCGACCCGCGTGCGTACGAGCGCCCCCTGCACGGCGTCATCGACGCGCTCCGCGTCCTCGGCGCCCGGATCGACGACGACGGCCGGGGCGCGCTGCCCCTGACCGTGCACGGCTCGGGCGCGCTGGACGGCGGCCCGGTGCAGATCGACGCCTCCTCGTCCTCGCAGTTCGTGTCGGCGCTGCTGCTGTCGGCCCCCCGCTTCAACCAGGGCGTCGAGGTCCGCCACATCGGCTCGACACTCCCCTCCCTCCCCCACATCCGGATGACCGTGGACATGCTGCGCGCGGTCGGCGCCCAGGTGGACACCCCGGAGTCGGGCGGCGAGCCGAACGTCTGGCGGGTCACGCCGGGCGCGCTGCTGGGCCGGGACCTGACGATCGAGCCGGACCTGTCGAACGCGCAGCCCTTCCTGGCGGCGGCGCTGGTGACGGGCGGCCGGGTGCTGATCCCGGACTGGCCGGCGCGTACCACCCAGCCGGGTGACCGGCTGCGGGAGATCTTCACCGAGATGGGCGGCTCCTGCGAGCTCACCGACTACGGTCTGGTCTTCACCGGCTCGGGCGCGATCCACGGCGTGGACGTCGACCTGGGCGACGTCGGCGAGCTGACCCCGGGCATCGCGGCGGTCGCCGCGCTCGCGGACTCCCCGTCCACCCTGCGGGGCGTGGCCCATCTGCGGCTGCACGAGACGGACCGGCTGGCCGCGCTCACCAAGGAGATCAACGAGCTCGGCGGTGACGTCACCGAGACGGCCGACGGTCTGCACATCCGCCCGCGCCCGCTGCACGGCGGGACCTTCCGTACGTACGACGACCATCGCATGGCGACCGCCGGTGCGATCATCGGCCTGGCCGTGGCGGGTGTGCGGATCGAGAACGTGGCGACGACGGCGAAGACCCTGCCGGACTTCCCCGGGCTGTGGACCGGGATGCTCGGGGTATAGGGACGGCGGGAAACAGGCATGCGCCGCTACGGCAAGCACACCGACGAGGACGACATCCGCTCGCGCCCGAACCGCAAGGGCAACCGGCCTCGTACACACATCCGCCCCAAGCATGAGGACGCCTCCGGGGGCATGGTCCTCACCGTCGACCGGGGCCGGCTGACCTGTCTGGTCGAGGACCGGATCGTCGTCGCGATGAAGGCCCGTGAGCTGGGCCGCAAGGCGGCGGTCGTGGGCGACCGGGTCGCCCTGGTCGGCGATCTGTCCGGCAACAAGGACACCCTGGCCCGGATCGTCCGCATCGAGGAGCGCACCTCGGTGCTGCGCCGCACCGCGGACGACGACGACCCGTTCGAGCGGGTGGTGGTCGCCAACGCCGACCAGCTCGCCGTCGTCACGGCCCTCGCCGACCCCGAACCCCGCCCCCGGCTGATCGACCGCTGTCTGGTCGCGGCCTACGACGGCGGCCTCACGCCGCTGCTGGTGCTGACGAAGTCGGACCTGGCCCCGCCGGACAAACTGCTGGAGCTCTACGGCGACCTGGACATCCCGTACGTGGTCACCAGTCGCGAGGAGCTGGAGAGCGGCGGCGCGGCGGACCGGGTGCGCGAGCATCTGGAAGGGCGGATCACGGCGTTCGTCGGACACTCGGGCGTCGGCAAGACGACCCTCGTCAACGCGCTGGTCCCCGAGGAGCGCCGACGGGTGACCGGGCATGTCAACGCGGTGACCGGCCGCGGCCGCCACACCACGACCTCGGCGCTGGCGCTGCCCCTGGAGGGCACCGGGGACTGGGTGATCGACACCCCGGGCGTACGGTCCTTCGGTCTGCACCACGTCGACCCGTCCCGTGTGATCCACGCCTTCCCCGACCTCGAACCGGGCACCGAGGGCTGCCCGCGCGCGTGCAGTCACGACGAGCCGGACTGCGCGCTCGACGCATGGGTGGCCGAGGGGCACGCGGACCCGGCGCGGCTGTACTCGCTGCGCCGGCTGCTGGCGACCCGGGAGCGCAAGGAGGGCGACTGACCTCCACGTTGTTTGTCAGGACGTGAGTCCGGTAAGTGCATAATCGCACCGAGCCGGACCGCACGGGCGCACGAGCGGACAAACGGGAGGACAGCACATGGCGTGGCTGCTGGTCATCGTCGCGGGACTGCTCGAGACCGGTTTCGCCGTCTGCCTCAAGCTGTCCCACGGCTTCACCCGGCTCTGGCCCACCATCGCCTTCTGCGCCTTCGCCCTCGGCAGCTTCGGTCTGCTGACGCTCTCCCTGAAGAAGCTCGACGTCGGCCCGGCGTACGCGGTGTGGACGGGCATCGGCGCGGCGGGCACCGCGATCTACGGCATGGTCTTCCTCGGCGACCTGGTGTCCACCCTGAAGATCGTCTCGATCAGCCTGGTGATCGCCGGTGTGATCGGGCTGCAGCTGTCGGGCTCGGCGCACTGACCGGCCTATGGCCGCTGCAGCACCCCCCGCACCAGCTGGGCCACCCCGTTCTCCCCGGCGGGCGGGGCCGCCACGCAGGACAGGGCGAGCCGGACGGCGAGTTCGCAGGCGCGGGCCAGGTCGGCGGCGTCCGCGCGGGCCGCGCCGGGACCGCCGAGGACGGCGACGGCCCGGTCCCGTACGGCGGTGACGAGGTCGCCGGGCGAGGGCAGCGGCCCGTCCGCCCGCCGCTGCGCCGGCACGGCGGAGGAGGACGGGACCGCCGACAGCGTCGGCGCGGGCAGCCGTTCGCTCCAGCAGCCGGTGAGCAGGGCCCGTACGAGCGCGTTGCCGCGGGCCGCGCTGAAGGTCCACTCGGCGGCGGAGACGAGCCGGTCGCGGGCGTCGCCGCGCACGGACAGGGCCCGGTCGATCCCGGCGAGGTAGGCGTCGGCCTCCCGCCGCACCAGGGCTCTGGCCAGCCCGTCCTTGCTGCCGAACTCGTTGTACAGCGTCTGCCGGGACACCGCGGCGGTCGCCGCGACGTCCACCATCCGCACCGCGGACCAGGGCCGCAGGTCGAGCGCCGCGTAGGCGGCGTCCAGCAGGGATTCCCGCGCTGCAGGCATCATCGCCTCCCGGGGCGAGCGGATGCTGCCCAGGGTTGACGCGCGCGGGGGCACTGTCAAGGGTCCGCGGACGCGGCGGGGACGGGCAGGCGGCTCCGGGCCGGGTCCCGCCGCTGTCGAGGGTCCGCGGACGCGGCGGGGACGGGCCGGGGGCTCCCGGCGGGGTCCCCGCCCGTCCGGGGCGCGATCCCCTGTGGCCTCGCCCGACCCGGCCGGATACCGTTCGTCCCATGCCGGACTACCTCGACGATCTCCGTCTCGCGCATGTCCTCGCGGACGCCGCCGACGCCGCCACCATGGACCGTTTCAAGGCCCTCGATCTCAAGGTCGAGACCAAACCGGACATGACCCCGGTGAGCGAGGCCGACAGGGCCGCCGAGGAACTGATCCGCGGCCAGCTCCAGCGCGCCCGTCCCCGGGACGCGATCCTCGGCGAGGAGTACGGCCTGCAGGGCACGGGCCCGCGCCGCTGGGTGATCGACCCGATCGACGGCACCAAGAACTATGTGCGCGGGGTGCCGGTCTGGGCGACCCTCATCTCGCTGATGGAGGCGGGCGCGGGCGGCTACCACCCGGTGGTCGGCGTGGTGTCCGCGCCGGCGCTGGGCCGCCGCTGGTGGGCCGCGAAGGGGCACGGCGCGTACAGCGGCCGCAGCCTCTCCTCCGCGACCCGGCTGCACGTCTCCAAGGTCTCGAAGCTGTCCGACGCGTCCTTCGCGTACTCCTCGCTCACCGGCTGGGAGGACCGCGGGAACCTGAATGGCTTCCTGGACCTGACCCGCGAGGTGTGGCGCACGCGCGCGTACGGCGACTTCTGGCCCTACATGATGGTCGCCGAGGGCTCGATCGACCTGTGCGCCGAGCCGGAGCTGTCCCTGTGGGACATGGCGGCCAACGCGATCGTGGTGACGGAGGCGGGCGGCACCTTCACCGGCCTCGACGGCCGCCCGGGCCCGCACAGCGGGAACGGAGCCGCGTCCAACGGTCTCCTCCACGACGAGCTGCTGGGGTATCTCGGCGGGCGGTACTGACCGTCACATGTGAGCGCGCGCGCCCTCATCTGACCGCGCGCGCCCCCTTGTTGACTCCCGCTTTACCTGCCACTCTGAGGGTCCCCCCACTTGTGAACTTGTGAATCAGTGCACGTGCGGGTACTCGTCCGCCGGAGACACGCACGCCAGGCACGGATTCCCGTAGGAGGTGGCTCCATCCCATGCTCGTCCGAGACGCCATGAGCACGCTGGTCCTCACCATCGGCCCCGACCACACCCTCCGCCAGGCCGCCGCCCTGATGTCCGCCCGCCGCGTCGGCGCGGCCCTCGTCCTCGACCCGGACGCCGGCGGCATGGGCATCCTCACCGAACGGGACATCCTCAACTCCGTGGGCCTCGGCCAGGACCCGGACCGGGAACGCACCCACGCCCACACCACCAACAACGTGGTCTTCGCCGCCCCGACCTGGACCCTGGAGGAGGCGGCCCAGGCCATGGCCCACGGCGGCTTCCGCCATCTGATCGTCCTCGACGACGGCGAACCGGCCGGGATCGTCTCGGTCCGCGACATCATCCGCTGCTGGGCACCGGCCCGCCAGCGCGTCCCCGCCTGAACGCCCCCCGCACCACGGCATGGACAGTCCCGATCCGTTCATGGACACTGTCTAAGATGGACACTGTCTAAGTCAGGTATGGCTCCAAAGTCACACCCGATCGGGAACTGTTCCCCCTGCTGTTAGGCTGGTGCGCATGAGTGACCTTCTGGAACGGCTGCGCGGACGCGGATGGCGGATGACCGCACAGCGACGCGTCGTGGCCGAGGTCCTCGACGGCGAACACGTCCACCTCACGGCCGACGAGGTGCACGCCAGGGCCGTCGCCAAGCTGCCCGAGATCTCCCGGGCGACCGTCTACAACACGCTCGGTGAGCTGGTCTCCCTCGGCGAGGTGCTCGAGGTCGCGACCGACCGGCGCGCCAAGCGGTACGACCCCAACGCCCACCGCCCGCACCAGCATCTGGTCTGCGCGCGCTGCGGCGCCATCCGTGACGTCCACCCGACCGGCAACCCGCTGTCCGACCTCCCCGACTCGGAGCGCTTCGGCTTCGCGATCTCGGACGTCGAGATGACCTACCGCGGCATCTGCCCGAGCTGCGCGGCGGCCTAGCCGACCGTTCGCTCCACCGAGCCCCGGCATCCCGGACCCATGGGGAGCCGGGGCTTCGCGCCGTGTGCGGCCTTCCCGAATCTGACGGTCCGTCATATCTTCGTCTCGTGGCAGAGCCGTATCCGAAACTCAGCGCCCACGATCTGACCCGAACCTTCGGCCGCGGCCCACGCGCGGTCGACGCCCTCGGCCCGCTCGGCCTGACCGTCGCCCCCGGTGAGTTCGTCTGTGTGGTGGGGCCCTCCGGCTGCGGCAAGTCCACGCTGCTGCGCATCGCGGCCGGCCTGCTGCGCCCGAGCACCGGCACCCTGGAGATCCGTACGCACAGCCCCCGCCCGGCCGCCATGATCTTCCAGGACTACGGCATCTACGACTGGAAGACGGTCCGCGCGAACGTCCGCTTCGGCCTGGACGTCCAGCGCGTCCCGCGCCGCGAGGGGAACGCCCGCGTCGACGACTGGCTGACCCGCCTGGGCCTCGCCGCCTTCGCGGACGCCCACCCGGCAACTCTGTCCGGCGGGATGCGCCAGAGGGTCGCGATCGCCCGGGCGCTGGCGGTGGAGCCGGAGATCCTGCTCATGGACGAGCCCTTCGCCGCCCTCGACGCCCAGCTGCGCACGATCCTCCAGGACGAGCTCCTCGAGCTCACCCAGGCCACCCGTACGACCACCCTGTTCATCACCCACAGCCTGGAGGAGGCGATCGTCCTCGGCGACCGCGTCCTGGTGATGTCCGCGCGCCCCGGCCGGATCATCGCCGAACACCGCCCGCCGTTCCCGCGCCCGCGCACCGGTGACATCCGTACGACGGCCGGGTTCACGGCCCTGAAAACCGCGCTGTGGGACCTGCTGAGGAAGGAGGCGGCGCCGGCATGACCCCGCTCGCCCCGAAAGAGGAGCTGGAGAAGGCGACCACGGTCCTGGTCCGCAGCCCAGGCCCCGAGGAACTCCACCCCTTACGCACGTACCGCCGCCGCAGAGCCCTGGAACTGACCCTGGCCGTCGCCGTCCCGGCCCTCCTGGTCCTGCTGTGGCAGCTCGCCGCGTCCCGCGCCTGGATCGACGCCCGCGTCTACCCGGCGCCCGCCACCATCCTCGCGGACGGCTGGGACCGGGCCGCGGCCGGTGAGCTGTGGCCGGACGTGTGGGCGACCCTCCGGCGCGTCCTGGGAGGCTATGCGGCCGGCACCGCGGCCGGCTACGCGCTGGGCCTGCTGATGGGTTCGCTGCCGCTGGTCAGAGCCGCCCTGGAACCCCTCCTGGACGCCCTGTACGTGGTCCCCAAACTGGCCCTGCTCCCGATCTTCCTGAACATGTTCGGCCTGGGCGAGGGCCCGCAGGTGGCGCTGGTGGCGGCGACCGTCTTCTTCTTCGTGTGGATCTCGACCATGGCGGCCGTGATGGCCGTCCCCACGGGCCACCGTGACGCGGGCCGGGTCTTCGGCGCCTCCCCCTGGCAGATGTTCCGCCATGTCCTGCTGCCGGCCTCGCTCCCGTCGGTCCTGGTGGGCGCCCGGATCGCGGCGGGCGTGGCCGTCCTGGTGATCGTCGCCTCCGAGCAGATCGCCGCGACGGACGGCCTGGGCCATCTGATCTTCGACTCGCGCGCGCTGTTCCAGAACGACGTGATGTTCGTCGGCATCGTGTGCGTGGCCGCCCTGGGCGTGATCTTCTCCGAGGTCGTACGACTCCTCGGCCGACTCCTCACTCCCTGGGCGCCGAGGGACCGGGGACGGGGGCAGTCGTGAACCGGCGGTCGGTCGCCCTAACGATGGTGCTGGGCGCGCTGCTGACGTCCGCGGGGTGTTCGTCGGCGGGGGCCGGCGGCGACGGTCCGACGGCCGCGCCGGGCACCCGCACGATCCGCCCGGTGGCGGGCTGCGGCGCCGCCTCCTGGACCGACCCGTCGGACCTCTCCGCCACCCGCGCCCCGGCCCGCTGCGCCCCGGGCGCTCCCGCGCCGGTCCCCCTCACCGGGCGACGGAAGGTGACCCTCGCCACGGGCACGCTGAGCGCGGAGTACGTGGCGCCGCTGGAAGTGGCCCTGGACAAGGGCGAGTTCGCCCGCGAGGGCCTGGACGTCGAGCTCAAGGTGCTCCCCACCCCCGACGCCCTGCCGCTGCTGGCCAAGGGCGATGTCGACGCGCTCTGGGCGGCCCCGGAGGCGGCCGTGATGAACGGCGTCAGGAGCGGCTTCGACATCCGCTGGGTGGCGGGGAACTTCTCCCCCGACCCGGCCTCGAAGAGCGGCCTCTGGGCGAAGCTCGAGGACGGCGAGACGGCGGCGGACGTCTCCCTGTCCGGCCGGAGACTGGGCACGATGATCGGCAAGGGCTCGGTGATCGCGTACCCGATGGAGAAGGCGCTGCAGAGCCACGGCGGGGACCTGGCGAAGATCCAGTACCAGCAGCTGGGCTCGGCGGACGTCCTCACAGCCCTCCAGAACGGCGGCGTCGACTCCGCCTGGCTGCTCGACCCGGTCTGGCGCACGGTGGACGGCGACTCCTCCTACGCCTTCCTCGGCGGCCAGCCGCAGGGCGAGCCCCTGGGCGGCTTCCTGTACGGCCCGAGCCTGCTCACCGAGGACACGGACGCGGGGGTGGCCCTGCTCAGGGCCTACATCCGTACCGTGAACACCTATTTCACGGCGGACTACAAGAAGGACGCGGAGTTCGTCGCCTACCTCGCCGGCCTCCTGAAGATCGACCGGAAGATCCTGGAGTCCACGCCCTCGCTCCGCATGGACTGGGAGATCCGGGCCGGCACGACCGACCGGCTGCAGTCCGCGTACCGGGCACAGGGAGTGACGTCGGACACAGCCCTGCCGGAGTCGAGGACGGTGGACCGACGGCTCTACGAGGAGGCCGTCGGACACGACTGAGGGCCGGAACCCTTTGGATTCCGGCCCTCGGCCTTCAGTAGCGGGGACAGGATTTGAACCTGCGACCTCTGGGTTATGAGCCCAGCGAGCTACCGAGCTGCTCCACCCCGCGTCGTTGAATGCAACGTTACGTGAAGGGGGAGGCCGGAGGCAAATCGCTTTTCTGGGGTGCGTTTCTCTGCCCCACCGAGACGGGTGGTGAGACGGGTGGTGCGTGGGCGAAGGCTGGGGGTCCAGGAGGCGGAGCCCCCTGGGACGGGGCCCGTCAGGCCGACAGCTCCTGCCGCAGCGCGTCCCGCAGCCGCGCGGCCCGCTCCGCGACCTCTCCCGGCCCCAGCGACACCGCCCGGTCGGCCCACCGCTGCCCTTCCGCGAGCTCACCCCGACGCGCGTAGACCAGGGCGAGCCGCAACGCCGCCCGCCCGTGCCCGTCATCGGCGGCCCGCGTCCACCACACGACGGCCTCCGGCTCGCTTCCCTCCCGCGCGAGCAGCAGCCCGAGGTTGAAGGCCCCGTTGCGCGACCCGGCCTCGGCGGCCTCCCGGTACCACCGCGCCGCCTCGCACACGTCCCCGCGCGCCGCGGCGAGCATCCCGACCCGCACCTGGGCGCGCCGGTGCCCCTGCTGGGCCGCCCGCTCGTACCACTCCTCGCACTCGGTCTTCTCGTGCGCGATCTCCCCGAGCTCGTGCGCGGGCTGCGGCGGCCGACGCGCGTCCAGCACGGCGGCCAGCCGGTACGCCGCCTCTGCGCTGCCCCCGCCCGCGGCGCACCGCAGATGCCGTTCGGCCTCCTGCTCGTCGCCCTCGCGCAGCCGGGCGATGCCGACCTGCAGCGCCGCCTCGGTGTGCCCGGCGGCGGCCGCCCGCTCGTACCACCGCAGCGCCACGACGGCCTCGCCCCGCCCCGCGAAGAGGATCCCGAGGTTGAACGCGGCGTCGACGCTGCCCGCCTCCGCCGCCTTGGAGAACCAGGGCTCGGCGCCGGCCGTGTCCCCGACCTGGAGCAGCAGGACGGCCAGCGCGTTGGCGGCCTCCCGGTGCCCGGCGTAGGCCGCGCGCCGGTACCACTGCTCGGCCTGCGCGGTGCGGCCCTGCTCGGCGCAGAGCAGGGCGAGGTTGTAGGCGCCGTTGTCGTCGCCCGCGTCCATGGCGGCCCGGTACCAGCGCTCGGCGGTCTGGGTCTGGCCCCGTTCGGCGTGCAGCGCGCCCAGTGCGTTGGCGGCGTTGCCGTCGCCGTCCTGGGCGGCCCGCAGCCACCAGATCGCGGCGTTCTCGGTGTCGCCGGCGTCCCGCAGCAGGAAGCCGAGGGCGCAGGCGGCCCGCGCCTCGCCGTCCTTGGCGGAGGTCAGGTACCAGCGCCCGGCCTCCTTCAGCTCGCCCTTGCGCTCCAGGATCGCCCCGAGGTGCAGCGCGGCCCGCCGGTGGCCGCGCGCGGCGGCCTGCCGGTACCACTGCTCGGCCTCCGCCTGTACGACGACAGCGGCGTCACCGGCGTCACCCGCGCCGCGGGTGTTGCCGGCGTCGCCGTCGGGGTGTTGCGGGTCCCTGCGGTCCAGGGCCCGCGCCAGCCGGTACGCCGCCTCCCGGTGGCCGCGCTCGGCGGCGGCCCGCATCCATCGCTCGGCCCCGCTGTCCGCGCGGTGTTCCAGCAGGTCGGCGAGGGCGTAGGCGCCGAGGGCGTGGCCCTGCTCGGCGGACTGGCGCAGCCAGTACTCGGCGGCGGGCTCGTCGCCGCACTCACGGCAGTGGCGCCCGAGCGCGTGCGCGGCGGCGGCGGAGCCGGCGACGGCGGCGACCCGCCACCATCCCGCGGCCTCGTCGGCGTACCCGCGCTGATGCAGCAGGACGCCCAGGTTGTTGGCGGCGGCCCGGTCCCCGGCCGCGGTGGCGGCGCGCAGATGGGGTTCGGCGCCGTCCAGGTCGCCGCGGCGCAGCAGCATGGCGCCGAGGACGCTGGTCGCCTCGGCGTCGCCGGCCGCCGCGGCGAGCCGCAGCCGCATCTCCTCGACGGCCTCCCCCGTCTCGACCGTCACCCCCGTCTCGGCTGTTTCTTCTGTCTCTACCGTCTCGTCCGTCTCTACCGTCTCGACGGCGTCCGCCGTCTCGTCCCGGCTCTGGTCCGGGGTCGCTCCCTCACCGGAAGGCTGCACAAACCGCCCTGTCTCGAACAGAGTTGCCTTGTCCCCCATAACGTCCATCGTCGCACCACCTGGAACCCGGGTACACCTGTGTATACCTCAGCCCGTGAGGTCACTTCAGCGTTTTGTCGACATGCCCACAGAGAGACAAGTCAAACACAGTCGACCCAACTCCCCACAGCGGCGCGGCGATGTCGCGTGGCGGCACATGCGTTCGCACATGACGAAGGCCCGGATCCGTGTACCGGATCCGGGCCTTCGTCTTCAGTAGCGGGGACAGGATTTGAACCTGCGACCTCTGGGTTATGAGCCCAGCGAGCTACCGAGCTGCTCCACCCCGCGTCGTGTTCCACAACCGTATCACGACACGGGGCGGGCTTGATCAGCCGCTGGGACTGCTGCTGGGACTGCTGCTCGGGCTGGGACTGCTGCACGCCTTGGCTCCGCCGGCGCCGCCACTGCTCGCCGTCGCGCTCGGACTCGGGCTGCTGCTCGCCTTGTTGCCGCTCTTGTCCGCCTCGGCCTGGGCGTCCTCGGCTCGCTTCAGGGCGGCCTCGAGGTCCTTCTGCGCCTTGCCGTACGCCTCCCAGTCACCCTTCTTCAGGGCTTCCTGACCGGCGGTGAACGCCTTCTGCGCGTCGTTCAGCGCCTCCTGGACCGTCGGGCTGGAGGAGGAGGGCGGAGTGGTGGTGCCGCCGCCGTCGTCCTCGGGCGGGGTCGTGCTCTCCGCGCCGAAGACCTTGTTGAGGGCCTCGTCGAGGGTGTCCTCGAAGGCGGTGTTGCCGCCGTAGGTCACCAACACCTTCTTCAGCAGCGGGTACTTGAGCCCGCCACCGCGCACATAGACCGGCTCCACGTAGAGCAGTCCCCCGTCGAGCGGCACCGTCAGCAGGTTGCCGTACTCGATGTCGGAGTCACCGCCCTTGAGGAGTCTGATCGACTCGGCGATGTCCTGTTCCGAGTTGAACTGGCTCTGGACCTGTTTCGGTCCGTCGACGGTGGTGCTCGTCGGCAGTTTCAGGATTCTGATCTTGCCGTAACCGGACGTACCCGCCTCGGAGTCGACCGCCATGAACGCGCTGAGGTTGTCCCGCCCGTTGGGCGTGAACGTCGTCGTCAGCGAGAACGCCTGCGCCGCCTGGTCGGGCATCTTCATGCTCAGGTAGTACGGCGGCACCGCGTCGCCCGACTTGTTGGACGGGTCGTCCGGCACCTGCCAGACCTCGCTGCCGCTGAGGAAGGTCGTGGCGTCCTTCACGTGGTAGCGGGTGAGCAGCTCGCGCTGGACCTTGAACAGGTCCTGCGGGTACCGGAGATGGGCCATCAGCGACGCGGAGATGTCGGTCTTGGGCTCGACCGTGCCGGGGAACGCCTTCATCCAGGTCTTCAGGACCGGGTCCTCGGTGTCCCACTGGTAGAGCTTGACCTGGCCCGTGTACGCGTCGACGGTCGCCTTCACCGAGTTGCGGATGTAGTTGACCTGGTTCTGCTGGGCCACCACCGCGCGGTTGTCGTTGGTCGCGGTCAGCGAGTCGGCGGTGGTGTCACCGAGGGTCGTACGGGAGGCGTACGGGTAGCCGTTCGTCGTGGTGTACGCGTCGACGATCCACTGGATCTTCCCGTCGACGACGGCCGGGTAGGCGTCGCCGTCGATGGTCAGCCACGGGGCGACCGCCTCGACGCGCTCCTTGGGCGTGCGGTTGTACAGGATCCGCGAGCCCTCGCCGATCGCACCGGAGTACAGGATCTGCGGCTCGCCGAACGCCACCGCGTACGCGGCCCGGTTGACCGGGTTGGAGAGGTTGACCCCGCTCTTGGCGGTGTAGCTGGTGGTCTTCTCGCCGTTGTCGTCGGAGTAGTCGATCTCCTTCTGGGGACCGCCGACGATCGAGTACGTGGTCGTCTTCTCGCCGTAGTAGATCCGCTGCTGGTACGTGCCGAGGTCGCCCTCGGACGGCAGGTTGGACTCGGTGAAGAGGGGCCGGCCCTCGGCGTCGGCGGTGGTGCCCTTGGCGGCCACCACGCCGTAGCCGTGGGTGTAGCGGAAGTGGTTGTTGATCCAGTTCTGCTTGTCGACGCCCGCGAGGTTCAGCTCGCGCAGACCGATGACCGTGTCCTGGTCCGTACCGCTCACGTTGTAGCGGTCCACGTCCAGGTTCGTGGGGAAGGCGTAGTACTTCCGCATCTGCTGGAGCTGCTGGTACGTCGGCGAGACGATGTTCGGGTCCAGGACCCGGATGCTCGCGGTGGCGTCCACGTCGTCGCGCAGCTGCGTCTTGTCCTTGGTGGTGCTGGTCCCCGAGTACTCGTCGACCTGGGCGCCGTCGATGCCGTACGCCTCACGCGTCGCCTTGAGGTTCTTCTCGACGTACGGGGCTTCCTTGGCCTGCTCGTTCGGCTGGACCTGGAACTTCTGGACGATCGCCGGGTACAGCCCGCCGATGAGGATCGCCGAGAGGACCATCAGACCGAAGCCGATCACGGGCAGCTGCCAGGTGCGCCGCCACAGGGTGGCGAAGAACAGCAGGGCGCAGATGACCGCGATGCAGAACAGGATCGTCTTGGCCGGGAGATAGGCGTTGGCGTCGACGTACCTCAGGCCGGTCCAGTTGTCCGTCGCCTTGAAGTCGCTGGACTTCACGGCCAGGCCGTACCGGTCGAGCCAGTAGGCGACCGCCTTCAGGGCGACGAAGATCCCGAGCAGCACCGACAGGTGTCCGGTGGCGGCGGCCGTGGCGCGCGCGCCGGGGCTGGTGACGCGCAGCCCGCCGTACAGATAGTGGGTGAGCGCGGCGGCGATCAGGGAGAGGATCGTGGCGGCGAAGCCGAAGCCGAGTAGGAACCGGTACCAGGGCAGGTCGAAGGCGAAGAACGACACGTCGAGGTGGAACTGCGGGTCCTTCTGTCCGAAGGAGACGCCGTTGACCCACATCAGCCAGGTCCGCCACTGGCCGGCCGCCGAGGCGCCGGCGATGAGGCCGACCAGGGCGGTGATGCCGAGCAGCAGCCACCTCTTGTAGGGGGCGATGCCCATGCGGTAGCGGTCGAGGCTCTGCTGCTCCACCGACATCGCGCTCAGCGGGGGCCGCAGCCGGTGGGCGAGCCAGATGTTGAAACCGACCGCGAGCGCCATCAGCAGACCGAAGACGGAGAACAGGCCGATCTTGGTCCAGAGGGTGGTGGTGAACACGGACGAGTAGTTCACCGACCGGTACCAGAGCCAGTCCGTCCAGAATCCCGCGAACATGGTGAACGCCATGCCGAGGACGGCAAGGACGCCCAGCGTCATGAGCAGGGTCCGGACACGCCGGGACGGGCGGCCCACTCTCATCCGCGGCCCTGTCGGGCCTCCGCCGCGGTCCGGCATCTGGAAAGCCAAGGTGCGCACCTCGAAGTTCGCTGTCGATCCCTCAGGCCCGCGTGTTCGCCGGCCCCCAGTGGCCCCCCGTGATCGTGGGCCCACACCTATGCAACTTACTCACCGTTTACTCGGTTCCCGATTCCGCCCGAGAACGAGAGAGGATTGTGACCATGTCCAACACTCCCATGGCAGCGAACCCGCTCACCCGGGCCGTACTCGAGATCGACGAGTACGCCTCCGGCCTCGGCTGGGACCAGCCCGCCCGCCTCTTCGCCCTCGTAGACACCGCACGACTGCGGGCTCAGGAACCCTCGCTCGCCGCCCAGCTCGGCCTGATGGACGAGCCCGAGACCACGGGTCTCACCCCGATCGAGCAGGACGAAGTGCCAACGGACAAGGCGCTCGACGAGTTCCTGGCCACGATCGCCTGGCCCGACGCGGTGGTCGGCTGCGCCCTGACCGTGGAGCGGCTGATGCTGCCGCCGTCCGCCGAGGCCCAGGTCCCGCAGGGCCTGAGCGAGGCGAAGCTCTCGAAGTGGGTGGCCGAGCACCCGGACCGCCAGGAGGTCCGGATGACGGTCGCGGTCCTGCGCGACGGCACCCGTGAGTCGGCGCTGCGGCTGCGCGAGAAGGACGCGCCGACGGATGTCCTCACCGGCGGGAACCTGGTCCCCGGCCTGGCGGAGGCGCTGTCGGCGACCTTCGAGGAGTAGCCGCCGGCGTCCCTACCTGGTGCACTTCGGCAGATCGGCGGTGTCGCCGCTGCGGATGTCCTTGAGGGCGGCGAGGGCGTCGTCGATGGTGTCGACCTTGACGAGCCTGAGCCCCGAGGGGGTGTCCTTGGCGGCGGCCGCGCAGTTGTCGGCCGGCGTGAGGAAGTACTGCGCCCCCTGGCTGCGCGCGCCCACGGTCTTCATCTCGATGCCGCCGATCGGCCCGACCTTGCCCTCGTCGTCGATGGTCCCGGTGCCGGCGACGAACTTGCCGCCGGTGAGGCTGCCGGGGGTCAGCTTGTCGTAGATCCCGAGGGCGAACATCAGGCCGGCGCTGGGCCCGCCCACGTCGGCGAGCTTGATGTCGATCGTGAACGGGAACGTGTGGTCGGTCCCGGCCGAGATCCCGACGATCGCCCGCTTCTCGCCGCTGTCGTCGGAGGTCGCGGTCTTGATCGTGACCTCCTGCGTCTTCGTGGCGGTCTTGTTGGCCTTCTCGGCGGCGGCCTGTTCCTTGGCCGGGATGATCGTGAAGACGACCTTCTGTCCGGGCTTGTGCTCGGTCACCAGCTTCGCGACGTCCGCCGGCTCCTTGACCGCGGTCCCGTCGACGGCCTTGATCACATCCCCGGCGTGCAGGGTCCCCTCGGCCGGGGACCCCTTGACCACCGTCGAGACGATCACCCAGGACTTCACCGGGACGTCCAGCTCGTTCAGGGCCGCGACCTTGGCGCTCTCCTGGGACTGGCTGAACTCCTCGGCGTTCTCCTGGGTGGACTCCTCCTCGGTCTTGCCGTCCGGGTAGAGCGTGTCGTGCGGCACGACCTTGTTGTCGTGCGCCAGCCAGCCGTAGACCGCCTCGACGAGGTTCATCCGGTAGTCGGCGCTGGTGACCCGCACGGTGGTCATGTTCAGATGACCGCTCGTCGCGTACGTCTTCTTGCCCGAGATCTGCAGCACCGGCTCACCGTCGTGCTCACCGAGCGTGTTCACCGTCGGCCCCGGGGACATCTCCGAGTACGGCACGGGGATGAGCACTCCCGCGCACAGGAGCGCGATCAGCATCAGGGTGGAGGCGAGCATCGTCGCGGTGCGGCGTGGCATGCCTCGACAGTACGGGACGCGTCTGTCAGCGCACCGTCAGGGCCACCACCCGGGTCAGCGGCCCCCGGCCGTGCTCAGCCGCCCGAGGAGGACCTCGGCAGGGCGGCGGACTTCTCCATGGCGGCTCGGAACCGGGCGTACCCGTCGAGCTCGGGCCCGTCGCCGCGCGCCTTGCGGGTGCGGTTGGCCCAGCTCCCCCAGAGTCCGGCGCCGATCGCAGCCACAAGCGGAATCAGCAACCAGGCGAGCACCGCCATGCCGACCTCCCAACCCCATTACCGCAACTGACTGATCAGCAGATTAACCATCCGCACTGACAACGCTCACGGCAGGGGTGGGGTTACGCAACCGGAGGCGGGGCGGGCCGCTCAGCAGGCCCCGACCCACTCCTCGGTGCCGTCGGAGAACCTCTGGTGCTTCCAGATCGGCACCTCGTGCTTGAGATCGTCGATCAGCTTCCGGCAGGCCTCGAAGGCCTCGCCCCGGTGCGGGCACGACACGGCGACGACGACGGCGAGATCACCGACGGCGAGGTCCCCGACCCGGTGCACGGCCGCGAGGGCCCGCACCGGGAACTCGGCGACGACCTTCTCCGCGATCCGCCGGATCTCGGCCTCGGCGGTGGGATGACAGGAGTACCCGAGCGTGTCGACGTCGGCGCCCCCGTCGTGATTGCGCACGGTCCCCACGAACAGCGCGGTGCCCCCGGCCGCGTCGTCCCCGACGGCCCGGAAGACCTCGTCGAGGGAGAGCGGGGTGTCCCTGATGCCGATCAGCTTGACGGGGTCCTCGGCCGCGCGCTCACCGGGATGGTCGTTGGTGGATGCCATACGTCCATCGTGCCTCACGCGCGCGTGCGGCAGGCAGGGGCGGTCGATCACCAGCCCGTCCGGGGGTGCCCCCTCTGGGGGAGTTTGAGGACGAGGCCCGTTCAGAGCCGAAGCGGGGGTCCAGGGGGCGGCAGCCCCCTGGTTCAAGGCGCGCCCCTTAACGGCGCCGCGCCTTGCGAGCCCGCCGCACCACAGCGGCGGCGCCGAGCAGCGCGACCGTCGCCCCCGCGGCTCCCGCCGCCGTCGCGTCCTTGCGCCCGAGGCGCCGTCCGGCCACGGTGTGCCGCCCGGTCACCTCCTCGAGCAGCTCCGCGAGCACCTCCTCGTTGGTCCACTGCGCCCGCCACCCCGCGTCGTGCAGCCGCGACCCGCTCACCACCCAGGGGTACATCGTGTACGCCAGGTCGCCCGCCGGGGACGGCGTCAGCCCGATCCGGTGCAGCCGGGCCGCCGCGCCCAGCGCGACCGCCGACGGCAGCTCCATCCGCCGGATCCCGCTGAGCTCCTCGACCTCCTCCTGCTCCAGCCACCCGTCACAGCCGACGGCCAGCTCACCGTCGACCTTCTCCAGTACGGCGTACTCCAGGGCGCCGCACAGATCCTCGACGTGGCAGAACTGCCAGGCCGGCCGGGACCCGGCCACGACCAGCAGCCGGGGCGACTCGAAGTACCTGGTCAGCGCCGTGTCCGTACCTCCCACCAGCACGGCGGGGCGGACCACGGTCACATTCAGTCCCGGATGCGCGCGGGGCGCCCGCCGCGCCAGCCGTTCGATTTCCAGCAGGTCGCCGACGCCCGTCGCCTCCGCCGTCGCCCGCAGCTCCGCGTCCTCCGACAGGGGCAGCTCGTTGTCCGGCAGCGCCCCGTAGACCATCGAGGAGGTGCACAGCACGACACGCCGTACCCCGGCCGCCGCGGAGGCGGTCAGCACGGTCTGCGTGCCGCGGACGTTGTAGGCCGTCCGGGCGGCGGCGTCACTCCCCAGGTCGAGATCGAGGGCGAGGTGGACGACGACGTCCACGCCGCGCAGCTTGTCGGCGATCGCCGGGTCACGGACGTCGAGGATGTGCCACTGCGCCGCGTCGCACTCGCCCCGTCGCTCGTCGATGGCGACGACCTGCTTGATCTCCTCCGACGCGGCGAGCCGCTCGGTGAGCAGCGCGCCGACCCCGGTGGCTGCGCCGGTCACGGCGACGACGGGCCCGCGCGAACCACCCGGGGCGGAGTGGTTTCGCGCTGCGCGAACCTGCGGATCTGGGGAACTCACCAGGTGTCTCCAGCGGTTGTCTTGGCATACGGGCGCGAGTGACGCGTACGTACCAGGTGGCATCCATCCTGCCGCAGGCCAGGAGTCGGCGAAGCACCGAGGCCCGATCGAGCCCCGGGGTGTCTACGCTGGGTGGTGTTGCAGGGCAGCCGCGCCGCCGGGTGAGAACCCGGTGGCCTAACCAGCCGAGGAACCCCGTGAGTGACACCCCATTCGGATTCGGCCTTCCGCCGGAGGAGCCGGAAGACGGCGACGAGGGCAAGCAGAAGGACCAGCAGAGCGGTGGTGGTCAGGGACAGGCCAACCCGTTCGGTTTCGGCAGTCCTGGCGGCTTCGGCGGCCCGGGCGGCCCCGGCGGCGACAATCCGCTCGCTGCCATGTTCGGTTCGTTGAACCCCACCGACCTGGGTGCGGCGTTCCAGCAGCTCGGCCAGATGCTCTCGTACGAGGGCGGGCCGGTGAACTGGGACATGGCCAAGCAGATCGCCCGCCAGACGGTCTCCCAGGGCACGTCGGACGGCGTGAAGGACGCGAGTGTCGGCCCCGCCGAGCGCACCGCCGTGCAGGAGGCCGTCCGGCTCGCCGATCTGTGGCTGGACGACGTGACCTCGCTGCCGTCCGGCGCCGGCTCGGCCGTGGCGTGGTCGCGCGCGGAGTGGGTCGAGGCGACCCTGCCCGCGTGGAAGGAGCTCGTCGACCCGGTCGCCGAGCGCGTCGGCGCGGCCATGGGCGATGTCCTGCCGGAGGAGATGCAGGCCATGGCCGGCCCGCTGATCGGCATGATGCGCTCGATGGGCGGGGCCATGTTCGGCTCGCAGATCGGGCAGGCCGTCGGCGTCCTGGCGGGCGAGGTGGTCGGCTCGACCGACATCGGGCTGCCGCTCGGCCCGGCGGGCCGGGCCGCGCTGCTGCCGCTGAACATCGAGTCGTTCGGCAAGGACCTGGGCATCCCCCAGGACGAGGTCCGGCTCTACCTCTCGCTGCGCGAGGCCGCCCACCAGCGCCTCTTCGCGCACGTGCCGTGGCTGCGCTCGCATCTGTTCGGCGCGGTCGAGGGCTACGCGCGCGGGATCAAGGTGGACACCGCCAAGCTGGAGGACGTGGTCGGCCAGTTCGACCCGCAGAACCCCGAGCAGCTGCAGGACGCGCTGCAACAGGGCATGTTCCAGCCGGAGGACACCCCGGAGCAGAAGGCGGCCCTGGCCCGTCTGGAGACGGCCCTGGCGCTCGTCGAGGGCTGGGTGGACGCGGTGGTGCACGCGGCGGCGAAGCCCCGGCTGTCGTCGGCGGACGCGCTGCGCGAGACCCTGCGCCGCCGTCGCGCCACGGGCGGTCCGGCGGAGCAGACGTTCGCCACGCTGATCGGTCTGGAGCTGCGCCCGCGCCGGCTGCGGGACGCCTCCCGGCTGTGGGCCTCGCTGACGGACGCGCGCGGGGTGGACGGCCGGGACGCCCTGTGGGCGCACCCCGACATGCTGCCGACGGCCTCCGACCTGGACGACCCGGACGGCTTCGTGCACCGCGAGCAGCTGGACTTCTCCGAGCTGGAGAAGATGCTCGGCGAGGTGGGCGGCGCCACCGGCCCCACCGAGAAGCCGAACCTGAAGAAGGACGACTCCGAGGGCGACTCCGAGGGCGACGACACCGAGTGAGCCTGTACGACGACGCGGTCCTCGTGCTCAAGGGTTACGAGGACCAGACAGAGCTGCGTCAGACCTATCTGGACCACCTGGCGGTCCACCAGGACGGCATGTGGAAGGCGTGCGGCGACGGGCACATCACGGCGAGCGCCCTGGTGATCGACCCCTCACGCGCGCGTGTGCTGCTCACGCTCCACAAGAAGCTGCGGATGTGGCTGCAGATGGGCGGCCACTGCGAGCCGGGCGACGCCACGCTGGCGGCGGCGGCCCTGCGCGAGGGGACGGAGGAGTCCGGTATCGAGGGGCTGAGCCTGCTGCCCGGCGGCCCCGTGCGCCTGGACCGGCACCGGACACCGTGCGCCTGGCATCTGGACGTCCAGTACGCGGCGCTCGCTCCGGCCGGGTCCGTGGAGGCGATCAGCGACGAGTCGCTGGACCTGCGCTGGTTCGCCTACGACGAGGTCGCGGAGGTGGCCGACGACTCGGTCGTACGACTGCTGGAGGCGACCCGCGCCAGGCTGTGACGGTGTAAGGGGCGCCCGCATAGGCAGGCACCCCTTACATCGTCTTGCTTCGTCGCTCTTACCCCGTCGCTCGACCCCTCGGTCAGCTCCAGACGT
This sequence comes from Streptomyces sp. NPDC005820, assembly GCF_040630255.1. Taxonomy (NCBI): domain Bacteria; kingdom Bacillati; phylum Actinomycetota; class Actinomycetes; order Kitasatosporales; family Streptomycetaceae; genus Streptomyces; species Streptomyces sp. NPDC005820. The sequence goes on from NZ_JBEXXE010000005.1 coordinate 272,123, forward strand.
TGCCCTGGTTCTGCGACCGGGCCCCGTGCTGGCCCATGCCGTACTGCGCGGCGAGGCCCGACCCGATCTGGGCGTTCTGCGGAGGCAGCAGCTCGCTCGGCTGCACCAGTGCGAAACCGGTGCCCATGAAGCTGAGCTCCCAGCCCTCACCGGTGTTGCCGCGCCGGCGCCACACCCCCGAGGAGTGCGTCTGGGCCTGCATCTGCACACGCAGCCCGGTCGACCAGGCCACGATGGCGTCGGCGTCGCAGTTGACGTACCGGTCGGGCGTGACCTGCATCATCAGCGGCGCGCCCGAGGTCATCAGGGCGACCCGGCCGCGGCCGGTGATGTTGAGCTGGTACTTCCCCGAGCCGGAGATGCCGTAGAGGCTGTCCACGGCGATGACCTCGTGGTGCAGCGAGGAGTCCATGGCGAGGACGTAGCTGCTGTCGACGGTCAGGCCGTCCTGTTCGACGTCCACGAGGTGGATGTACTGGGCGAGGTTGGCGAGGTAGACGGTGCCCTGTCCGTGACAGCGCATCAGGTCCAGGCCCTCGCCCGTGCGCGCACGCGCGCGTCCCTGCTGGTTGCTCTGGTACTCGGCGTCGAACTCGACGAGTCCCTGGTAGGCGACCATCGTGCCCTTGCGGGCGAGGATGTCGTCGTGGCCCTCCAGGACGACCCGGAGCATCTGCTTGTTCTGCAGGCTCCAGCGTTCCTGGGTCTGTGAGTCGTTGTGCGCGAAAAGTGAGCTCTGCATGGCTTTCTGGTTCCCCCTCAGCCCCGGAGCCGGAGGCGGTCGGTGCTGTCCTCGCTGGGCTGGACGACGACGATGCCCTGGCCGGAGAAGGCCATCTGGTAGGCCTCGCCGCTGCCGCGGCCGATGAGGGACTGCGCCTTGAAGCTGCGCTTGCCCTTGACCTTGAGGTTCGGCGACCAGGCGACGAGCGCGTCCGGGTCGACGTAGGTCTCGTCCTCGCCGCCGCCGCAGTCGACGACGATCGGCTTGCCCCGGGAGGTGAGCGCGACCCAGCCCTGGCCGGAGATCTTGGTGTTCCACAGACCCTGTCCGGCGAACTTCGCCAGGCCCTTCACCCGCTCCACGCCCCAGGTGAGGTGCGCGTCGAAGGCGAGCAGGTTGGTGGCGTTGACCGAGATGCCGTCGCCGTTGAGGTTGATCACGACGACGTTGGCGCCGTAGTCGGCGAGGTAGAGCAGTCCGTCGCCGGAGCACTTCATCAGGGGTGCGCCCTCGCCGGTCATCCAGTCGCGGGCGATCTGGCGCACGGCCGGCGGGTTGGGCTCGTACTGGACGAAGCCCTCGTAGGCGACCATCGAGCCCACGCGCGCGAAGAGGTCGTTTCCGGTCTGCATGGCGACCTTCAGCATGTGGTTGCCGTGGTTCTCCATGCGGGCGGTGACGGGTGCGGGGGCGTAGCCCGCGAGCGGCTGGTTCATGACGGGCTCCCTCAGACCTCGTACGGCTGGACGACGATGAAGTTGCCGGGCGCGCCCCGGAACTGGAGGTTGACGCTCTCCCCGGTGTCGCCGGGGTAGGCGTTGCGGCGCATCCGCACCTGGCTGGAGACGACCACCTGGGCGGCGGACGACCAGGCGACGACGGCGTTGCAGTCGGCGAACGTGGTCGGGGTGACCGGCAGGACCACGGGCGTGCCGTGCGTCTTGACGACGATCGTGCCGGTGCCCGTGAACTGCATGGTGAACAGCGCGCCGCCGGGGATGCCGTGGCCCTCGATGCGGCGGACCTCGTACTGGAGGCTCTCGTCGAAGGCGAGGACGTTCTCGGCGGAGATGCAGATGCCGTCGCCCTGGAGCTCGATGGGGTGCAGCATCGTGGCGTTGTCGGCGAGGAACACCTGGCCCTGGCCGGTGCAGCGCATCAGCTGCATCTCCTGGCCGGTCGCGTTGCCCACGATCCGGCCGGCGAATCCGGCGCCCTTGTAGCTGAAGTCGACCTTGCCCTGGTAGAGCACCATGCTGCCCTGGCGGGCGAGCACGGGCTGGCCGCCCATGCCGAGGTCGACCCGGATCAGCTTCTTGTTCTGCTGGGTCCAGCGCTGACCGGTGGGCGTCTCCTTGAACTGCTGGAGCGCCGCGGACACTCCGGCGCCGCCCTGGGGTGCGCCCTGCGGCACGCCGTAGGCCTGCTGGCCGGGGACCTGCCCGAAGGGGGGCTGCTGGCCGTAGCCGGGCGGCATGGGAGCCTGCGGCGGCATGGGAGCCTGCGGTGCGTGGGGCGGCTGGCCGTAGCCGGGGGGCGGCGGGGCGGCCGGGGCTCCGGGCTGGCCGTACGGCTGCTGCTGGGGCGGCTGGCCGTAGGGCGCCGGGACCGGGCCGGGCGGCGGAACCTGGACGCCGCCCGGCGGGGTCATGGGCGCGACGATGGTCGGCGCGGCGTGCACCGGGGGCGCGGGTGCCGGGGCGGGCGGCGGTGTGAAGCCCTGCGGGGCGGGCTGGTGCTGCTGCGGGGCCGGCTGGTGCTGCTGGGGGGCCGGCGCAGGTGCGGGAGCGGGTGCGGAGGGGGCGGCGAACGCGGGCGGGGCGAATCCGGGGGCGGCGCCGGGCTGCGGCTGGGGAGCGGCGGCGGGCGCGGGCGCCTCCTCCTCCGCGACCTCGCCGCCGAAGTTCCTCAGCAGCGCCTCCAGACCGCCGTCGAAGCCCTGTCCGACGGCCGCGAAACGCCAGACGTCCTTCAGGTAGAAGTCGCCCAGCATCACGGCCCGCTCGCTGGTGAACTCCGAGCCGTTGAACGTGTATCGGGCCACTTCCTCGCCGCCGGCGACGATACGGAGGTAGCCGGGGTTGATCTGCGACATCTGTCCGGCGCCGTCGAGGGTCGCCGTGAAGGACAGCTTCTGGATCTGCGGCGGGATCCGGTCCAGGGTGATGCGGAAGGACTCCGTGTCGCCGGCCTGGGCGCCCAGGAGCTGGATCGACTCCTCGGGGGACTTCGGCTGGTTGAAGAAGACGAAGTACCTGTCGTCGGAGAGCCGTTCGTCGGCGTCGAGGCCGAAGCAGCTGATGTCGAAGGTCAGGCCGGGGGCGGTGATCTGCACGCCTACGTACAGATCGGTGCCCGCGGTGAGGTCACTGATCCTGGCCTTGTGGCCGCGTTGGAATTCCCTGGGCATGCGTAACGACCGTCCCCCATCCCGATTGCGAGTGCGTCGCGTCAGGCTAACGGCAAACTCCGACAACGCACGATGTCGGTACAGACCCGGTACACAACCCGCGCCGACTGATGCCGACCGATACCGGGCGGGCGCACGCTCCGCGCTCCCGGGGTCACTCCTCGCGCGCGCCGGGCGAATGCGGCAGCCGTTCCGCGGCCACCACGCCCTCCAGATAGCCGCGGGCCCGCTCGGTGCGCGGGTAGGCCTCGAGCAGCCGCCAGAAGTCGGGGCCGTGGCCGGGCACCAGCAGATGGGCGAGCTCATGGGCGAGGACGTAGTCGATGACGTAGTCGGGCATGCCCTGCAGGCGGTGCGACAGCCGGATGCTGCCCTCGGCCGGGGTGCAGGAGCCCCAGCGGGTGTTCTGGTTGGTGACCCAGCGCACCGAGGTGGGCCGGGCCCGGCCGTCGAAGCACTGGGCCGACAGCCGCTCGGCGCGCTCCGCCAGTTCGGCGTCGCCGGGCACCCGTTTGCTCTCCTGCGCGGCGAGTTTGTCGAGCATGACGCCCACCCAGCGTCGCTCCTCGGCCTCGGACATCCGGGCGGGGATGAGCACGATGGTGCGGTCGCCCTCGCGGTAGGCGGAGACCGTGCGGCGTCGACGGGAACTTCTGCGGACCTCGATCGCGCTCGCCCCCGATCCGCTCGGTGGCTGGCTCGTCGGCTTCCGCTGTGGCGTTCCGGCGCGGTGCAGGGGGTCGGCGGGCACGCCCCGACGTTACCCGCTGTCCACCGGGGAAGTCCCGACTCCGGGACGGTCGGGTTCCGATCCCGCACCCCCGTTTTAAGTCATACGACGGATTTGTACGACGAATTCCGGTGCCTGTGGACAACTTTCGGCACGGCTCGGCGGGGCCGGGCATGCTGGCACTCGTCGGCGGAGCGAGGAGATCCCCATGCCCCCGCTCCGCCGACGTACGGGGAGTTTCCAGATGCGCACCGGCGTGCGCAGGCAAATGCGATCAGACATGGGCAAACGGGGGCCTTTGATGCATCCGATGGTGAAGCCCGCGCTGCGGCGCGGCTGGCGGGACCTCAACACCGTGCAGTTCGGGATGGCGCCGGCACACGCGCTGACCCTCGGTCCGGTGGACACGGCGACGGGCAGTTTCCTCGACCTGCTGGACGGCACCCGCGGGCTCGATCTGCTGCGCGCGGAGGGGCGCCGCATGGATCTGCCGGACGGCCATGTGGACCGGCTGGTGGAGCGGCTGGCCCGGGCGGGGCTCCTCGACGACGCGCGCGGGGGCGGGCCGGACGGGGCGGCCCTGCGGGAGAAACAGGAGGTCCTGGACCGGCTCCGGCCCGACCTCGCCTCGCTGTCGCTGACCACGTCCGCTCCGGGCGAGGCGCTCGGCCGGCTCGCGGCCCGGCGCCGGCTGCGGGTGCAGGTTCGCGGCGCGGGCCGGGTCGGCGCGGTGCTGGCGGCGCTGCTGTCGGGCGCGGGGGTCGGTGAGGTGGACGTGCAGGACGGAGGTCTGGTGGAGCCGGGTGACGTGGCGCCGGGCGGGCTGTCCGCCGAGTCGGTCGGCGAGCGCCGGGGCGAGGCCGCCCGCCGTGCCGTGCGCGCCGCCGCCCCGGACCGCGCCCCGCGCAGGCGGACCCGGTCACCGGCCGAGGCGGAAACCCCCGGCCACGCCCTGGTGATCATCGCCGCACGCGACGACGTGTCCGTGCACGCGCCGCCCGAGTCCGCGGCCGACCCCCTGCTCGCCTCGGGCACCCCGCATCTGTACGCGGGGGTGGTGGAGGCGACGGGCGTCGTGGGGCCGCTCGTGCTGCCCGGTGAGACGGGCTGCGCGGGCTGTCTCCAACGGGCGCGCGCCGACCGGGACGAGACCTGGCCGAGGCTGGTCGCGCAATGGCAGTCGGGGCGGCGGCGCCGGGCGCAGGCCTGTGATCTGACCCTGGCCACGACGGTCGCCGGCCTGGCGGCGGCCCACGCGCTCACCTTCCTCGACGGCCGCCTCCCCTCCAGCGCGGGAGCTCGCTGGGAGGTCTCCCTCCCCACCCTGCAGTGGCACTCCCGGCCGGTGTGGCCGCACTCCGCGTGTCCGTGCGGCGCGTCCGGGGAGGGCGCGCAGAAAGGTAAGAGGGAACACACACCCGAGGACGGGGGATCGCACGCGACAATGGCAGGGCAACGGCAATCGAGAGAGTTACGCCGTACGACTGTGGCGGCGCGGCAGGCTGGGACTTGGAGGGCGCATGTCTGATCTTCCCCGGAAGGCGGTCACCCGGACCGCCAAGCTCGCCGCGCTGCCGCTCGGCTTCGCCGGACGGGCGACCTGGGGCCTGGGCAAGCGGATCGTGGGTGAGTCCGCGGAGATCGTCGGCCGTGAGCTGCAACAGCGGACGGCGGAGCAGCTCTTCAAGGTGCTGGGTGAGCTCAAGGGCGGCGCGATGAAGTTCGGGCAGGCCCTGTCCGTCTTCGAGTCGGCCCTGCCCGAGGAGGTCGCCGGCCCCTACCGCGCGGCTCTGACGAAGCTCCAGGACGCGGCGCCGCCGATGCCGACCCGCACGGTGCACTCCGTGCTCGCGGAGCGGCTCGGCGAGGACTGGCAGGACCTGTTCGTCGAGTTCGACGACAAGCCCGCCGCGGCGGCCTCCATCGGCCAGGTCCACCGCGCGGTGTGGCATGACGGACGGGCGGTCGCGGTCAAGGTGCAGTACCCGGGGGCGGGCGAGGCACTGCTCTCCGACCTGAACCAACTCAGCCGTTTCGCCCGCCTGTTGGGTCCTCTGATCCCCGGCATGGACGTCAAGCCGCTGATCTCCGAACTCCGGGACCGGGTCTCCGAGGAGCTGGACTACGGCTTGGAGGCGCAGGCCCAGCAGGCCCACGCGGAGGAGTTCGCCGGAGACCCGGACGTCGTGGTCCCGGCGGTGGTGCACCAGTGCGAGCAGGTCCTGGTCACCGAGTGGATCGACGGCGTCCCCCTGTCCGAGGTGATCTCCGGGGGGACCCAGGAGCAGCGGGACCGCGCCGGACAGTTGCTGTCCCGCTTCCTGTTCTCCGGCCCGGCCCGCACGGGTCTGCTGCACGCCGACCCGCACCCGGGGAACTTCCGGCTGCTGCCCGGCGGGCCGGACGGCGAGGACGACTGGCGGCTCGGTGTCCTGGACTTCGGCACGGTCGACCGGCTCTCGGGCGGTCTGCCGGAACCGATCGGCGAGTCCCTGCGCATGACCCTGGACGGCGAGGCGGACGCGGTCTACGAACTCCTGCGCACGGAGGGCTTCGTCAAGGAGTCCATCGAGCTGGACCCGGACGCGGTCCTCGACTATCTGCTGCCGATCATCGAGCCGGCCAAGGCGGAGGAGTTCACCTTCACCCGCGGCTGGATGCGCAGCCAGGCGGCCCGGATCGCCGATCCCCGCTCCCCCGCCCACCAGTTGGGCAAGCAGCTCAACCTGCCGCCGGCCTATCTGCTGATACACCGGGTGACCCTGAGCACGATCGGGGTGCTGTGTCAGCTCGGCGCGACGGTTCGGCTGCGCGACGAACTGGAGGAGTGGCTGCCGGGGTTCGTCCTGGACGAGGACCTGGAGGAACTCGCGGCACGGGAGTCGGTGGCGGAGGCCTGACGGTCACCACCAGGCCGAGTCCAACCGTCCTTCGATCGCCCTGAGGTTGTCCCGGGCGCAGTTCTCGCAGAAGTGGCGGCGGACGCCGTTCTCCACGGAACAGGTCCAGGTGACGGGCGGCGGCTCCCCGGCCGCGGTGCCGCAGAGGGCGCACACGACGGGCTCGGGCTCGGCCCGGGAACCGTCGTCGTCTTCGTCGCCGGGAGGACTCGTCACCCCGGGGACGATAGCGCCGTCCGCGGCGCGGGACGTGCGCAACGCACCGCGGGGGCCGGTCCGTTCGGACGGACCGGCCCCCGCGGGGACGGTTTCCACCTCCTCTGTCGGGAGGCCACCGCTTCCGGTGTGGGGTTACTGCATCACGGCCATGGCGAGCGCGCGGCGGGCACGCAGCGAGGCGCGCTCGGCGCGGCGCTGCATCCGGCGGGCGGCCACCAGGCGCACGGCCTGTCGGTCACGCTCGGCCTCTTGCAGTCGCTCGTGCATATGCGCACGTGCCAGGGCTTCTGGGATGAGTTGCATCTCTCGGGTCCTGTTCTGACGCGAGTCGATCGCGCCGGTGGTGGTGACGTCTTCGGTCGCGGAGCCTGCGGGCTCGCTGGTGAACGGCTTCATCGGGGCCTGCTTCTGGGGGTCTTGCGTGAGGGGGCGGTCGATCGTTCCTGCGGTGTTCATGCCGTGACCGGGTTCTTGCGCGGGCGACCACGCGGCCGCTTCCGGGCGACGACGACGCCCTGCACGAACAGCTCGCCACCCCAGACGCCCCAGGGCTCACGCCGCTCCTTGGCGCCGGCGAGGCAGGCCTCCATCAGCGGGCAGGTGCGGCAGAGAGACTTGGCGTACTCGACATCGGCCGGCGACTCGGCGAAGAAGACCTCCGGGTCGTAGGAGCGGCAGGGGACGGGTACGCCGAGGTTCTCGATGGCGTCGTCGAGCGCGGTGAGCGCGGTGAGCGGGATCAAGGTGGAGTCCTCCGTGAGGCCGGGCGGGGGGATCGTTTCGGAAGGCGGTACGGACGTGGCGTGCGCTTCGAGTTGCACGGTTTCGTCTTCCTCGTCTGTCGGTCCGACCCTGTTGGGCCGGGTGTCGGCGTTTCTTGTCCCGAGGCCCCTTCGCCCGTCTGTCCCCAGTACGGGGACAAACAGAAGGGCCGCGGATCCCGGTTGGGGTTCCGCGGCCCTGAAGGCGCCGGCCTGATCGACGATCAGACTGGATCACTCCAGGGTTCTGGCCCACGGAAGGCCCACATCAGGTGGTGCTGCGTCTGCTTCCGGAATCCGGCACCGGTCGCGGCGAAGGCATAGGCATGTGCCTGTCCCTTTACTGCTTCCAGTGCCTCGGTCGGTCGCTCATTGCGCTCACGGACGGGAAGGCCCGCGGGAGCAACGGAGGAGGACGCCAGGCGACCGGCACGAATGCCGGACAGACCGGTGCCCAGGGTCGAGGCGCCGAGCATGCACGTGGAGACGACCGAGGGATCGGTCAGTTTGGCGGTGCTGCTGATGGAGCTGCTGTTGATGATGATCACTGGAATCGCCTCCTCTCGGCGTCTCGGGGGACCGGGGGTGAGCCCAGTCCAACGGATATGTAAGTAGAGCACGGATTCAGGGCCTCAGAGAAGGCCGCCGTCCCCGTGTCCTAGAACCTATGGGGATTCCTGGGGCATGCGCAAACTATTTTTTCGACGAGTTCGCATCATCTCCGCGCCGGCCCGCTTCCTCGTCGTCCTCGAGGGGTTGGCCTGCGCAGATGGCCAGCACATCGGCCCCGTAGCGGTGGAGCTTGCGGACTCCGACCCCGGGGATCCGCGCGAGCTCCCCCGCCTCCTCGGGAACGGCCTCGGCGATGGCCATCAACGTCTTGTCGGTGAAGACGCAGAACGCGGGCTGCCCGCCCCGTCGCGCCTGGAGCGCGCGCCACTCCCGCAGCCGCTCGTAGACACCCTCGTCCATGTCGGAGGGGCAGCCCTCGCAGCGCATCAGCTTCATCTCGCCGGCGTCGGTGAGGGTGCGCCCGCAGACCCGGCACCGGGCCGGGGCGCGCTGGGTCCGGCGGGGCACCGCCGCCGCCGCGCCCGCGCCGATGGTGCCGAAGCCGCGCTCGATGCCCCCAGAGGCTCCGCCGCCGCGGGCGGCCCCCGTGCCGGAGCCGGGGCGCAGTCCGTCGAGGAAGCGGCTCGGACGACGGCCGGGACGGCCGCCCGGCGAGCGGGAGAGCGCCCAGGAGACATGGAGGCGCTGACGGGCGCGGGTGACGCCGACGTAGAGGAGGCGGCGCTCCTCCTCGATCTGCTCGTCGGTCCGGGCGTAGGTGATCGGCATCATGCCCTCGGCGACGCCGACCAGGAAGACCACGTCCCACTCCAGGCCCTTGGCCGAGTGCAGCGAGGCGAGGGTGACGCCCTGGACGGTCGGGGCGTGCTGGGCGCCCGCCCGCTCGTCGAGTTCGGCGACCAGGTCGGCGAGGGTGGCGCCGGGCCGGGCGGCCTCGAAGTCCTGGGCGAGGTTGACCAGTGCGGCCAGCGACTCCCAGCGCTCCCTGACGGCCCCGGAGCCCGCGGGGGGCTGTGGGGTCCAGCCTTCGCCGGAGAGGACGGCACGCACCTGCGAGGGCAGGTCGACGGCGTCCTCCAGGAGGGTGTCGTTGCGTCCGAAGCGGGCCGCGCCGCGCAGGGCGACTCCCGCCTTGCGCACCTCGGGCCGGTCGAAGAAGCGCTCGGCGCCGCGCAGTTGGTAGGGGACGCCGAGGTCGGCGAGGGCCTGTTCGTAGGTCTCGGACTGGGCGTTGGTGCGGAACAGGACGGCGATCTCGGCGGCCGGGACGCCGGCGGCGAGGAGGTCCCGGATGCGGCGGGCGGCTCCCTCGGCCTCGGCGGGTTCGTCGGTGTACTCGGTGTAGACGGGTTCGGGTCCGGGGCCGCGCTGGGAGATCAGTTCCAGCCGGTGGTCGGCGGCGCGGCCGCGGGCCTGGGAGAGCAGACCGTTGGCGAGGTGGACGACCTGGGGGGTGGAGCGGTAGTCGCGGACCAGCTTGACGACGGTGGCGCCGGGGTGGCGGGTGCGGAAGTCGAGCAGATGGTCGGGGGTGGCGCCGGTGAAGGAGTAGATCGTCTGGCTGGCGTCGCCGACGACGCAGAGGTCGTCCCGGTCGCCGAGCCACAGCTCCAGCAGCCGCTGCTGGAGGGGGCTGACGTCCTGGTACTCGTCGACGACGAAGTGCTGGTACTGGGCGCGGACCTGCTCGGCGATGTCGTGCCGGTCCTGGAGGACGGCGACGGTCAGCAGCAGGACGTCCTCGAAGTCGATGACTCCGCGGTCGCGCTTGAGGTCCTCGTAGGCGGCGTAGAGCTGGGCGATCTCGGCGGGGTCGCGGGGGGCCTCGCGGCCGGCCCGGACGGCGGCGAGGGCGTAGTCGGCGGGGACGGTCTGAGTGACCTTGGACCACTCGATCTCCGCGGTGGCGTCCCGCAGCTCGCCCCGGTCGAGGCGGAGGCGGCAGGCGGCGGCCGCGTCGGCGACGAGCTGGATCTTGCGGTCGACGAGCCGGGGCAGTGAGCCACCGATCGCTTTCGGCCAGAAGTACTGGAGCTGGCGCAGGGCGGCGGAGTGGAAGGTGCGGGCCTGGACACCCTGGGCGCCGAGCTGGCGGAGCCGGCCGCGCATCTCGCCGGCGGCGCGGTTGGTGAAGGTGACGGCGAGCACGCTGGAGGGCTGGAGGATGCCGGCGCGCACGCCGTAGGCGATGCGGTGGGTGATCGCCCGGGTCTTGCCCGTGCCGGCTCCGGCCAGCACGCACACCGGCCCGTGCAGGGAGGTGGCGACCTCGCGCTGCTCGGGGTCGAGCCCTTCGAGCACCGCGTCGGCCGAGTCGGGGACCCGCGGGAAGAGGGGGGAGTGCGTTGCTGCTGTCACACGGCCATGCTGCCAGGTCGGCGGAGACGGGCGAGCCGGTTGTCCACAGGCGGGGCCTCGCAGTCGTACTAATGCGGCGGACGTCACCCCTGGCCTTGCGTCCCGGTCCTTCGGGACGGGAATGGTGGCGCTTTCAAGTACGTTCCCCCCATACGACCGCCCGTCCCCGACCCCGCCGAAGGAGCACGAGAGACATGCTGGGCACTGTGACGATGTACAGCACCACGTGGTGCGGTTACTGCCAGCGGCTGAAGAAGCAGCTGGAGCGCGAGGGCATCGCGTACACCGAGATCAACATCGAGCAGGACCCGGAGTCCGCGGCGTTCGTGGAGAAGGCGAATGGCGGAAACCAGACGGTACCGACCGTTCTGTTCGCCGACGGTTCGACGCTGACGAACCCGTCGCTGGCGCAGGTGAAGCAGAAGATCAGCGCCTGAGGTCATACGTGAAGGGCGGTCTCCGGCACTCCGGAGACCGCCCTTCACATGTCCTCTGTCACACGAAACTGCGCGTCGGCAGCGGCTTGCCGTACCAGAGCTCGATCAGGCGGGCCGCGATGGAGATGCCGTACGGGGGCAGGACCTCGCCCGCCTCGAAGGCGGCGGTGAGCTCGTCGCGGGAGAACCAGCGGGCCTCGTGGATCTCGTCGCCGTCGACGTCGATCGCGGTGGTGGTGGCGCGGGCCATGAAGCCCAGCATCAGGCTGGACGGGAACGGCCAGGGCTGGCTGGCGATGTATTCGACCTGGCCGACGCTGATCCCGGCCTCCTCGAACACCTCGCGGCGCACGGCCTGCTCGATGGACTCGCCGGGTTCGACGAAGCCGGCGAGCGTCGAGAACCGGCCCTCGGGCCAGTGGACCTGCCGGCCGAGGAGTATGCGGTCGTCCACGTCGGTGACGGCCATGATCACCGCGGGGTCGGTGCGCGGGTAGTGCTCGGCGCCGCAGGCGGGGCAGCGGCGGATGTGCCCGGCCGCGGCGATGACCGTGCGCTCACCGCAGCGGGAGCAGAAGCGGTGGGTGCGCTGCCAGTTCTCCAGGCCGACGGCGTGCACCATCAGGCCCACGTCCCGGGGCGACAGCAGCAGTCCGGCCTCGCGCAGACCGGCGGGGCGCGCGGACTGGTCGATCCGGCCGGGCAGGGCGTCCTTCTGGAGCGCGAAGTAGCTGACGCCTTCCTCGTCGGTGCCCAGGAAGTAGCGGTGCGCCTCGGTGAGGGGGGCCTCGAAGGAGGGCGTCATGACGAGCTCGGTCCGGCCGTCGGACGTCTCGTCGATGAGGACCTGGCCGCCGGAGACGACGAAACAGCGCGTCGTGGGGTGGCTCCACGCGGCGGCGAGCCAGGCCTCGTCGAGCCGGTGGTGGGCGGCCCGGTCGATGCCGCTGGGCGCGGTGAGCGAGATGGGCCTGTCGGCGTTCTGGTCGGTCCAGGTGGTCACGGGTGCTTCCAACTCCCCCGGTGGAACGGTTGATTCGGCGGGCGGTTCAGCGGAACGTGCGGGAGGGGGCGACCGGGCCCGGTGCGGCGCCGCGATGCGGCCTTTCCAGTGTGCGCCGCGCGCAAACCCGCTCCGGGCCGAGCGGGGCCGTCAGGGCGCACGGCGCCAGTTCTCGGCCAGGTCGCCCCAGAGGTACGCGGTGGTCTCGACACCCTTGAGGAGGAGGTCCAGCTCGACCTTCTCGTTCGGCGCGTGCCAGCCGTCCGAGGGGACGGAGATGCCGAGGAACAGCACCGGGGCGTCGAGGACTTCCTGGAGGTCGGCGGCGGGTCCGGAGCCGCCCTCGCGGGTGAAGCGGACGGGCCCTTCGAAGGCACGGCCCATGGCACGGACCACGGACCGCAGGGCGGGGTGGTCGAGCGGGGTCAGGCACGGGCGCGTGGCGGGGCTGAACGTGATCTCGTGGCGGATCCCGGCGGGGATCCGTTCGTCGGCCCAGGCGCGGACGGCCTTCTCGATCCGCTCGGGGTCCTGGCCCGCGACCAGCCGGAAGGACAGCTTGACGAAGGCGGAGGACGGGATGATCGTCTTGCTGCCGGGGCCCTGGTAGCCGCCTCCGATGCCGTTGACCTCGGCGGTCGGGCGGGCCCAGACGCGCTCCAGGGTGGTGTGCCCGGCCTCGCCGTGGGCGGCGTGCGAGGTGGCGGTGCGCAGCCACTGCTCCTCGTCGAAGGGCAGCTCGGCGAAGAGTTCGCGTTCGCGGTCGGTGAGCTCGACGATGCCGTCGTAGAAGCCGGGGACGGCCACGCGCGCGTGCTCGTCGTGCAGGGCGGCGACGAGGCGGGCGACGGCGGTGGCCGGGTTGGGGACGGCGCCGCCGAAGGAGCCGGAGTGGATGTCCTGGTCGGGGCCGAAGAGGCGGATCTCGCACTCGGTGAGGCCGCGCATGCCCGTGCAGACCGTGGGGGTGTCCGGGGACCACATACCGGTGTCGGAGACGATCACGGCGTCCGCGGCGAGCCGCTCGGCGTGCTTCTCGACGAGGGCGCGGAAGTTCGGGGAGCTGGACTCCTCCTCGCCCTCGATCAGCAGCTTGAGGTGGACCGCCGGGGCGGTGCGGCCGGTGGCGGCGAGGTGGGCCCGCACGCCGAGGGTGTGGAAGAACACCTGGCCCTTGTCGTCGGCGGCCCCGCGCGCGTAGAGGCGGTTTCCGCGGACGACGGGCTCGAAGGGGTCGCTGTCCCAGCCGTCCTCGCGGGCGGCGGGCTGCACGTCGTGGTGGCCGTAGACCAGGACGGCGGGGGCCTCGGGGTCGTCCGAGGGCCACTCGGCGTAGACGGCGGGGGCGCCGGGCGTCGGCCAGACCTCGACGGTCGGGAAGCCGGTCTCCGTCAGCTTCGCGGCGAGCCAGTCCGCGCTGCGTCGTACGTCGGGGGCGTGGTCGGGCTGCGCGGACACCGAGGGGATGCGCAGCCACTCGGCGAGGTCGTCGAGGAAGGCGGCGCGGTGCTGCCCGATGTACGTGCGGACGGCGCTGACGGCACTGTCAACGGTATGGCTCATGGTCACGAGCCTATCGGCCCGCGCCGACATCCTCGCCGGGCGGTTGCGCACGGTTTCCTCGCCCTTGGGGTGCCTCGTGCTCCTCCGCCGGGGCGTCCTCGCCCCTCAACAGGCGCTCCAGGGCGGGGCGATCGGGCAGGTCGCGGGGCCGTACGACCTCGCCGGTGCGGACGTAGAGGAACGCCGCTGTGACGGATTCCACGGGCACTCCCTGCTGTTCGGCCCAGGCGAGCCGGTAGAGGGCGAGCTGGAGGGGGTCGGCGGTGCGGGCGCGGTGGGTCTTCCAGTCGACGATCTCGTACGTCGTCGTGTCGCCGTCGTCCTGCCGGTAGACGGCGTCGATCCGGCCCCGTACCACGCGGCCGGCGAGGGCTAGCTGGAAGGGGGCCTCGACGCGGTGGGGGGTGCGGTGGGCGTACTCGGTGCGCTCGAAGGCCTCCTTGAGGGCCTCCAGGTCGCGTTCGTCGGCGATCTCGGCGTCGTCGGCGCCGGGCAGTTCGTCGGGTTCGAGGAGCGGAAGCGTCAACTCCTCGAAGCGGGCTTCCACCCATGCGTGGAACCGGGTGCCCCGGCGCGCGGCCGGTTGCGGGGGGCGCGGCATGGGGCGGGCCAGTTCCTGTGCGAGACCGTCCGGGTCGGCGGCCAGGCGCATCACCTGGGAGGCGGTGAGCGTCGTCGGGAGGGGGACGTCCGTGACGCTCCGGCGGGTGCGCAGGAGCTCGTCGGCGAGGGCGTCGAGGTCGCGGTCCCAGGAGGCGACCGCGCGGGCCTCCTCGGGGGTGAGGGAACCGCGCCGGGGGCGGCCGAGGGGCGGCTCGGGGGCGGTGGCCTGGTGGGGGACGGCGGGGCGGGCGGGTTCCCGGGGCTCCTCTTCGGTGGCGTCGCCGTAGAGGTCGTGGAGGTCGTCGTCGAACGGGTCGGCCTCGTCGTGGGGCGGTTCGTCCTCGTCCGGCGGCGGGGGCCAGTCCGGGTCGTCGTACGTGTCCGGGTCGTGGGTGGCGGCGGGCCGTACGTCGTCCTGGGCGGCGAGGTCGTCGAGGTGGGCGAGGACGGTGTCGGCGGCGGCGCGGCGGCGGGCGAGTGCGTCGGCGTCCAGGGGCAGCGGCCAGACCTGGTCGGCCGTGGCGCGGTGCAGGGCGGGGTTCTCCGCGTCCTCCTCCGGCTCGTCCGCCCAGGCCTCGATCTCGCCGTACCCGGCGACGCAGTGGTCGTACAGGTCCTGCAGGAAGTCGGAGGGGCCGCGGGGCCTCTTCTGGCTGGGGCCCCACCAGTGGCCGGAGCCCAGGAGCAGGGAGCGGGGGCGGGTGAAGGTGACGTAGCCGAGGCGGAGTTCCTCGGTGTGCTGGTGGTCCTTCATGGCCTCGTGGAAGGCCTTCATGCCCCGGGAGTCCCAGGAGTCGATGTCGGGGAGGGTGTCGGCGTCGCCGCGCAGGGCGTGCGGCAGCACCTTGGCCTGGGCGGTCCACTTCTCGCGCCCCTGGCCGCTGGGGAAGGTGCCGGTGACCAGGCCGGGGACGGCGACGACGTCCCACTCCAGGCCCTTGGACTTGTGGGCGGTGAGCACCTTGACGGTGTTCTCGCCGCCGGGCAGGGCGTTGTCGAGGCCCTTCTCGTACTGGGCGGCGGTGCGCAGGAAGCCGAGGAAGGCGAGCAGGCTCGCCTCGCTCTCGGCGGCGGCGAAGGATGCGGCGACGTCGAGGAAGTTCGACAGGGTCTCGCGGCGGCGGGCGGCCAGCGCGTGCGGGGAGGCCGACAGTTCGACCTCGAGGCCGGTGACGGCGAGGACGCGGTGCAGGACGTCCATCAGCGGGTCGGCCAGGGAGCGGCGCAGGTCGCGCAGTTCGGCGGCGAGCCGTGCGAAGCGCACGCGCGCGTCCGGCGAGAACGGCAGTCTGTCGTCCGCGCCGCCCTCCATGGGGGTCTCCAGGAAGGTGTCGAGGGCGTCCGCGAGCGAGATCACCTCGGACGGGTCGACACCTTCGACGGCCTCGGCGAGACGGCGGTCCGGGTCGTCGCCGTCGTCCCCGCGCGCGTGGGCGACGAGCAGCCGGGCCCGTCGGCCGAGGAGGGCGAGGTCGCGCGGGCCGATGCGCCAGCGCGGGCCGGTGAGCAGCCGGACCAGGGAGGCGTTGGCACCGGGGTCCTGGAGGACCTCGCAGACGGCGACGAGGTCGGCGACCTCGGGCAGGTGCAGCAGTCCGGAGAGGCCGACGACCTCGACGGGCACGTCCCGGGCGACGAGGGCGCCCTGGATCTCCGCGAAGTCGGTGGCCGTACGGCACAGGACGGCGATCTCGCCGGGCGCCTTGCCGGTGGCGACGAGGTGGGCGACGGAGTCGGCGATCCAGTCGATCTCCTCGGCGTGGGTGGCCAGGAGCGCGCAGCGGACCAGGCCGTCGCGTTCGGCGCCCGGGGCCGGGCGCAGGGCCTCCACGCCCGCGTGCAGGGCGCGCAGGGGTGCGGCGAGGCCGTTGGCGAGGTCGAGGAGGCGGCCGCCGCTGCGGCGGTTCTCGCTGAGGGCCTGGCGGGTGGCGGGCCGGCCGTCGGCGTGGGCGAAGTGCTCGGGGAAGTCGTCGAGGTTGGCGACGGAGGCGCCGCGCCAGCCGTAGATGGCCTGGCAGGGGTCGCCGACGGCGGTCACGGGGTGGCCGGTGCCGTCGCCGAACAGTCCGGCCAGGAGGATGCGCTGGGCGACGGAGGTGTCCTGGTACTCGTCGAGGAGGACCACGCGGAACTCGTCCCGCAGGATCCGGCCCACCTCGGGGACCTGGGCGAGCTGTGCCGCGAGGGCGATCTGGTCTCCGAAGTCCAGCAGGTCGCGTTGGCGTTTGGCCGCGCGGTAGCGGACCACCAGGTCGGCCAGCTCGCGCCGGGCGGCGGCGGCCTCGGGCACCTTGCGCAGGTCGGCGTTGCTGAGCCGGGCGCCCTCCAGGGTGGCCAGCAGTCCGGCGTCCCAGGTGCGGAGCTTCTCGGGGCGTACGAGGTGTTCGGCGAGCTCGGAGTCGAGGGCGAGGAGGTCGCTGACCAGGTCGGCGAAGGAGCGGGTGAGCGAGGGGTAGGGGCCGGGGGCCTCGCGCAGCACGCGTGCGGCGAGCTGGTAGCGGGTGGCGTCGGCGAGGAGGCGGGAGGTCGGCTCCAGGCCGATGCGCAGGCCGTGATCGGTCAGCAGCCGGCCCGCGAAGGCGTGGTACGTGGAGATCACCGGCTCGCCCGGCGGGTTGTCCGGGTCGATGGCGTCGGGGTCGGTGACGCCGGCCCTGACCAGTGCCTTGCGGACGCGTTCGGCGAGTTCGCCGGCCGCCTTGTTGGTGAAGGTCAGGCCGAGGACCTGTTCCGGGGCGACCTGGCCGGTGCCGACCAGCCAGACCACGCGCGCGGCCATCACCGTCGTCTTGCCCGACCCGGCTCCGGCCACGATCACCTGCGGGGCGGGCGGCGCGGTGATGCAGGCCGTCTGCTCCGGGGTGAAGGGGATCCCGAGGAGCTCCTTGAGCTGCTCGGGATCGGTGATGCGGGCGGGCATGAAAAGAGGCTAACGGCGGGCACCGACATCGCTGACCACCCGCTCACTCCACCACGTGCCGCCCCTCGGGCCGCGCGGTGCACGACGCCCGGAACGCGCAGTGGGCGCAGTGCTGGCCGGCGCTGGGGGTGAACCGCTCGTCGAGGACCTTGCCGGCCGCCGTGGCGAGCAGTTCGCCGACCCACTCCCCCTCCAGTGGCTCCTGTGCCTGGACCTTCGGCAGGGTCTCGCCGCCGTCCCGCTTGGCGGCGCCCTGACGGAGCTGTACGAGCTCGGCGCCGCCGGGCTCCGGTCGCGCGCCGTCGAAGGCGTCGTCGACGGCCCCCTCACGGACGGCCAGCTGATAGACGGCGAGCTGCGGGTGGCGGGCCACCTCGGCCCCTGACACCTGGCCCTTGCCGGTCTTGAAGTCGACGACATAGGCGCGGCCCTCGGCGTCCGCCTCCACGCGGTCCATCTGACCGCGGATGCGCACCTCGTAGTCGCCCGCTTCGAGGGTGACGTCGAAGTCGCGCTCGCTGGCGACGGGCGTGCGTCCCGCGCGGTCCCGCACATGCCACTGGAGGAAGCGTTCGAGCGCCACGCGCGCGTTGCCCTTCTCCTGCTCCGACTTCCAGGGCGCGTCGAAGGCGAGCGCGTTCCACACGGAGTCGAGGCGCTCCATGAGGACGTCGAGGTCGGCCGGGGTGTGCCCGGAGGCCACCTCGTCGGCGAGGACGTGCACGACGTTGCCGAAGCCCTGGGCGACGGTGGCGGGCGCGTCGGCCTTCACCTCGCGGCCCAGGAACCACTGCAGGGCGCAGGTGTTGGCGAGCTGGTCGAGGGCGCTGCCGGAGAGCACGACGGGCTGGTCTCGGTCGCGCAGCGGGACGCTGCTCGCGGTCGGCTCGAACATGCCCCACCAGCGGTGGGGGTGCGCGGACGGCACCAGCGGGCGGCCGTCCTCGTCGGCGAGTGCGGCCAGGCGGGCGAGCCGGCGGGCGGCGGCCTCCCGGAGGGCGGCGGAGACGCGGGGGTCGACCGTCGTGGCGCGCAGTTCGGCGACGAGCGCGGCGACGGACAGGGGGCGGCGGGGGCGGCCGGTGACGTCCCTGGGTTCCACGCCGAGCTCGGTGAGGAAGCGGGAGGGCTGGTCGCCGTCGTCGGCGGGTGCCTTCACGGCGGTGACGACGAGCCGGTCACGCGCGCGCGTGGCGGCCACGTAGAACAGTCGGCGTTCCTCGGCGAGCAGCGCGCCCGGGGTGAGCGGCTCGGCGAGTCCGTCGCGGCCGATGCGGTCGGCCTCCAGGAGGGAGCCGCGGCGGCGCAGGTCCGGCCACAGGCCTTCCTGGACGCCGACGACGACGACCAGACGCCACTCGAGGCCCTTGGCGCGGTGGGCGGTCATCAGCCGGACGGCGTCGGGGCGTACCGCGCGGCGGGTGAGGGTGTCGGCGGCTATGTCCTCGGCCTCGATCTCGGCGAGGAAGTTCAGGGCGCCGCGGCCGCCGGTGCGTTCCTCCGCGCGCGCGGCGGTGGCGAACAGCGCGCAGACGGCGTCCAGGTCGCGGTCGGCGTTGCGTCCGGCCGCGCCGCCGCGGCGGGCGACCCGTTCCAGGCGGGTGGGCCAGGGCGTGCCCTCCCAGAGGTCCCACAGCGCCTCCTCGGCGGTGCCGCCGCGTGCGAGGCGCTCGCGGGCCGTGGCGAGCAGCGCGCCGAGGCGCTGGGCGCCGCGCGCGTACGCCGGGTCGTGGGTGACGAGCCGCTCCGGTTCGGCGAGGGCGCGGGTGAGCAGGTCGTCGGAGGGCGGCGGCAGCGGGTTGCCCGCGGCGCGCTCCTCCTCGCGCAGGGCGCGTCCCAGGCGGCGCAGATCGGCGGCGTCCATGCCGGCGAGCGGCGAGGCGAGGAGGCTGAGGGCGGTCTCGGTGTCGAGCCAGCAGGGGGCGTCCTGCACGGTGGCCTCGGCGGCCTCGGTGACCCCGGCGGCCTCAGTGGCCCTGGCGGCCTCAGTGGTCCCGGCGGCCTCAGTGGCCCCGGCGGCCTCAGTGGCCCCGGCGGCCTCAGTGGCCCCGGCGGTCGTGGTGGCCCCGGCAGCCCCGGCGGTCGTGGTGGCCCCGGCAGCCCCGGTGACCGTGGTGGCCCCGGCAGCCGTGGCTTTGGTGCCCCCGGTGGCCTCGGTGGTCGTGGCCTCGGTGGCCTCCTCGCCCCGGGAGGCTTCCGCGCTCGCCACCGCCCGCAGGGCCGTCAGCAGGGGGGCCACGGCGGGTTCGTGGCGCAGGGGCAGGTCGTCGCCGTCGATGTCGAGGGGGACGCCGGCCGCTGTGAGGGCGCGGCGGACCGTGGGGATCGTGCGGGAGCCGGCGCGGACCAGGACGGCCATGTCGCCCCAGGCCACCCCGTCCTCCAGATGGGCGCGGCGCAGGATGTCGGCGACGTTGTCCAGCTCGGTGCCGGGGGTCGGGTACGTGTAGACCTCGACGCGGCCGCCCTCGCGTGTGGGGACGAGTTCGCGGTGGGCGCGGACCTTCTCCGCCGGGAGACGGGTCAGGGGCATGCGCCGGGTCAGCAGCCGGGTGGCGGCGAGCAGGGCGTCGCCGGAGCGGCGGGAGGTGCGCAGGACCTCGACGGAGGCCGGGCGGCCGTCGGAGCGGGGGAAGGTGCGAGGGAAGTCCAGGATGCCGTTCACATCGGCGCCCCGGAAGGTGTAGATCGACTGGTCGGGGTCACCGAGGGCGACGAGGGTGCGGCCGCCGCCGGCCAGGGCGTGCAGCAGTCGTACCTGGGCCGGGTCGGTGTCCTGGTACTCGTCGACGTACACGGCGTCGTACTGCGCGGCCAGCCTCAGGGCGGTCTTGGGGCGGTGGGCCAGGAGGACCGCGCGGTGGACGAGTTCGGCGTAGTCGATGACGCCGTGCAGGTCGAGGACGTCGAGGTACTCGGCGAGGAAGGCGGCGGCGGCCCGCCAGTCGGGGCGGCCGATGCGGGCGGCGAAGGCGTCCAGGGCGTCGGGGCCGAGGCCGAGTTCCCGGCTGCGGGCGAGCACCGCGCGGACCTCGTCGGCGAACCCGCGCGTGGTGAGACAGGCGCGCAGTTCGTCCGGCCAGCGGACGTGGGCGAGGCCGAGCCGCTGCAGGTCGAGCTGTCCGGCGAGCAGTTCACGGACGGCCACGTCCTGCTCGGGGCCGGACAGCAGCCGCAGGGGCTCCGCGAACAGTTCGCCGTCCTGGTGGGCGCGGACCAGGGCGTAGCAGTAGGAGTGGAAGGTGGTCGCCTGGGGCGCGCGGGCGGCGCCCATGCGCAACGCCATCCGGTCGCGCAGTTCCACGGCCGCCTTGCGGCTGAAGGTCAGCACCAGCACGCGCGCGGGGTCGCCGCCGCGGGCGACGCGGGCCGCCACGGACTCGACGAGGGTGGTGGTCTTGCCGGTGCCCGGGCCGGCGAGGACGAGCAGCGGACCGGTGACGTGGTCAACCACGGAGCGCTGTGCGGCGTCCAGACGAGGGGGGGCGGTCCGAGTGGGCGGGGTGCGGACCAGTCGGTAAGCGCCACGGTTCCCCTGTCGACCCTGGGGGTACGACAGGCGCCTGGTGGAGGAAGAGGAGCTCACGTGGTTCGCCGGTCCTGGTGGGTGTGCTGGTTGATCGAGGGCCGCTTTCTCCGCCCCGCGCCCCTCGAACGTACGCCATGCCACCGACGTGCCCGGTTTTCCTGTTTTCCCCCGTACGGGCCACAGGGTCCCCTCGGGCAGGTCGGATGGCGGAAGCTGTCAGGTGTGACCGTCCGCGCGTTCGCCGCCGTCCCAGCGGGCCCGCCGCATGTCGAGCCGCGGCAGGTGGCCCTCGGCGGCCCTGCTCGCCTCCTTCAGCGGCGTGCCCTCGTCGCGGTAGTGGCCGAGCGCCCGCAGCTCGTGACCGGGCAGCAGCGCCCCGTCCGCGCGCACCACACGCCACCACGGCACGGCGCCGCCGTAGAGGGCCATCACCCGGCCGACCTGCCGGGGCCCGCCCTCGTCGAGCCACTCGGCGACGTCCCCGTACGTCATGACCCGCCCCGGCGGGATCAGCTCCGCGACCTCGAGGACCCGCTCGGCATACTCCGGCAGCGCGTCGGGGTACTCGGGGCGGGCGTCGTGCCGCTCCGGGCGGGCGTCGTCCGGGATGCTCTGCTCGCTCATCCGCCCCATCCTGCCGCACCCCGCCGACAGGGCGACCGCGGTGTGACCGTGCGTGACCCTCGCCCCCGGGCGGTGCGTCGGGCAGACTGTGCGCCCCCGCGTTTGCACCCTGATGCCCCCGTGTGTCGGTGGAGCATGCCACCATCGTGCGGGCGGTGACCGGTGATACGAGATCAAGAAGAGACGATGAAGCAGCAGGGTGTGCATCCCGAGGACGCGGAGGGCACCTCTGACGCTGCGTCGCGCCCGGACCGCCCCGACAGCTCGGACGGCAAGGTCGGAGAGGAGCCGCTCGACGAGTCGTGCGAGGAAGTACACATCGACGAGGTCGAGGGCGACGAACCGCTGCTCCCCGCGCGCGTGCACCGCCCCTCCGACCTCATGCGGCTGCTGGTGGGCGTGCTCGCCGTCATCGTGCTGCTGGGCATCGCCGCCTTCGCCCACGGAACGACCTCGGGTCTCGAACAGGACATCAACAAGGGCACCGGTCAGGCGCCGGACCTGCTCATCAAGATCGCGGGGCTGGCGTCCAGCATCGCGATCCTGCTGGTCCCGGTGGCCTTCGCGATCGAGCGGCTGATCAAACGGGACGGGCTGCGCATCGCCGACGGCGTGCTCGCCGCCGTCCTCGCGCACGGTGTGACACTCGCCACGGACCTGTGGGTCGCCAAGGCGGCCCCGGACTCCATCCAGGAGGCCCTCACCCAGCCCTCCCCCGGCGACATCCACGCCCTCACCGACCCCGTGCACGGCTATCTCGCCCCGGTCATCGCCTATATGACGGCCGTCGGCATGTCGCGCCGGCCGCGCTGGCGCGCGGTGCTGTGGATGGTGCTGCTCCTCGACGCGTTCTCGATGCTGGTCACCGGCTACACCACGCCGTTCTCGATCATCCTGACGGTACTGATCGGCTGGACCGTGGCCTACGGGACGCTGTACGCGGTCGGCTCGCCGAACGTGCGGCCCACGGGACGGACGCTGATGGCGGGCCTGCGGCACGTCGGCTTCCATCCGGTGAGCGCGGCCCGCGAGGAGGGGCCGGACACCTCCGAGACCGGCGACCGCGGCCGACGCTACTTCGTCACCCTGGAGGACGGCCCGCCGCTGGACGTCACCGTGGTCGACCGGGAGCAGCAGGCCCAGGGATTCTTCTACCGCGCGTGGCGCAATCTGACCCTGCGCGGCTTCGCCACCCGCAGCAGCCTGCAGTCGCTGCGCCAGGCGCTGGAGCAGGAGGCGCTGCTCGCCTACGCGGCGATCGCGGCGGGCGCCAACGCTCCCAAGCTGATCGCCACCTCCGAGCTCGGCCCCGACGCCGTGATGCTCGTCTACGAACACACCGGCGGGCGCACGCTGGACTCGCTGGCGGACGACGACATCACCGACGACCTGCTGCGGGACACCTGGCACCAGGTGCGCGCCCTGCAGTCCCGGCGTATCGCGCACCGCCGGCTGGTGGGGGACGCGGTCCTGGTGGATCGTTCCGGCACGGTGATCCTCACCGATCTGCGCGTCGGCGAGATCGCGGCGGGCGATCTGCTGCTGCGCATGGACATCTCCCAGCTGCTCGTGACCCTGGGGCTCAGAGTGGGCGCCGAGCGCGCGGTCGCCTCGGCGGTGGGTGTGCTCGGCCCGGACGCGGTGGCGGACTGTCTGCCGATGCTGCAGCCCATCGCGCTCAGTCGCTCCACGCGCGCGACGCTGCGCCGACTGGCCCGGGAGCGGGCGCAGCGCGAGCGTGAGGCGGTCCTCGAGGCGTCCCGGCAGGCCAAGCAGGCCCGGCTGGAGGCGGGACACGAGGCGGAGCCGGTCTCCGAGAAGGCCGAGAAGAGGGCCGTACGGGCACAGGCGCGTGCCGAGAAGCGGGCCATCGACGACGCCCTGGAGGAGGCCCGCGAGGAGGATCTGCTGACCCAGATCCGGCACCAGGTGCTGCGGATCCGGCCCCAGGCGCCGGTCGAGCCGGCCCGGCTGGAGCGGGTGCGGCCGCGCACCCTGATGAGCTTCATCGCCGGTGCGATCGGCGCGTACTTCCTGCTGACGCAGCTCACGCACATCGAGTTCGGCCCGCTCGTCGCCAACGCCGAGTGGGGCTGGGTCGCGGCGGCCGTGCTGTTCTCGGCGCTGAGCTATGTCGCCGCCGCGATGAGCCTGCTGGGGTTCGTGCCGGAGCGGGTGCCGTTCCTGCGGACCGTCGCCGCGCAGGTCGCGGGGTCGTTCGTGAAGATCGTGGCCCCGGCCGCGGTCGGCGGGGTCGCGCTCAACACACGTTTCCTGCAGCGTTCGGGGGTGCGCCCCGGGCTCGCGGTGGCGAGCGTCGGCGCGTCGCAGCTGTTCGGGCTCGGCTGCCACATCCTGATGCTGCTGTCGTTCGGCTATCTGACCGGGACCGAGAAGACACCGTCGCTGTCGCCGTCCCGCACGGTCATCGCGGGTCTGCTGACGGTGGCGGTGCTGGTGCTGGTGGTGACATCGGTGCCGTTCCTGCGGAAATTCGTCTCCACGCGCGTGCGGTCGCTGTTCGCGGGTGTCGTGCCGCGCATGCTGGACGTGCTGCAGCGGCCCCAGAAGCTGGTCACCGGCATCGGCGGCATGCTGTTGCTGACGTTCTGCTTCGTGATGTGCCTGGACGCGTCGATCCGCGCGTTCGGCACCGAGTCGTCCTCGATCAGCATCGCCAGCGTCGCGGTCGTCTTCCTCGCCGGCAACGCGCTGGGCTCCGCCGCCCCGACCCCGGGCGGTGTCGGAGCGGTCGAGGCGACGCTGACGGTCGGTCTGATCGCGGTGGGCCTGCCCAAGGAGGTGGCCGCCCCCGCGGTGCTGCTCTACCGGCTGCTGACCCTGTGGCTCCCGGTGCTGCCGGGCTGGCTGGCCTTCAACCACCTGAGCCGCAAGGGCGCGCTCTAGAGGCGGTACCTCGTACGGCCCGCGCCCCGCGCGCGTGGCCTGGCCCGGCCCCACGATGGGATCATGCCGAGCCCCGCCCGTCTGCGCGCCGCCGCCCTGACCGCGACCGCCCTCCTGCTGGCCTCCGCGCTGGCCGGTTGCGGCGAGGACGCCGGGGACGAGGACCTGACGCGGCAGAAGCTCGACTGGGAGGACTGCCCGGCTCCGTCCTCCTCGCAGGGCGGCGGCAACGCCCCGTCCCCGCTGCCGGACGGCGACCGCTGGCAGTGCGCCACGATGAAGGCGCCCCGGGACTGGGCCGACCCGAAGGGTGACACCATCGGGATCGCGCTCATCCGGGCCGAGGCGAGCGGCGATCCGAGCCGGCGGATCGGGTCGCTGGTGTTCAACTTCGGCGGGCCAGGCGTCTCGGGCGTCAGTACGCTGCCGGCGTTCGGCGAGGACTACACGACCCTGCGCACCCGCTACGACCTGGTGAGCTTCGACCCGCGGGGGGTCGGCCGCAGCGCCGGTGTGAAGTGCAAGAACGACCAGCAGCTCGACGCGTACTTCCAGCAGGACTCGACCCCCGACGACGCCGCCGAGCGCGCCACGCTGCTGGACAACACCGAAGCGTTCAACGCGGCCTGCGAGGAGCACTCCGAGGAGATGCTGCCGCATGTCCGCACCACCGACGCGGCCCGTGACATGGACCTGATGCGCGAGGTCCTCGGCGACACGAAACTGCACTACTTCGGCATCTCCTACGGCACCGAACTCGGCGGTGTGTACGCGCATCTGTTCCCGAAGAACGTGGGGCGGGCCGTGTTCGACGCGGTCGTCGACCCGACGCAGACGCCGGAGCAGGGGGCCCTCGGCCAGGCCCGGGGCTTCCAGCTCGCGCTCGACAACTTCGCACAGGACTGCACGTCCCGGGCAGAGGACTGTCCCGTCGGCGACACCCCGAAGGACGTGAAGGACCGCATCGCCGCCCTGCTGGAGCGGCTCGAGACGAAGCCGATCCCCGGCGTCTTCCCACGCGTCCTGACCCAGAGCGCCGCGACCAACGGCATCGCTCAGGCCCTGTACTCGAAGGACTTCTGGGAGTACCTGACCGAGGGCCTGGAGCAGGCCTACGACGGGGACGGCAGGATCCTGATGCTGCTGTCCGACTCTATGAACGGCCGTAGCGCCAACGGCGAGTACAGCAACATCGCGGCCGCGAACGCCGCCATCAACTGCTCCGACGACAAGCCCCGCTACTCCGCCGACTACGTCGAGGGGAAGGTGCCGGAGTTCCGCGCCGCCTCGCCGTTGTTCGGGGACTTCCTGGCCTGGTCCATGGTGAGCTGCGCCGACTGGGCCGTGCCGGGCGCCGCCGACCGTCCGGAGGTCGGCGCGGCCGGCTCGGCTCCCATCCTCGTCGTGGGCAACACCGGTGACCCGGCGACCCCGTACGAGGGGGCGCGCAGGATGGCGACCGCACTGGGCAAGGGCGTGGGCGTGGAGCTGACCTACCGGGGGCAGGGGCACGGCGCCTACGGCAGCAAGAACAAGTGCGTGCAGGCGGCCGTGGACGGCTATCTGCTTCGGGGCAAGGTGCCGGCCTCCGGGACCGTCTGCTCCTGACCCTCCCCCGCTTTCCCCTCACCCCCGGAAAACCCGCAGGTCACAACGTTATCCACAGGCTCGGACGGGCGGGCCGCACTCGCCTACCATGGCCTGACAGCCGTCCCGCCGCCCGGCGCGGACGGTCGGCAAGGGGGGAAGGCTCCATGGCGCGATTCCTGCGGTGGGCGGCTCTCGGGGCCGCCGCCGTGCTCCTCGCGGCGGGCTGCGGCAGCGGCTCCTCGGACGGCGGGGAGGACGGAAAGGGGAGAGCGGCCGACGCGCGGCCGTCCGCGGGCTCGTCGGGTACGGCGACGGCGGCGGCCCTGCCGGCCTCGCTCACCGGGCAGAAGCTGGACTGGGGGCGCTGCCGGGGCGGCGCGGACTCGGCCGCACCGGGCAGCGAGTGGAGGTGCGCCACGCTGAGGGTGCCGCTGGACTGGTCGAAGCCCGACGGCAAGACCATCGGTCTCGCGCTGATCCGCGCCGAGTCCCGGGGCAGCGGCGGCGAGCGGATCGGCTCGCTGCTGTTCAACTTCGGCGGCCCCGGCGGCTCGGGCGTGACCACCCTGCCGCCGTACGGCTCCACCTTCTCCGCGCTGCGCGAGCGTTACGACCTGGTCAGCTGGGATCCGCGCGGGGTGGGCGGCAGCGAGGGCATCCGCTGCCGCAGCAACAAGGACATCCAGGCCGCCGAGTCCATCGACATCACCCCGGACACCACGGCCGAGGAACAGACGTACCTCCAGGACGCCACGGCCTTCGGCAAGGGCTGTGAGAAGGCCGCGGGCGAACTGCTGGCGCATGTGTCCACCACCGACACGGCCCGCGACATGGATCTGATGCGCCAGGTCCTCGGCGACACGAAGATGCACTACTTCGGCATCTCCTACGGCACCGAACTCGGCGGTGTGTACACCCACCTGTTCCCGAAGAACGTGGGGCGGCTGATCCTCGACGCGGTCGTCGACCCGACCGCCGACGCGGTGGGCCATGCCGAGAACCAGGCGAGAGGCTTCCAGCGGGCGCTCGACGACTATCTGAAGTCGACGGGCCAGGACCCCGAGCAGGGCACCGCGAAGATCGCGGACTTCCTGGACCGGCTCGACAACGAGCCGCTGCCGACGTCCGACGGACGGAAGCTGAGCCAGGCACTGGCCGTCACCGGGATCGTCCTGCCGCTGTACAGCGAGCAGAGCTGGCCGGCCCTGACCAGCGCCCTGGAGTCGGCGGAGCAGGGTGACGGCACCGAGCTGCTGGCGCTCGCCGACGCCTACAACGAGCGGGACTCCTCGGGGAACTACGGCACGACGACCCACTCGCAACGCGTCATATCGTGCTTGGACGACAGGCAGCGGCCGACCGCCGAGGAGACCAGGAAGCGGCTGCCGGAGTTCGAGAGGATCTCGCCCGTCTTCGGGGGCTTCCTGGGCTGGGACACGGCCGGCTGGTGTCACGACTGGCCGGTGGCCGGGCAGTACGACACCCCGGAGGTGAGCGCGCCGGGTGCGGCGCCGATCCTGCTGGTCGGCAACACCGGGGACCCGGCGACACCGTACGAGGGCGCCCGGAAGATGGCGGACGAACTCGGCAAGGGAGTCGGGGTGCTGCTCACCTGGAAGGGCGAGGGGCACGGTGCCTACGGCAGCGGGAGCGACTGCGTCGACTCGACGGTGAACGCCTATCTGCTCAAGGGCACGGTGCCGAAGGACGGCAAGGTCTGCTCATGACGACGGAGGGGGCCCCGGGCACGCGTGGCGCCCGGAGCCCCCTCCGATCAAAGACACGAACCGGATCAGTAGACCGGCTTGCTCGGCTCGATCTGGTTGACCCAGCCGATGACACCGCCACCGACGTGGACGGCGTCCGAGAAGCCCGCGGACTTCAGCACGGCGAGGACTTCCGCACTGCGGACACCCGTCTTGCAGTGCAAGACGATCTTCTTGTCCTGCGGCAGGCCCTCCAGGGCGGTGCCCAGGAGGAACTCGTTCTTCGGGATCAGCCTGGCGCCCGGGATGGAGACGATCTCGTACTCGTTCGGCTCGCGGACGTCGATGATCTCGATGTTCTCGCCGTCGTCGATCCACTCCTTGAGCTGCTTGGGAGTGATCGTCGAGCCGGCGGCCGCCTGCTGGGCCTCCTCGGAGACGACGCCGCAGAAGGCCTCGTAGTCGATGAGCTCGGTGACGGTCGGGTTCTCGCCGCAGACCGCGCAGTCCGGGTCCTTGCGGACCTTGACCTGGCGGTACTGCATCTCCAGGGCGTCGTAGATCATGAGGCGGCCGACCAGGGGCTCACCGGTGCCGGTGAGGACCTTGATCGCCTCGGTGACCTGGATGGAGCCGATCGACGCGCACAGCACACCGAGGACACCGCCCTCGGCGCAGGAGGGGACCATGCCCGGCGGCGGGGGCTCCGGGTACAGGCAGCGGTAGCAGGGGCCGTGCTCGGACCAGAACACGGAGGCCTGGCCGTCGAAGCGGTAGATCGAGCCCCACACGTACGGCTTGTTCAGCAGCACACACGCGTCGTTGACCAGGTAGCGGGTCGCGAAGTTGTCCGTGCCGTCGACGATCAGGTCGTACTGGCTGAAGATGTCCATCACGTTCTCGGCCTCGAGCCGTTCCTCGTGAAGGATCACGTTCACGTACGGGTTGATGCCAAGGACGGAGTCACGCGCGGACTCGGCCTTGGAACGGCCGATGTCGGCCTGGCTGTGGATGATCTGGCGCTGCAGGTTCGACTCGTCGACCTCGTCGAACTCCACGATGCCGAGCGTGCCGACGCCCGCCGCGGCCAGGTACATCAGCGCCGGCGAGCCGAGGCCGCCGGCGCCCACACAGAGCACCTTGGCGTTCTTCAGCCGCTTCTGCCCGTCCATCCCGACGTCGGGGATGATCAGGTGGCGGGAGTACCGGCGAACCTCGTCTACGGTGAGCTCAGCGGCTGGCTCGACCAGGGGTGGCAGCGACACGGGGACTCCGTTGGTCGGTCGATCACTACAGTTGTTCTCCCCGTAACACTGCCACGGCCTTCTTCATTCCGAGACACCCGTTCCGATCCGCGAGACGAGTTCGTCCCAGTAGCCGGGCATGGTCTCCCAGGGGTCGTCCAGTCCGCCGCGGTCCCCCCGGTCGGTGAACCAGATCGTGGCCGCGCCCTGCCAGCGGGCGATGCGCAGCGCCTCTTCGAGGTGGCCGCGGGGCACACCGTGCACCAAGTGGCAGAAGCGCTCGGGCGGATGGTCCGCGGTCCACTCGGCCACCTGCGACCAGCGGTAGTCGGTCCAGGGACCGCGGAAGGTGACGAGCTGGTCGGCGTGGTCGGCGTAGCCGGGGTGCGGGTGGGTGCCATGGCCGAGGACGATGTGGGGCGTGTCACGCAGGGTGCGCAGGGCGGCGACCGTGCGGCGGACCCCGGGGAGTTCGGTGCGCCCGGCCGGGCAGCGGTCCAGGAGGAAGCCGTCGACCTGGTACCAGTCGAGGTGCCGTCGCGCGTCGGAGAGCACCTCGGCGAAGCCGCGGACGCCGTGGCCGAGGTCGAGGTGACCGAGGACGCGGACGCCCGCGTTGCGCAGCCCGCCGACGGCCTGGAGACAGTGCGGGTCGGGGCGGACGCCGGGGCCGTCGGCGACGTTCAGGACGACCCAGTGCAGGGCCGCGCCCGTGCGGGCGAGCGAGCCCCACTCGGCCGGCGCGAGCAGGGGGTGGGCCGTGCCGGGCACGCCGAAGCCCGTACGGAGGTCGGTGGTCCCGGTGCCCGCGGTGCCCGTCGGCGTGCCGGTCAGATACGACATGCCGCCTCCATCCAGATGTCGGCGAGGGACTCCTCCAGATTGATCCGGGGCCGCCAGCCCAGCCGGTCGCGGGCGGTGCGCACATCGGCCTGCTGCCAGCTGCCGCAGCCGTCGGGGTACGGGTACGCGACCGGGCCCGCGTGGTCGGAGTCGGCGCGGGGGTGTCCGATGGCCGGCCGCAGATGGGCGCCGGGCGGACCGTCGAGCTCGTGGAGGGCGCCGCCGTATCCGGCCACGCGCGCGAGGATCGAGGCGGCGTCGCGCAGCCGGACGGCGCGCCCGGAGCCGATGTTGATGACGCCCTGGGCGGCGGAGAGGGACGCGGCGTGCACGGCGCGGGCGACGTCGCGGACGTCGACGAAGTCGCGCTGGGCGCCGAGTCCGCCGAGTTTGAGCTCGCCGTCGCCGGACTGCATGGCGCGGCGCATGGCCTCCGCGAGGCGTCCGAGGGGGGACCCCGCCGGGGTGCCGGGGCCGGCCGGGGAGAACACCCGGAGCACGACGGCGTCCAGGCCGGAGCCGAGGACGAGTTCGGTGGCGGCGAGTTTGCTGACGCCGTACGGGCCGCCGGGGCGGGGGACGGCGTCCTCGGCGGTGGAGGAGCCGGGCTGGCTCGGGCCGTACTCGGCGCCGCAGCCGATCTGCACCAGCCGGGCCCCGCAGCCGCTGCGGCGCAGGGCCTCGCAGACGGTGGCGACGGCGACGGTGTTGTGGCGGGTGAGTTCGCGGGCGCCGCCGCGGGTGGCGCCCGCGCAGTTGACGACGACCTGGGGGTGGACCGCGTCGAGGAAGCGGGTGAGCGCGCCGGGGCTGCCGGACGCGAGGTCGAAGCGGACGTCGGCGTCGTCGCCGCGGCCGAGCGCGGTGAGCTGGACGGCCGGGTCGGCGAGCAGGCGGTCGGCGACGAAGCGGCCGAGGTAACCATTGGCTCCGGTCAGCAGGACCCTCATCGTGCGGCTCCCTCGGTGCGTGCTGCGGCTGCCGGGGCCGCGGGGGCGGCGAGCGCCCCGAGTGCCGCGGCTGCTCCGGTGACCGCGGGGGCTCCTGCGACCGCGGGTGCCCCGGTGGCTCCGGTCGCTCCGGATCGGGAGGTGGTCATCTGGTCTCTCCTTCGAGGGTGGTGCGGTTGCCTGCGGCTGGATGGAGGAGCGCGTGCGTCGTGCGGTCCGCGCACGGTGGGGGTGGCGCTGCGCGCGGTGGTCGGGGGCCGGCGGACGGCCGCTGCCCGCCCCTGCGGCGCGGCGCCGCCCGGGCGGGGGTGCGGGAGGCGGGGCGGGTCAGCACGGGTGGGCCGTTCGCGCGTGGGCCGAGGCTCTGGTCAGGCTGCGGGCCGCGTGAACGAGCAGGGGCAGCACGGCGGCTGCGCAGAGCAGGGCCGGGAGGCTCGCCGGGCCCCAGGCGGTGACGACGGTCTCGACGGGAACGGACAGGAAACCGCAGCCGGGCAGCCGGGCCGCGAAGACCGTGGCCGGGGCGAGGGCTTCGACAGTGCCGGTGACGCCGACCACGACCGCCGGGACGTGGGGGAAGCCGTGGACCGTGAGGAGGCGGGCGAGGAAGAGGAGGGCGCCCAGGGTGAGGACGGGGGCGTACGCCGGGGGCTCGTCCAGGGCCGCGGCGCACAGGGCGGTCAGCGCGCCGAGGGCGGCCAGGAACAGCGTGAACACGCCGAGCAGCAGGGGCTGTACGGATGCGGTGAACTCCTCCAGGCCGCGGCTGGCGTCCAGTCGGCGGCGGGCGCGGGCGGTGAGGAGGTGGGCGCACCAGGCGGCGGGCGCGCAGGCCAGGGTGAGGGTGAGCAGGGGCGCGGGCGCGAAGGGCCACGGGCCGTCCGGGGCGCCGGTGGGCGGCCCGTCGGGCCCTCCTGCCACGGCGGCCCGCAGCAGGCCGTCGCCGAGGGCCGCGTAGGCGAGGAGCCAGTAGGTCCACAGGGCGGTCCGGAGCCGGCCGGGGCGGGTGCCGCCGCGGGGGCCGAGCGGGCCTTTGGCGACGGCCTGGCGCAGGGCGAGGGTCACGACGAGAACGCCGATGGCGGCCACGACGAGACGGGTCCGCCCCTCGGTGAGCCGCAGCCCGGCCAGCGCCGCTGCGCACAGGGCGCCCGGCAGCAGGGTGAGCAGGGCCCGGTCCGCGCGGGGGCGTGGCGGGGCGGTGGGTGCGGGGCGCGGCCGTGTGTCGTCGCCGCGCGGGACGCGGGCGTACAGCTCCTCGGCCAGGGAGAAGACGTCCCGGTGCCGGAAGCGGGCCGCGGTGCGGTCGGTGACGCCGTGGGCCTCCAGGCCGGCCGCGATCTCCAGCGGGTCGACGGCCCTTTCGCACAGGTCCCGGTGACGGTGCATCAGTGCCTTCACGGGGTCCCCGGCGCCCCGGCGGGGGGCGGCCGGCTTCTCCGGGGCGCCGGACCGGTCCAGTTCACCGAGGTCGCTCATCGCGCCCCCTCGGCCAGCGAAACCGCGGCGACGGCCGATGCGCCCGGTGCCGGTGGGCCGCCGCACGTCGATGCGCCCGGTGCCGGTGGGCCGACGTAGGCCGACGCGCCCGGTGCCGGTGGGCCGCCATACGCCGGCGCTCCCTGCGCCAGCGGGTCGCCGCACGTCGCCGCGCCCGGTGCCGGGCCGCCCGGCGCGGGTGTGGCCCGTGGGGCCGGGCCCGGCGTCGATCCGCCGCGCGCCGAGGTCCCGCGTACCGGCGGCCCCGCCGGCCAGCCCGGGCCTCGGCGGGCGGTGACCCGTGCGCCCAGGCCGGTCCAGCGGCCGGGCAGCCGGGCCTCGGCGGGGACGGCGAACGGACGGGGGTCGCCGTCCTCGTCGAGGACGACCCCGCGGGCCGGGCACTGGGAGACGATCTCCAGGTAGAGGCCGTGATACGCCTCGACGTTCTGCTCGACGGCGAAGAGCTCCAGCGCGCGGGCGCGGGCGGCCGCGCCCAGGCGTGCACGGCGTTCGGGGTCGCGCAGCAAGGCGCCGCACGCCTCCGCGAGCGCCCGTGGATTGCGCGGCGGTACGACGAGCCCGGTGCCGCCGATGACCTCGACCACCGCGCCGACGTCCGTCGACACGGTCGCCCGGCCGCAGAACATCGCCTCCACGAGGCCCACCGGGAACCCCTCGACGACGCTGGACAGGACGACGACGGCTCCGGCCGCGTAGGTCTCGGCGAGGGCGGGCGCCTGCGGGCCGCCGGGTTCCTCGAAGGACACCGGGTTGTCGCCGACGGCGTGCGGGCCCTCGGCCTCGTCGGGGAAGAGCTGGGCGGCCAGCATCCTGCAGTGTCCGAGGTAGGCCTGCCCCTCGGGACCGGCCGGCGTGCCGACGATCCGCAGGCGGGCCCTCGGCTCCTCCGTGCGGACCTGGGCGAAGGCGTGCAGCAGGGACACCAGGTCCTTCGCCGGTTCCACCCGGCCGACCCAGACCAGGGTGTGCGGATCGGCGGCGTCGGGTGCGTCGCCCACGTCCGCGAAGGGCGCGGCGTCCATCCCCGGAGGGATCATGCGCACCTTGGCGCGGTCGGCGCCGCAGCGTTCCTGCCAGCGGCGGGCGTGCGCGTTGCCGGGGGCGAGGCGGGCCGCCTGCCGGTAGGTCTCGGCGGCGAGCAGACCGTGGAAGGCGGCGAGCAGGGCGCGGACGGCGGGGCTGCCCTCGGCGGCGGTGGCGCCCGGCGCCCCCGAGTTCAGGTAGTGCGTCCGCAGCCGCACCCCGTACTCCGTCACGAGCAGTGGCACGTCGTGGAAGTGGCGCGCGAGGAGTCCGGGCAGGGCGGCCGGGCCGCCGGACGCGGCATGGCACAGGTCCACCGAGCCGAGAGCGCCCCCGTCCGGGCCGTCGGGCCCGTACCAGTCGAGCGAGAGGGGGCGCAGGGCGCGTTCGAGGTGTCCGGCGACGGTCAGCAGCTCGGGTACGCGCGCCTCGCGCGCCGTGCGCAGCGCGCCCGGGGCGCGGCAGGCGCGCTCCAGAGCGCGTACGGCGCTTTCGGAGCGGAGCGCTCCCACCAGCCCGCCCTGGTCGCGGGCGAGTTCGGCGAGGCCGTAGAGCGCACTGGCGAAACGGTCCGCCTGGGAGGGGGAGCTGTAGCACAGGGCGGCCACGAGTTCGCCGTGGCACTCGGTGAAGCGCCGGCGCGCGCGCCGCCCGTACGCGACCCCGTCGTCCTCGGCGGTCCACAGCGGTGCCGTTCGCACTCGCCTGACCTGCGGCGGAAGCGGGACGCAGCCGGATTCCTCCTGGTGCGGTCCGCTGCTGAGCGCGTAGACGTCGAACTCGTGCTGCCCGAGCCCGCGCACGAGCCGGTCGCACCAGAGTCCGGCGTCACCGCTCACATACGGATAACCACCCTCCGTCAGCAGTCCGATGCGCACGCACGCACCCCCGATCTCCCGTCTGGGGAGCCGCCGTTGACCCGGCGGCTCGCAGCGGGAAGAACGTATGCGGACAAGGCGGTGGCGCGACGGACGGTTGTCCATCGCGCCACCAAAAGGGGTGAACGGTCGTAACTTTCCCGTGCGGGTCGCGTTCGGTCGCGCTAAGAGTTCACTCGGATGCGAAACGTCACGTCAGCCCTGGGGGTACGGCCAGGGGTTCGGCAGACAGTGGATCCCGTTGCGGTCGAGGAACTTCGTCTGCTGCTGCATGACGGGCGCGAGATCCCCGTCCTTCTGGCAGTTCTCATGGTGTTTGCCGAGCCGGTGACCGACTTCATGGTTGATCAACATCTGACGGTACGCATGGATCGCGTCACCATATGTACGTGATCCCTGGGCCCATCTGTACGCATTGATCATGACGCGTTCGGTGGCGGCCGAGTCGCAGGAGACGTTGTCCTCGGTGGTGTCCAGGCCTGACTTGTCGCACCAGAAGGCGGTGGTGCCGGGGCTGGCGAGGGTGATGACGAAGTCGGGCTGCCCGGAGTGGATCCGCTCGAAGGTGCGCGCGTTGCCGTGCGCCCAGCTGCGGTCGTCATTCAGGGTCTTCTGCACGGCCTGCGCGAAGAGCTCACCGTCGAGACCGAGCCCCTGCTCCACGTCCACCCGGTAGGTGAACTTCTGCCCCTTGCCCGGCGCCTTGGCGATGCCGGGGATCGCGTCGAACTTCCCGGACCCCTTGAGCTTGGCGTCGAGGGTGTACTTGGTGTCCATCTTCTGCTCGTACGTCAGCGTCACGGGCGCCGGGGACGCGGACGTGGACGGGCTCGGCGCGGCGGACTCCAGGGCCCCGCCGGCGGCCTTCCCGGCGGCCGACTGCGACTGGACGCGGTCGTCGTCGCGCCCAACGGTCACCTGCCCGGCCACCACGACGGCCAGCACGGTCGTGACCGCCGCGGCGGCGATACCGGTGAAGGTCCGCCCCTTGGCGCTCCTGCCGTCGGCGGGTGCACCGGTGGGCGGCGCGTCGTCGTCCGCGCCGTCACCGTCCGGGGAGGAGAGGCCGCCCCCGTACGGATCGCCCTGGTGCAGGCCGCCCCGGTGCAGGTCACCCCCGTACAGGCCGCCCGCGTACGAGTCGGACGCGCGCGTGGGCGTGAACGGCCGTCCCGCGCGCGTGAAGACGTCGTCGGCGCCCGGTTCGAAGGCGTCGAGGTACTCCTGGCGGGGACCCGGTCGCGGGCCCTGCGGCGGGACCGGGCGCTGACGCGGTATCAGCGGCTGCCCGGTGGCGCCCGCCTGGCGGCCTCTCAGGTCGCCCCAGCCGCCCCCGGCCTCCCGCTGCTCGGGGTGTCCGCCGCGGACCTGCGGAACGCCGCGCGCGGGAGTGCCGTCGGGGTACCGGGGCACTCCGTGGGACGGCGTGCCGTCGGGAAGCAGCACGGGGGTGCCGTCGGCCCCGGAGGAGGCACGGGAAGAGTTCTTGGGTGCGCTCTTGGGCGCAGGTCCACGCCGGCTGTGGCGTCCCACGTGAGTCTCAGCCCCCCGGTTTCGCGTCGGCGGTATCGGCGAGCAGCTCGCGGAACGCGGCGGCCACCGTCTCCGGGTACTCCATCATCGCCACGTGCCCGGCGTCCGGCAGGGTGAGCAGGCGGGAGTCGCGGAAGGCGCGGGCGGCGCGCTGGGCCATCCGGAAGCCGACGAGCTGGTCACGGCCGCCGTAGATCAGCAGGGTGGGCGCGAGCACCCGCTCGGCCTGGCGCCACAGCCCGTGCTGGCCGCCCAGGGTGTAGGCGCTGAGCAGCCCGCGCGTGGAACGGGTCAGGGCGTCCCAGAAGTACGGCAGCTGCAGCCGCCGCTCCAGTTCCTCCACCGCGTGCCGGAACGCCTCCGGGGAGACGCTGCCGGGATCGCCGTAGCAGAGCGCGAGGACGCCTCTGACGCGCTGCTCGGCCGTCCACTCCCGGGTGAGCCGGCTGAAGAGCGCGGTCACCCCGGGCAGGCCGGCGAGCCCGGTCGGGATGGCGGTGCGCTGCACGCGCAGCTCGGGCAGGGCCGGCGAGACCAGGGTCAGGGTGCGGACCAGGTCGGGGCGTACCGCCGCGACGCGCGTGGACACCGCGCCGCCGAGGGAGTTGCCGAAGAGGTGCACGGGGCCGCGGCCGGACGCGTCGAGGTAGCGGATCACGGCACGCGCGTGTGCCGTGACGGAGTAGTTGCCGTCGTCCGGGGGCGGGGAGTCGCCGAAGCCGGGCAGGTCGACGGCCTCGCTCGCCACCGCCCCGTCGAGCAGGGCCATCAGCGCGGACCAGTTCTGCGAGGAACCGCCGAGGCCGTGGACGTACAGGGCGGGTTCGAGCCCCTCCCGCGCGGGCGGCCTGGACCGGACGGTCAGGGTGACGCCCGGCAGACCGACGGACCGCAGCCGCTCGCCCTCCGCGACCCTGACGGAGGCCACCTTCGGCAGCACACTGGTGGGCGGCACTGACGGCAGCTCGGTCGAAGACATGCGGGCAATGTTACGAGACGATCACGTGCGGCCATGTGTGTTCGGCGTCACAAGAGCGGGGCGGGGCGGGCGCCGATACCGGCGCGATCCGGGGGCGCATCGCATAGCGTCCGAAACGGGTGTCTCCTAGGCTCGTACTGAGGGCACCCGCTTGTGGCCCCCGCGTGTTCCGGGGGCGTCCGTTGGAAGGGAGCCCACCATGGCGATTGACCCCACCGACCCCGAGACGTTCGCGGAAGAGGACGACGACTTCGGGGAGCTCGACGTCGAGGCACCGGAGAACGCGGCCGCCGAGAAGTACGCGGACGTCACCCCGGGGCGCGACGACCCCCTGGAGGGCGTGGACCCCACTCGGGCGAACGAGGCGGATCTCGTCGAACAGGCGCGCGTCGTCTCACTGGACGAGGACGACTACCGCTGACGTCACGGCTCCATCCAGGAAAGGAGCGGGGGTGAATCCTGCCCGGACTGCACCGCTTCAAAACCTTCTGTACCGCTTTTGTGATCGTCCGGTCCGTGAAATTCTGCGCTCGCACCGCGCGCCACACGGTTACCGAAAAGTACGATGGCGGCGCGGCGCTCACCGCATGAGGACGACTTTGGGAGGCGGCGTGACAGCCATCGAGCAGACAGAGGCGGCACGCCCGCGAGGCACGCGCCTGCCGCGCCGTGCCCGACGGAATCAGCTGCTGGGCGCCGCCCAGGAGGTCTTCGTGGCGCAGGGCTACCACGCCGCCGCCATGGACGACATCGCCGAGCGGGCCGGTGTCAGCAAGCCGGTGCTGTACCAGCACTTCCCGGGCAAGCTCGACCTCTACCTGGCGCTGCTGGACCAGCACTGCGAGTCGCTGATCCAGGCGGTGCGGGGCGCGCTCGCCTCGACGACCGACAACAAGCAGCGCGTCCGCGCCACGATGGACGCCTATTTCGCGTACGTCGAGGACGACGGCGGGGCCTTCCGCCTGGTCTTCGAGTCGGACCTGACGAACGAGCCCGCGGTGCGCGAGCGCGTCGACAAGGTCGCCACCGAGTGCGCCGAGGCGATCTGCGACGTCATCGCCGAGGACACGGGTCTCTCGCGCCCGGAGTCGATGCTGCTGGCCTCCGGTCTGGGCGGTCTGGCCCAGGTCGTCGCCCGCTCCTGGCTGCACAGCGACCGCAGCGTCCCGCGCGATCAGGCGGTGCAGCTGCTGGCCTCGCTGGCGTGGCGGGGCATCGCCGGGTTCCCGCTGCACGGCACCGATCAGCACTGAGCCACAGCGCGGCTCGCCCGTTTGTTCCCGCCCGCTGTTCGCTCCTGGCGTGGACGGCCACGCCGTGTACGTCCCCTCACCGGGCTAATGTGTGCAGCGTACGGCGCGGACGCCCGCGCACCCCATGACCGTCGGAGGGACATAGCCGTGGAGGTCAAGATCGGCGTGCAGCACGCGCCCCGCGAGATCGTTCTGGAGAGCGGTCAGACTCCCGAGGAAGTCGAGCGCGTGGTGGCCGAGGCACTGGCCGGCAAGTCGCAGCTGCTCAGCCTCGTGGACCAGCACGGCCGCAAGGTCCTGGTACCGGCCGACCGCCTGGCCTACGTCGAGCTGGGCGAGCCGGCCCCGCGCAAGGTGGGCTTCGGCGCGCTGTAAGGCACGAGCAAGGCGCACGCATCGCGAGAAGGGGCCCGGCGGTCCGTACGACCGCCGGGCCCCTTCGCATGTTCACCGGCCACTCACAAGTGGTCCCCGCAGGAGGATTGCAATCCGCAGGTCACGGGTAGGACGGGCTGTGACCTTGGTGCACGGCCCGCCGCTCGGGAGGGACCCTCATGATCTTGGAAGCGCTCGGCTCCGCTGTGCTCGGTCTCGCGCTCGCGTGGGCGGCGCTCCAGCGCCTGTCCCACCGCCTGCCGGTCCGCACCCTCGTCCTCGCGACGGGCATCGCCGGAGCCCTGTTCGGTGACTTCGTCACCCACAGCGCGCTGGGCCCCGGCACCCTGCTGCCGAGCCTGATCGGCGCGGCGGTCGTCTCCGTCGCCTCGGTCTCCCTGCTGCTGCGCCCGGCCGGCCGACTCCGCCGCCGCTCGGCCCCGGCGTAGCGTCCCTGGGCCCGACGGCTCTCAGGCCGCGAGCCCCAGCGCGGCCATCCGCTTGGTGTGGGCCTCGGTGATCCGGGAGAACATCCGGCCGACCTCGGCGAGGTCGAACCCGTCCGCGACACCGCCCACGAGCATCGTCGACAGCGCGTCCCGGTCGGCGACCACCCGCTGGGACTGCGACAGGGCCTCGCCCATCAGCCGTCGCGCCCACAGCGCGAGCCGTCCGCCCACGCGCGGGTCGGCGTCGATCGCCGCGCGGACCCGGTCCACGGCGAAGCCGGCGTGACCGGTGTCGTCGAGCACGGCGAGCACCAGGGCACGGGTGTCGGTGTCCAGGCGGACCGCGACCTCCCGGTAGAAGTCACTGGCGATCGAGTCGCCGACGTACGCCTTGACCAGGCCCTCCAGCCAGTCCGAGGGCGCCGTCTGCCGGTGGAAGCCGTCGAGCGCGGCGACGAACGGCTCCATGGCCGCGGTCGGCTCCTCGCCGATCTCCGTGAGCCGGTCGCGCAGCCGCTCGAAGTGGTGGAACTCGGCCGAGGCCATCTTCGCCAGCTCCGCCTTGTCCTCCAGCGTGGGCGCCAGCTTGGCGTCCTCCGCGAGCCGCTCGAACGCGGCCAACTCCCCGTACGCGAGGGCGCCGAGCAGGTCCACGACCGCGGCCCGGTACTGCGGATCGGCAGCGGCCCGCGCCCAGTCCTGGGCGGCGATCCCCGTGGCGGCTTCGGCGGAGTCGGTGGCGGACTCGTCAGGCTCTTCGGAGGCGTTCTCAGGCTTGTCAGAGGTGGTCATGCAGCGCACAATAGCCCGCTCTCCGGGCGGTGGAAGTACCTGGTCAATCAGTGTGACCACGACGACGCGAGCGACCACGTCCGACGGTGTGACAACCACAACGTGACCGAATCGGCCATCGCGTGTGCGCGATTCCGGGGTATGGTGGTAATGCGCCTGCCGAATATTCGACGGGCCGCACGTATGAGGATGCCCGGTCGGTGGCCCGATCGGCTCCGACCCGACAGCCCTCCCCGGCCGTACGGCACATCGCGTACGACGACCGGAGGGAACCCTCCAGCGGTACGAGCGCTGGACCTGTCCGGCGGATGAGGCCGGAGGCGATCCACGGTGACCCGTCATCACCCTGCGTCTCCGGCATGATCCGCCGGACAGGCCCTTGAGCGTCGGCAGAGGTCCCGTGCCATACGGCTTGCCGCATGCGGTCGGTCCGTAAGGCAGCCGACGTCCCCGGCACGGTCCGTCAAAGACCCCCGCGCTCGCCTCGCACCGCATTCACAGAAGAGGCAGCACCCTGACTACGTTCCGAGAGCTCGGAATCCTTCCCGAGACCGCCGAGGCCCTGGAGGCCGTCGGCATCACCACTCCCTTCCCCATCCAGGAGATGACGCTCCCCGTGGCCCTGTCGGGCACGGACGTCATCGGCCAGGCCAAGACCGGCACCGGCAAGACGCTCGGCTTCGGCCTCCCGCTCCTCGAGCGCGTGACCGTCCCCGCCGACGTCGAGGCCGGCCGCGCGAAGCCCGAGGACCTCACCGAGGCCCCGCAGGCGCTCGTCGTCGTCCCCACGCGCGAGCTGTGCACCCAGGTCACCAACGACCTCCTGACCGCCGGCAAGGTGCGCAACGTGCGTGTCCTCGCGATCTACGGCGGCCGGGCCTACGAGCCCCAGGTCGAGGCCCTCAAGAAGGGCGTCGACGTCGTCGTCGGCACCCCGGGCCGGCTCCTCGACCTCGCGGGCCAGAAGAAGCTCAACCTCCAGCACATCAAGTCCCTCGTCCTCGACGAGGCCGACGAGATGCTCGACCTGGGCTTCCTGCCCGACGTCGAGAAGATCATCAACCTGCTGCCGGCGCGCCGCCAGACCATGCTGTTCTCGGCGACCATGCCGGGCGCGGTCATCGGGCTCGCCCGCCGCTACATGTCGCAGCC
Organism: Streptomyces sp. NPDC005820; assembly: GCF_040630255.1. Taxonomy (NCBI): domain Bacteria; kingdom Bacillati; phylum Actinomycetota; class Actinomycetes; order Kitasatosporales; family Streptomycetaceae; genus Streptomyces; species Streptomyces sp. NPDC005820. Next base: position 312,654 of record NZ_JBEXXE010000005.1, read on the forward strand.
CACGCACATCCGCGCCACCGCGCCGGACGACGAGGGCGTGACCGTCGCGAACATCTCGCAGCACGTGTACCGCGCGCACAACATGGACAAGCCGGAGATGGTCGCGCGCATTCTGCAGTCCGAGGGCCGTGGCCTCGCCATGATCTTCTGCCGCACCAAGCGCACCGCCGCCGACCTCGCCGACCAGCTCAAGCAGCGCGGCTTCGCCTCCGGCGCGGTCCACGGCGACCTCGGCCAGGGGGCCCGCGAGCAGGCGCTGCGCGCCTTCCGCAACGGCAAGGTGGACGTCCTCGTCTGCACCGACGTCGCCGCGCGCGGCATCGACGTCGAGGGCGTCACCCACGTCATCAACTACCAGACCCCCGAGGACGAGAAGACGTACCTGCACCGCGTCGGCCGTACGGGCCGCGCGGGCGCGAAGGGCATCGCCGTCACGCTCGTCGACTGGGACGACATCCCGCGCTGGCAGCTCATCAACAAGGCGCTGGAGCTTTCGTTCAACGATCCGCCGGAGACGTACTCCACCTCCCCGCACTTCTTCGAGGAGATGAACATCCCGGCCGGCACCAAGGGTGTCCTGCCGCGTTCCGAGCGCACGCGCGCGGGGCTGGACGCGGAGGAGCTGGAGGACCTGGGCGAGCCGGGCGGCCGCGGTGCACGCGGCGGCCGGGGAGGCCGGGGCGAGCGCGGCGGCCGGGGCGAGTCCCGATCCGCCGACCGGTCCGGCGACCGGTCCGCCGAGGGTGAGCGTCCGGCCCGTACGCCGCGCCGCCGCCGTCGTACGCGCGGCGGGGCCATGCTCGACGGAGCGCCGGAGGTCTCCACGACGGAGCAGACGCCGGTGGCCGAGGAGGCCGCCGCGTCCCGCACCCCGCGCCGCCGACGCCGTACGCGCGGCGGAGCGGGCGCCGAGGCGGCTCCGGTGACCGCGGTCACGTCCGCCGCCCCGGAGGCCGCGGAGACGGCCCTGACGACCGCGGAGGGCCCGTCCCTGGACGCCTCCGGGGCCCCGCAGGCCACCGAGACCCCGGCCAAGCCGCGCCGCCGCCGCACCCGCCGGTCCGCGGAGACCGCTGCGGCTGTGGAGACCACCGCCGCTGTGGAGACGGCCCCGGCTGCGGAGCTGACGCCGGCTCAGACTCCGTCCGCCGAAACGGCCGTGGCGACGGCCGAGGGCACGGAGGCTGCCACCGAGGCCCCCGCCGCGCCGCGCCGCCGCACCCGCAAGGTCGCTGCTGCGGCCCCCGCTGTCGAGGCCGCCGAGGCCGTCGTGGAGACGGTCGAGTCGGTCCCGGCCGCGGAGGTCGCCGAGGCCAAGCCGCGCCGCACCCGCAAGACAGCGGCAGCCGCGCCGGCCGAGACCGCCGTGGACACCGCCGAGGCGGTGGAGGCCAAGCCGCGCCGCACCCGTAAGACGGCCGCCGCGGCGGAGGCCACGGTCGACACGGCCGAGGCCGTCGAGGCCAAGCCCCGACGCACCCGTAAGACGGCGACCACCGCTCCGGCGGAGGCCGCCGTGGACACCGCCGAGGGCACGGCGGCCAAGCCGCGGCGCACGCGGAAGACCGCCGCCGCCCCGGCAGAGGCTGAGGCGCAGGTCACGGTCGAGGCCACCGAAGCGGTCACCAAGCCGCGCCGTACGCGCACGACGGCCGCCGCTCCGGCGGAGGCGGAAGCGCAGGTGGACGCCGAGGTCACGGTCGAGGCGACGGAGACCGTCACCAAGCCCCGCCGGACCCGCAAGACGGCCGCCGCCGCTCCGGCGGAGGCCGTGGCCGACACCGCCGAGGCCGTCGAGGCCAAGCCCCGACGCCGGACCACCCGCAAGGCAGCCGAGGCCCCGGAGACGGTCATCACGGCCGAGATCCCGGCCCAGGCCACGCCGGTGGAGGCGGAGGCCAAACCGCGCCGCACCCGCAAGACCGCCGCCGCGACCGCCGAGGCGGCCGTCGACACGGCGGAGGGCACGGAGGCCAAGCCGCGCCGCACCCGGAAGACCGCGGTCGCCAAGACCACGGTCGCCGCTCCGGCCGAGGCCGCCGTGGACACCGCCGAGGGCACGGCGGCCAAGCCGCGCCGCACGCGGAAGATCGCCGCCGCCCCGGCGGAGGCGGAGGCGCAGGTGGACGCCGAGGTCACGGTCGAGGTGACGGAAGCGGTCACCAAGCCGCGCCGGACCCGCAAGACCGCGGCCACCGCTCCGGCGGTAGCCGCCGACGCCGCCGAAGCCGCCGTGGCGACCGAGGTCAAGCCCCGTCGCACGCGGAAGACCGCTGCCGCCGCTCCGGCGGAGGCGCAGGTCACGGTCGAGGCGACGGAAGCGGTCGCCAAGCCGCGCCGGACCCGCAAGGCCGCCGCCACGGTGACGGCCGAGATCCCGGCCCAGGCCACGGCGGCGGAGGCGGAGGCCAAGCCGCGCCGCACCCGCAAGGCCGCGGTCGCCGCTCCGGCCGAGGCCGCCGTGGACACCGCCGAGGCCAAGCCGAGGGTGCGCCGCACCCGTAAGGCGACGGCCGCCGCGGAACCCACGGACAGCTGACCGACCCCGGCTGCACGGACCGACGGCCCGGCCCCTCCCCCACGGAGGAGCCGGGCCGTCGGCGTTCCCGCCCGAGCCGCCCGGCCGCCCGTCTCCTCGTCCCTCCGTGCGGGTAGCCTCAGCACGTGACCAGGCCGACCACCTCCTCGACCCCGTTCCCCCCGCCTCCCGGTGCCCGTGCGTACGCGCTGCGGACCGCGCGCGGTGACTTCGCCGTCGTCGACTCGCCGGTGGCCGCCGGGGTCGAGGAGCGGGGCGTGGCGCTGCTGCTGCCCGGCTTCACCGGCAGCAAGGAGGACTTCCACCATCTGCACGGGCCCTTGGCGGCGCGCGGCTACCGGATGGTCGCGGTGGACGGACGCGGACAGAACGAGTCCGAGGGCCCGACAGACGACGAATCCCCGTACGCACGCGAGGAGTTGGCCCGGGACGTCCTCGCGCAGGCGGCCGCGCTAGGCACACCCCTGCATCTCGTCGGGCACTCCCTGGGGGGCCAGATCGCCCGGGCGGCGGTCCTGCTGGACCACTCCCCCTTCCGGTCCTTCACCCTGATGTCGTCCGGCCCGGCCGAGATCTCGCAGTCGCAGAAGCTGCGGGTGAAGCTGCTGCACGACGCGCTCGCCGTGATGACGATGCCGGAGGTGTGGGAGGCGATCGTGGCGATGGGCCCGCCGGAGGAGGTCGGCGGTCCGGCGCGCGGCTTCGGGGATCCGGAACAGCTGCGGCTGCGCTGGCTGAACCACAAGCCCGCCCAGCTTCTCGCCACGGGCCGTCAGCTGTGCGCGGAGCCGGACCGTGTCGCCGAACTCGCCGCCGTGCCGCTGCCGTTCCACGTCCTGTCGGGCGCGCGGGACGACACCTGGCCGCTGCCGCTGCTGGACGAGATGGCGGTACGGCTGCGGGCCGACCGGACCGTCGTCCCGGATGCCGAGCACTCACCGAACCTGGACCGGCCACTGGCCACGGCCGCGGGTCTCGCCGACTTCTGGGACCGGCACCCCCGACGACCGGGCTAGTACTGCGTCTGTACGTGCTCCCAGAACCCGTCCCGCAGCGCGCGCCGCAGGTCGGCCTGGCCGCGCAGGGAGTACTGCAGGATGCCCTCGGCCTCCACGAGGAGGTCCTGGTCGACGGAGCCGGGGAGGTAGGGGTGGCCGGGCAGCAGCTCGACCAGGGCCTCCCGGCCCCGCGCCGCGAGCCATTTCGCCGCGATCTGGGCGCCGACGAAGCGGACGTCCTCGCGGGTGGGCCGGCTCGCGCCGCTCGCCTCGTAGGCGGGGGCGGTGCGCCGGGCGACGTACGGCTTGAAGAAGTCGAGGTCGAGGGTGCGCTGGCTGTCGACCTCCCAGAGCAGCGGCTCGGCCTGGTTGCGGCCCTCGGGCGCCTCGATGCCCCACAGGTGGACCCGGGCGCCGTAGCCCTGGGCGGCCTCCACCGCCGAGACCAGGTCCTCGTCGCCGCCGAGCAGGGCCGCGTCGCTGATGGCGCGGTGCCGGGCGAGGGACTCGAGGTCGGTGCGGATGAGTGAGTCGACGCCCTTCTGCTGGTTGTTGGCGTTGAGGTTGCCCAACCGGACCTTGACGTCGGGGAGTTCGGCGATGGACTGCTGCTCGGCGGTGTGGATGCGGCGCCGGGCGCCGTCGTACCAGTAGACGCGCAGCAGTCTGCTGTCCGCGAAGATCGTGCGGGCGCGGTCGATGAGCGCCTCGATCAGCCCCTCGGCGTCGAGATCGAAGGCTCTGCGGTCCTCCGTCCCGGCGATCAGCCGGCCCGCGGCGGCGTAGAGATACCCCGCGTCGACGAAGATCGCATGGGTCGAGGGCGTCTTGGCCACCTCGGCGAGCATGCGGGTCAGCAGCTCGTTCGTGCGGTCGATACGGGCGGCGAGGGCCGGGAGGTCGTCGTTCATCGCCTCCATTGTCCCGGCGGTCACGCTGTGAACACAACCGATCCCGTTCAGTCTCCACACACTCTCTTACCGGCGGGTAATTAGCCGTTCGAAAAATTTCTTTAGCGTAGGGAATGTTTGTAACACGCAGCCCGTTGACTCCTCATGTAGCTAGCAATCCTCCAGGAGGATGACCAGACGAAGGGAGAAGCCCATGCGCTTCGAAATCATGCGACTCGACGACGTCGACGGCACGCCCGTGGACAGCACCGTTGTGGACGCCGCCTCCGTCAACCGGATCGTGCAGGACGCCGCCGCCATCGGGCAGCGACTCTGGATCCGACCGGCCGAATCCGCGGCCTCATAACCCGCGGGCCCTTACACACTTCAGAGCCCCGTACGGCGCCGATCGCCGTACGGGGCTCTGTGCGTGTACGCCGGGTCAGCTCGCCCGGACGACCTGGGTGATCCCGTTGATGATCTGCTGCACGGCGATCGCGGAGAGCATCATGCCCGCGAGCCGGGTCACCAGGACCACACCGCCGTCCTTGATGACCCGGATGATCAGCAGCGAGTAGCGCATCACCAGCCACAGCACGACATGAACGGCGAGGATCGCCGCCCACACCGACACCTGCATGGCGGCGCTGTCGGCCTTCTGCACGGCCAGGATGACCGACACGATCGCGCCCGGCCCGGCCAGCAGCGGCATGCCGAGCGGCACGAGCGCGACATTGACGTCCTTGGTCTGCTTCGGCTCGTCGGTCTTGCCGGTGAGCAGGTCGAGCGCGATCAGCAGGAGCAGCAGCCCGCCCGCGATCATCAGCGCGGGCACGGAGACGTGCAGATAGTTCAGGATCTGGTGTCCCACGAGCCCGAAGACGGTGATGACACCGCCCGCCACGCAGACGGCCTGGAAGGCCATCCGCTTCTGCACCTTGCCGGGGCGTCCGGCGGTCAGGGCGAGGAAGATCGGGGTGATCCCGGGGGGATCCATGATGACGAAGAGGGTCAGGAAGAGAGAGCCGAAGAGGGCAACGTCGAACATCAGTACAGAGGCCTTGCGGGAAAGAAGAGCGGACGGGAGGACCGGGGTACGCCTCAGGCCCCGCCGGTCCCCGGCACGGGGAACGCCCCGGTGGCGCGCCGGGTGATCTCCCCGTACACCTCGGGGTCGGTGGTGTACTCGCCGAGCACACAGGTCTTGCGGCTGCCGTGGTAGTCGGAGGAGCCGGTGACGAGGAGCCCGAGGTCCTTCGCCAGCCCGCGCAGCCGGGCGCGGGTGTCCTCGTCGTGGTCCATGTGGTCGACCTCGATGCCGTCGAGGCCGGCGGCGGCCAGGTCGGCGATCGCGGACTCGGGGACCGTACGGCCACGCTTGCCGGCGCCCGGGTGGGCGAAGACGGTGACCCCGCCCGCGCCCTTGACCAGCCGGATCGCCTCGAAGGGGTCCGTCTCGTGCTTCTCGACGTAGGCCCGGCCGCCGTCGGCCAGCCAGTCCTGGGTGAAGGCGTCGCTCACACTCGGTACGACCCCGAGCTCGACCAGCGCGGTCGCGACATGCGGCCGCCCCACGGAGCCGTCACCGGCGATCCGCGCGACCTGCTCCCAGGTGACGGGCACGCCCAGCTCCCGGAGCTTGGCGATCATGCCCCGCGCCCTCGGCACCCGGTCGTCGCGCACCAGCTCGCGCTCGGCGAGCAGGGCGGGCTCCTCCGGGTCGAAGAGGTAGGCCAGCATGTGCATGGAGACCCCGTCGATCCGGCACGACAGCTCGGCGCCGGTGACCAGGGTGAGCCCCTCGGGCAGCGCACCGATCGCCTCCGCGTACCCGCGGGTGGTGTCGTGATCGGTCAGCGCGACGACGTCCAGCCCACGGGCGGAGGCGTTCCGCACCAGCTCAGCGGGCGTGTCCGTACCGTCGGACGCCGTGGAGTGGCAGTGCAGATCGATACGCACGAACGAACTCCAAGCGGGACGGCATACGGAAGGGACGCCTCAGCATAGCCCAGATTCGAACACCGAATGTCACACCCAAAAGTGAGGTTCACCCCCTACAAGCGCGCCAGACAACGCCCCCCTCACACACCCCTACGGCTTGAGCAAGCGCGGCGACAACGCCCCGCACGGCACCAACTCCACCTCCGCCCCCGCGTCCCGCAGATCCGTCAGCACCAGCTCGTCGTACATCAACAACCCGGCCTGCTCGGGCCACACCACCGCCCACAGCCACAGCCCCCGGGCCTCCCCCGCGAACACCGCCCGGTCGTCCGGCACCCCGGAGACATGCCACAACGGCGTGGGCCGGCCCACCGCCAGCACCTTCGCCTGCGCGGGTTTCTCGACGCTCATGTAGGGCCCCGGATCGGGTCCGTCGATCCCGGCGTACCGCGCGCCGAGCCCGACCCCGAGTTCCTCCGCGACGAGGATCAGCTCGGCCACGCCGCCCAGCGGCCCGGGCCCGGAGCAGGCGACCGCGGTCGCGCGGCCGCCGCTGCGGTCGTCACCGGCGTACGTCACCCCCGTGAACAACCACCCCACCGGCAGCGGCCACGGCATCCACACCGGCACCTGCGTACGGTGCACCACGACGCTGAGGGCCTCGACGCTGGGCGGGATCACGGGCTGCAGCGGATGCACCGTCCCGTGCACATCGCACTGCCAGGAGTCGGAGAAGAGTCCGGGAGCCCTGACCCGGCCACCACACTTCGGGCAACTGGGTTCGCCCCTCATAGGGCCCCACGGTCCTACCCGAGCAGGCCCACGTCAAGGACGATCACCCGTCCGGACGGAACGGGTTCACCGGAAACAGATAGATGCAGCTTGCATTAATTAGCCGCCCTAACTTATCATGTGTATATGCCAACTACTTCCGGTCTTCTGCGTCAGCCCAGGGCGGTGTGGGCGACGGCCGGCGCCTCCGTCGTCGCCTTCATGGGCATCGGACTGGTCGACCCGATCCTGCCGTCCATCGCCCAGGGTCTCGACGCCACACCCAGCCAGGTCTCCCTGCTCTTCACGTCGTACTTCCTGATCACCGCGTTCGCGATGCTGGTGACCGGCTTCGTCTCCAGCCGGATCGGCGGCCGGCGGACCCTGCTGCTCGGCCTCGCGTTCGTCGTGGTCTTCGCGGGCCTCGCCGGCACCTCGGACTCGGTCGCCGAACTCGTCGGCTTCCGCGCGGGCTGGGGCCTCGGCAACGCCCTCTTCGTGTCGACGGCCCTCGCGGTCATCGTCGGCGCGGCGGCGGGCGGCAGCGCCGCCGCGATCCTGCTGTACGAGTCCGCCCTCGGCCTCGGCATGGCCTGCGGCCCCCTGCTCGGCGCGGTGCTCGGCGACGCCAGCTGGCGCTACCCCTTCTTCGGCACCGCGTTCCTGATGGCGGTCGGCTTCCTGTGCATCACCGCGTTCCTGAAGGAGCAGCCGAAGCCGGCCCGCAGGACCTCGCTGCTCGACCCGGTGAAGGCGCTCGGCCACGGCGGTCTCGCCTCCGTGGCGGCCTCGGCGTTCTTCTACAACTACACGTTCTTCACCGTGCTGGCCTTCACCCCGTTCGTGCTGGACATGACCCCCTACAAGTCGGGGGCGGTGTTCTTCGCCTGGGGGGTGCTGCTCGCGGTGTTCTCGGTGGTCGTGGCGCCCCGGCTGCAGGAGCGGTTCGGCTCGCTGAAGGTGCTCGGCGGCTCACTGGTGCTGCTCGCGGCCGATGTGCTGGTCCTCGGCTACGGCTCCCACGCCACGGCGATCGTCTGCACGGTCCTGTCCGGCGCGTTCATCGGCGTGAACAACACCGTCTACACCGAGTTGGCGCTCGGCGTGTCCGACGCCCCGCGCCCGGTGGCGAGCGCGGGCTACAACTTCGTGCGGTGGTTCGCCGCGGCGGCCGCGCCCTACTTCGCGCCGAAGATCGAGGAGTGGACCGACGCCCACGTCCCGTTCGTGGTCGCGGCGGCCACCGCGGTCCTCGGCGCGGTCGTGGTCCTTCTGCGGCAGAAGGCGCTCACCCACGGGGTGCGGGAGTCGGCTCCCCGGCATGCGACCGAGGACTCCGTCGCGGTGTTCGCGAACTGACGGTCCGTGCGGACGGCCGCCGCCTGCCCACTGTGCCAACCGAGGCTCTTCGGCCACCGGTTGGTGACCTTCCTCACGGAGCGTCAGTCGAGCGGGACGGACCTGCGGGCGGGATCCCGGAGGTCCGTCCCGTTCGTCAGCCAGCGCTCCTGGAGGGCCTGGGCGCCGTGCACCCGCTTCCAGGCGGCCTCGTTCGGGGTCATGGGGAGCAGCGGGAGGAAGCGGACCGGGTCGAGCGGCTCGTCCAGTTCCAGATCCTCGACCAGGCCGCCCGGTTCGGCGACCAGGACCGAGGTGAACGGGGCGCCCGGCCACAGTGGTTCCCCCACGTCCAGCGAGGCGCCGGGCGCCACGACCACCCCCTCGACCTGCGGAGACGCGGCGAGCACGGCCAGCGGGCGGAGCACCTTGTCGGTCTCGGCGAGCCCGCCCCGTACGGAGAGGACCAGTTCGACGCGGGGGCCCTTGACGGGGTCGGCGAGCACCGCGGTGGGGTCCGTCATCGGCTGCGCGGACATGCCGAGCGTGGCGTAGCGGACGATGTCGCCCTCGTGGAAACGGAGCACCTCGATACGGTCCGTACCGAGGAAGGTGACCGCCGCGCGGGCGTCCGGCTCGCCCAGCGCCGTACGCAACCGGGCCTCGACGAGAGGAAGAACATCAGCCATGTCGCGAGCATAGAACTCGTCAGTACCGGGCAAAGCAGCGCCTTGACACTTCAGTCGGCTGATACTCTGAGTCGGTGGTTCGAGGCAGCACGCAGAAGCGTCGCGATCTTGCCTCGGACGCCGATGGGACTCCCTTACGAGGGACCGGCTGGAGGAGGTGGGGCTGTCATGGATCGAAGTCACCCGTGCAGTACCACTCGCTCTTCCGGCCGCTGATGCAGCTCCCCTTAGGTTCCGGCTGACCGCCGCCTTTCCTGTTCGCGTCTTCACGCGGAAGAGCACTTCGTTTCGTTTTGCCTGATCCGTCTGATCTGAATCAGCAGCGAACTCGCCACCGCGACGGTGCGGTGCTCCCCGCTTTGTGGACGTGCCAAACATCCGAAGCAGGACGTCCCCATTCCGGGTAGTTCCACCCGTCACCACGGCCTTTCGTTGCCCGACGCGAAGGAGCCCTGCCATGTCGATGATCCGCGACCTGCGTGCCGTGGTCCGTCCCGCCCGCCCCTCCCTGCTCAAGGGCGGCGTCCGCAAGGGCGGTGTCCGGGTGGACACCGGCGCGTACGACACCACCCGCGACCCCGCGATGCCGTCGGCCGTCGTCGACTGCGCCGTCTACCGCGACGGCTCCCGCGTCGAGTTCGGGCACGCCCTGACCCCGCAGGAGGCCATGCGCCAGGTCCGGCGCGACGGCGGCTTCGTGTGGATCGGGCTGCACGAGCCGACCGAGGCCGAATTCTCCGGTATCGCGGGCGAGTTCGGGCTGCACCCGCTGGCCGTCGAGGACGCGGTGCAGGCCCATCAGCGCCCCAAGCTGGAGCGCTACGACGACTCCCTCTTCACCGTCTTCAAGACGATCCACTACGTCGAGCACGACCGGCTGACCGCCAACAGCGAGGTCGTGGAGACCGGTGAGGTCATGTGCTTCACCGGCAAGGACTTCTTCATCACCGTCCGGCACGGCGGCCAGGGCTCGCTGCGCGCCCTGCGCCACCGTCTCCAGGACGACCCCGAGCTGCTCGCCAAGGGCCCCTCGGCGGTGCTGCACGCCATCGCCGACCACGTCGTCGACGGTTACGTCGCGGTCGCCGACGCCGTGCAGGACGACATCGACGAGGTCGAGACCGAGGTGTTCTCGCCGGGCCGCAAGGGCACCCCGCGCGGCACCGACGCCGGCCGGATCTACCAGCTCAAGCGTGAGGTGCTGGAGTTCAAGCGCGCCGTCTCCCCGCTGCTGCGGCCGATGCAGCTGCTCAGCGAGCGGCCGATGCGACTGGTCGACCCCGACATCCAGAAGTACTTCCGGGACGTCGCCGACCACCTCGCCCGCGTCCAGGAGCAGGTCGTCGGCTTCGACGAGCTCCTCAACTCGATCCTCCAGGCCAACCTCGCGCAGGCCTCCGTCGCCCAGAACGAGGACATGCGCAAGATCACGTCCTGGGCGGCCATCATCGCCGTGCCGACCATGGTCTGCGGGGTGTACGGCATGAACTTCGACTACATGCCGGAGCTGCACTGGAAGTTCGGCTACCCCGTCGTCATGACGGTCATGGTCGGGATGTGTGTCGGCATCCACCGCACCCTGAAGCGCAACGGCTGGCTGTGAGCGCGGCTGGATACCCTGAGGCCATGACTAGCGAGCTGCTCGACCAGGCCCTCGTCGAGGAGGCCACCAAGAAGTCCGGCCTCATCTGGGTCAGGGGCGCGGGCGAACCGGCCGCGCGGGTGCTGTGGCACGTCTGGCACGAGGGCGCGGCCTGCGTGGTCGGCGACGGGCCCGGCGAGCAGCCGCTGCCGGGGCTCGTCGAGGGCGGCACCGCCGAGGTGACCGTGCGCAGCAAGGACAAGGGGGGCCGACTGGTCTCCTGGACGGCCGCGGTCGTCCAGCTCGCGCCCGGGTCGCAGGAGTGGGAGGCGGCTGTCGGCGAGCTGAAGGGGAAGCGGCTGAACGCGTCCGACGGTGAGGCGATGCCGGAGCGCTGGGCGCGGGAGTGCCGGGTGCTTCGCCTGGAGCCGACGGGGGCGATCCTGCCGTTGCCCGACGGGGATCTGGCCGCACGGCCCGTGCCGTCCCCCGCGACCACGCGGGAGGCGGCTCCTGCGGGGTTGCATCGGTTGTTGATGCGGCGGCGGAAGGGCTAGTTCTTCGGCTGCGGGGCGGTGGGGGCCGGTCGCGCCCACGCGGCGGAGCCGCACGTGGAACACAGCCCCGCGCCCCCGGACGTCTACGACGTCGGGAGCTGCTTCCCGTAATCCACCGTTTCGCCCTTCTGCGGCTCCTCCAGGGGGAAGTCCTTGCCCCAGGAGGAGAAGGTCAGGGTGCCTGCGCCGCCTGCCCGGACCAGGCGCAGGGGGTACGGCTCGCCCTCCAGGGAGACGTCCAGGGTGCCGCCGTCGCCGCCGTCCCCGGTGATGCGGATGGTGCGGGTGCCGGACTGCTCGTGGTGGCCGTCCGTCCTCACCGCGCCGTGCAGGGTCAGCAGACCGTCGAGAAGGAGGTCCTTGTCCGTGAAGACGCTGAACTTCTTGTACGAGGGGTCCCCCGACGGCACCTTCACATACTTGCCGTCGAGCTTGTCCGCGGCGGCCGTGTCCTTGGCGTCGTCGTCGGACGTGCCGTCCTCATGGGCCCAGAACGCCGCGTCGGCCTTCAGGAACAGCTGCTCGCCGACCCGCAGCAGATGGAACGTGGCGCCCTCGGAAGTGACCGAGCCGGAGCCGCCGTCCTCCTTCAGCCGCATGTCGAGCCTGTACGTACGGCCGCTGGTGACCACGGTCCCCGCCAACCGCACCGCGTCCACCGCCCCGGCGGCCGTCTTCGTCTTCGTCTGGATCTGCGCGGCGGGCAGCTTGCCGACCCCGTTCGTGCCCGCGTCCGGATCCTCGCTGCACCCCGCTCCCAGCCCCACGACCAGTGCGCACATCGCGCTCAGCAGCGCGGCCCGGCGGGTACGGCCTCGGGGAATCGCAGTCACAGAGAAGGCCGCCTTTCTGCGGGGGTGTGCTGAGCGGCGTACGGCAGCGTACCGGGGTCCCGGACCGCCGTCTGAACGGGTCCGTCCGGACCGCTCACCAGGGCGTATCCGATCGGGACGGGCTAGCCTGAAGCCCGCAGGAGCGGGCAATTGGGAAGGCGCTTCGGAAAAGGAAGCCAGCAGCACCGCAGCACGCAAAAGGAAGCAGGGAACCACAGCCATGGCAGCCGGTGCCCCCCGGATCTTCGTCTCGCACCTCGCCGGTGTCCCGGTCTTCGACCCGAGCGGCGACCAGGTGGGCCGGGTGCGCGACCTGGTCGTCATGCTGCGCGTCGGCCACAAGCCACCGCGGCTGCTCGGCCTGGTCGTCGAACTGTCCACCCGGCGCCGTATCTTCCTGCCCATGACCCGGGTGACGGGCGTCGAGTCCGGCCAGGTCATCGCCACCGGCGTGGTCAACGTCCGCCGCTTCGAGCAGCGGCCCACCGAGCGGCTGGTCTTCGGCGAACTGCTCGACCTGCGCGTCACGCTCGTCGAGACCGGCGAGGAGGTCACCGTCCTCGATGTGTCCGTGCAGCAGCTGCCCGCCCGCCGGGACTGGGAGATCACCCGTGTCTTCGTCCGCAAGGGCAGGAAGGGCGGCGCCTTCCGGCGGGCCAAGGGCGAGACGCTGACGGTCGGGTGGTCGGCGGTGACCGGGTTCTCCCTGGAGGAGCAGGGGCAGGGCGCCGAGAGCCTGCTCGCCACCTTCGAGCAGCTGCGCCCCGCCGACCTCGCCAACGTCCTGCACCATCTCTCCGCCAAGCGGCGCGCCGAGGTCGCCGCCGCCCTCGACGACGACCGCCTCGCCGACGTCCTGGAGGAGCTGCCGGAGGACGACCAGATCGAGATCCTCGGCAAGCTGAAGGAGGAGCGCGCGGCGGACGTCCTGGAGGCCATGGACCCCGACGACGCGGCCGACCTGCTCGCCGAGCTGCCCGAGGCCGACAAGGAGCGGCTGCTGAGCCTGATGCAGCCCGACGACGCGGCCGACATGCGGCGGCTGATGTCGTACGAGGAGCACACGGCCGGCGGTCTGATGACCACCGAGCCGATCGTCCTGCGCCCCGACGCCACCGTCGCCGACGCCCTCGCGCGCGTCCGCAACCCCGACCTGTCCCCCGCGCTCGCCGCCCAGGTCTATGTCTGCCGCCCGCCGGACGAGACCCCGACCGGCAAGTACCTGGGCACGGTCCACTTCCAGCGGCTGCTGCGCGAACCGCCGTACACGCTGGTCAGCGCGGTCCTCGACGACGACCTCCAGGCGCTCGACCCGGAGGCCCAGCTGCCGGTCGTCGCCGGGTTCTTCGCGACGTACGACATGGTCGCGGCGCCGGTGGTGGACGAGGCGGGGGCGCTGCTCGGCGCGGTCACCGTGGACGACGTACTGGACCACATGCTGCCGGAGGACTGGCGGGAGACCGAGTTCCATCTGAACGACGAGACGGACGCCGGGACGGGCGCCGGGACGGGCGCCGGGACGGGCGAGGGGGTGGTCCCGCATGGCTCCTGAGCGTGACGGCGCACGTGAGGGCTCGCGCGAGCGCACGCCCTCCGGCGCGACCGCGACCACCCGCCCGCGCGCCCGGCTCGACCAGCCGCGTCCGCCCCGGCGCCGGCTGGTGCCCGAGTGGGACCCGGAGGCCTTCGGCCGGCTCTCCGAGCGCATCGCGCGCTTCCTGGGCACCGGACGGTTCATCGTCTGGATGACGGTCGTCATCATCGTGTGGGTGCTGTGGAACATCTTCGCCCCGCACGACCTGCGCTTCGACAACTACCCGTTCATCTTCCTCACCCTGATGCTGTCCCTTCAGGCCTCCTACGCGGCCCCGCTGATCCTGCTCGCGCAGAACCGGCAGGACGACCGCGACCGCGTCAACCTCGAACAGGACCGCAAGCAGAACGAGCGGTCGATCGCGGACACCGAGTACCTCACCCGCGAGGTCGCGGCGCTGCGGATGGGCCTCGGCGAGGTCGCCACCCGCGACTGGATCCGCAACGAGCTGCAGGACATGCTCAAGGAGCTGGACGGCCGGCGTGACGGCCACGACGGTCACGACGGTCACGAGGGCAGGGTCGTATTCCCGGCGGATCGGTCGCCGGGACGTGACGCAGACGACCGCTGAGGGGCTGGCCGCGGTCCCCCGGGGGCGCCGTACCATCGTCCTTATGGCTAGCGAAGACGCGGTGCGCGAGGCACTGGCGACGGTGAACGACCCGGAGATCAACCGACCCATCACCGAGCTGGGGATGGTCAAGTCGGTGGAGATCGGCGCGGACGGAGCGGTCGCGGTCACCGTGTACCTGACGGTCTCGGGCTGCCCGATGCGCGAGACGATCACCCAGCGGGTTACCGAGGCGGTCTCCGGGGTCGAGGGCGTCACCCGCGTCGACGTCACGCTCGACGTCATGAGCGACGAGCAGCGCAAGGAGCTGGCGACGGCCCTGCGCGGCGGCCAGACCGAGCGCGAGGTCCCCTTCGCCAAGCCCGGCAACCTCACCCGGGTCTACGCGGTGGCGTCCGGCAAGGGCGGCGTCGGCAAGTCCTCGGTGACGGTGAACCTGGCGGCGGCGATGGCGGCCGACGGCCTCAAGGTGGGCGTGGTCGACGCCGACATCTACGGCCACAGCGTGCCCCGCATGCTCGGCGCGGACGGCCGTCCCACCCAGGTCGAGAACATGATCATGCCGCCGTCGGCGAACGGCGTGAAGGTCATCTCCATCGGCATGTTCACGCCCGGCAACGCCCCGGTCGTCTGGCGCGGCCCGATGCTCCACCGCGCGCTCCAGCAGTTCCTCGCGGACGTCTACTGGGGCGACCTGGACGTCCTCCTCCTCGACCTCCCGCCCGGCACCGGCGACATCGCGATCTCGGTGGCCCAGCTCGTCCCGAACGCGGAGATCCTGGTCGTCACGACCCCGCAGCAGGCGGCGGCCGAGGTGGCCGAGCGCGCGGGCGCCATCGCCGTCCAGACCCACCAGAAGATCGTCGGCGTGGTCGAGAACATGTCCGGCCTGCCCTGCCCGCACTGCGGCGAGATGGTCGACGTCTTCGGCACCGGCGGCGGTCAGCTGGTCGCGGACGGCCTGACCCGCACGACGGGAGCCACGGTCCCCGTCCTCGGCTCCATCCCGATCGACATCCGCCTCCGCGAGGGCGGCGACGAGGGCAAGCCGGTGGTCCTGACGGACCCGGCCTCTCCGGCGGGTTCGGCGCTGCGGGCGATCGCGGGGAAGCTGGGAGGACGGCAGCGGGGCCTTTCGGGCCTGTCGCTGGGGATCACACCCAAGAACAAGTTCTAGGTACGACCGACCTCAGGGTCAGCCGACCTCAGGGGCGCGGGGAACTGCGCGACCAGCCACATACGGCCCGCAGTTCCCCACCGGCCTAGACGTACTCGGCGATGTCCTTGACCACGGAGAACCCGAGCCCGTACGCGCTCATACCCCTGCCGTACGCCCCGAGGTGCACCCCCTGCTCGGTGGACCCGGCCAGCACCCACCCGAACTCCGACTCACGGTAGTGAAACGGCGTGGGCACCCCGTCCACCGGCAGGGAGAGGCTGGACCACTCCGGCCCGCCGAGATCGTCGGCCAGCGCCCACGCCGTCTCCGTCTGCTGGTCCAGCCAGTCGTCCCGCAGACTGTGGTCCATCTGCCCCGGCCAGGTGAAGGACAGCAGCCCCACCCCCGCCAGCCAGGCCGCCGAGGACACCGAGGTGGCCTCGAGCAGCCCCGTCCCGTCGGCGCTCCTCCGGGACGGATTCGCGGCGACGGTCACGACGACCGCGAACCTCCCCCGGTCCTCCCCGGCCGTCTCGTGCCGTACGGAGGGTTCGTCACCGTGTCCGATGGAACCGTGTTCGACGGCCCCGTCGGCCGCCGTCCCCACCTGCATCAGCCAGCGCGGCCCCGTGAAGGCCTCGTCGAGGCCGTACCAGGGGAAGGGCGCCTCCAGGTAGCCGTCGACGGTGCGCCGAGCGGAGGGGACCTGCTGTCCACCCTCCGCGGCCGGCGCCTGTTCGACTGCCCGACTCGTCGTCTCCATGTGCCCGGACGCCTCCTCGCTCTCGACGGAACGGTCCGGCCCGCCCCCCTTCGGGCGTACTCGTCCGTTCCGCACAACAACCAGGCAGCATAGCCACCCGGCCACGAACAGCGGGGAAGGCGGCCGTCAGGCGGCGAAGATCACGTGGCGTCGAAGATCACGTGGCGTCGAAGTCGAAGGGCGGACGGTCGTCCTTGCCCGGGTCCTCGGGCTTCTTCGTCATGTCGATGCGCCCGCCGGAAGAGTCCGAGGAGGAGTCCGTGTCGCGGCTGTGGACGGCCTCGGTGACCTCGGCCATCTCCTTCTTGATGTCGAAGCCGTTGCGGATCTCCTTCAGCCCCAGCTCGTCGTTGTCGAGCTGCTTGCGGATGAAGGTCTTCGGGTTGAGGTCCTCGAACTCGAAGTCCTTGAACTCCGGTCCCAGTTCGGCGCGGATGTCGTGCTTGGCGCTCTCGGAGAACTCACGGATCTTCCGGACGGTACGCATCACGTCCTGGATGACCTTCGGGAGCTTGTCCGGACCGAAGACGAGCACGGCCAGGACGACGATCGTCACCAGCTCGAGCGGTCCTATGTCATTGAACACCTGAAGCTCCTTGGGATGTCCGCGGTCCTCGGCCCTCGGCGGTCTGGTCAGGTCTTCCGTGGTCCGGGCCGGGTCCACGGTACCTGTCACACCTGTCCGACCGGTACCGTCCCGCGCTGCCCGGCTGGGTGCACCCGGCCGGTTTTCCGCGTTGTTTGCCTTGTCGGAGGGGGTTTCGGGGTCCGGTCTGTGAGGTTTCTGTCAATCGCTGTGCACAGCCTGCTGCTCAGTCGCCCTCAGCGGATCCCAAGACGAGGGAGAGCGTACGTTCCCTGCCGTCGCGTTCGACGGTCAGCTCCAGTCGGTCGCCGGGGCGGTGGGCGCGGGTCTTGACGATCAGTTCGGTGCCGGAGTGGACCCGGGTGCCGTCGACCTCCGTGATCACGTCCCCGGCCTTGATGCCCGCCAGAGCCCCCGGGCCGCCCGGGGTGACCGGCGCGCCGGCGTCGCCGCCCTTGGTACTCACCCGGGCGCCGTCGCCGGCGTAGTCCAGATCGAGGGTGACACCGATGACCGGGTGGGTCGCGTGACCGGTGTTGATCAGCTCCTCGGCGACGCGCTTGCCCTGGTTGACGGGGATGGCGAAGCCGAGGCCGATCGAGCCGGCCTCGCCGCTGCCGGAGTCGGAGCCGTCGGCGGCGGAGCGGATGGCGGAGTTGATGCCGATGACCCGGCCCTTGGTGTCGAGCAGGGGTCCGCCGGAGTTGCCGGGGTTGATGGGGGCGTCGGTCTGCAGCGCGTCGACGTACGACACGTCGCTCGCGTGGCCGCTGTCGCCGCCGGCCGTGATGGGCCGTTCCTTGGCGCTGATGATGCCGGAGGTGACCGTGCCCTCCAGGTCGAAGGGGGCGCCGATGGCGACGACCGGGTCGCCGACCTGGACGCCGTCGGAGTTGCCGAGCGGGAGCGGGCGGAGCCCGCTGACCCCCTTGACCTTGACCACGGCGAGGTCGTAGCCGCTGTCGCGGCCGACGACGTCCGCCTTCGCGGTCTGGCCGCCGTTGAAGACGACGGTTATCTCGCCGTCGTCGCCGGCGGGCTCGACGACGTGGTTGTTGGTGAGGATGTGGCCGCTGGCGTCGAGCACGAAGCCGGTGCCCGTGCCGGACTCCTCGCTGCCGCTGACATGCAGGGTGACGACGCTGGGCAGGGCGCGGGCCGCGATGCCCGCGACGCTGTCCGCGGCCCGCCCGGTGGGCTCCGCGGACGCCTGCGGCAACTTCACCCCGCCGAACCCGCCCCGGCGCTCCAGCTGAGCCCCCACGACCCCACCGAGCACCCCGGAGACCAACGCCAGCGCCAACGCACCCCCGGCAATCCGCTTCCGCACCTGCCGCCGCCGCGCATCCTCACTGAGCACGGCGGCACCGGTCTGATGCAGGGGGCCGGCGGGCACGGGGGCCCAGGGGTCGTAGCGGCGCCAAGGGTCGTCGGAGGAGGTGGAGGGTGGTGTGGAGGGTGTAGGGGGTGTGGGCCCTCCGGGGGCTTCCGAGACTCCGGGGGCCGCAGGGACTTGCGGGACTCCGTGGACTTCCGGGACTCCGGGAGCGGCTGGGAGGGGTGCGGAGACTCCGGGGGCCGAGTAAGGCTGCGGGTCGGGCGGGTCGGCCGGGGAAGCCGGTAGCGGGGGTGCGGAGACTCCGGGAGCCGAGTGAGGCTGCGGGTCGGCGGTGGCGGCCGCGGAAGCCGGGAGCGGCGGTGCGGAGACTCCGGGAGCCGAGTAAGGCTGCGGGTCGGGCGTGGCGACTCCGGAAGCCGGGAGCGGGGGTGCGGAGACTCCGGGAGCCGAGTAAGGCTGCGGGTCGGGCGTGCCGACTCCGGAAGCCGGGAGCGGAGCCGGTGCCGGGAGCGGAGCCGGTGCCGGGGGCGGAGTCGGTGCCGGGGGCGGAGTCGGTGCCGGGGGCGTGGACGGGCTCGGGGTCGGGGTTGGAGCGGAGTCGGGGGCTGTGGCTCCCGGTATCGCGGCCGTCGGCGCGGCAGGCTCTGGTGCGGGCTGGGTGGCGGCGGTCGGCACGGGCGGTTCCGTCACCGATGGTGTGGCAGCCGGGGCCGCAGCGGGCGGCGGCGTCCGAGCGAGCCTCGCCGCCGGGTGCTGGACCGGCGGGGCGGGGGCCCAGGGGCCCGGGTGGCCGTATGGCGGGGTGCTGTAGGGGTCGGGGTCGTGCAGAGGCCTGGGAGGCTCGTCAGTGGCAGGAGCGGGAGTCACAGGGAC
The DNA here is from genome assembly GCF_040630255.1 of Streptomyces sp. NPDC005820. Taxonomy (NCBI): domain Bacteria; kingdom Bacillati; phylum Actinomycetota; class Actinomycetes; order Kitasatosporales; family Streptomycetaceae; genus Streptomyces; species Streptomyces sp. NPDC005820. The sequence goes on from NZ_JBEXXE010000005.1 coordinate 331,677, forward strand.
CGCCTCGGCGGACGGCGGCACGGCGGCCTCCGCCACGGACGGCTCCTCGGCTGCCACGTCACCGGCGCCCCCGGCCTCGACCGTGTCCCCCGTGCTCACGGGCAGGTCCAACTCGTAGTCGCCCGCGCCCGCCTCCTCGGCCTTGCCGCCGGAGGCCCCCGTCCCCTCGTCCATGCTCTCCCCACAGTCGGACCCGGTCACGGCCGGGTGAACCCCGTCTCCGATTCAACCAGGTTCGCCGCGGACCGGCGCAGGGACCGGGTCAGCGGGGGTGCTGCGGGGACGGGGAGGCGACGGGGGCGGAGGTGGTGTCGGGGACGGGCGCGGCGAGCAGGCCGGGGCCGGTGATCTCAGGGGCGGTGGCCCAGGAGGTCACGGCGATCGGCGGGGTCGTACCGAGCGGACGTATCAGCGGGGACATGGCCGCCGCTCCGGCCATCACCGGGGTGGTGAGCCGGTGCAGGGCCGTCTGCTCCGTGTGACCGGAGGCCGGGGAGGGCACACCGGGCAGCAGCGGGGCGGAGACCCCGGTCGGCGCCGCGGGGGTGCCGAGGAGCTGACCGCCCTGGGCGAGCAGCGGTCCGGTGGACCGGCGTCGCTGGTTCTCGGGCGCGGCGGAGCCCGAACCCGGGGTGCGGGCCGGTGTCACATTGCTTCCGCCGGTTCCGCCGCGCGCGTCCGCGGCGGTGTCGGCCGGAGCACCGGTGTTCATCCCGCCGAGGGCGATCGCGGCCAGCGACACCGCGCCGGCGGCGACGAAGGCGAACCGCAGACCGCGGGAACGCTCGCTGTCCCGGCCGACGGGGTGGATACGGAAGCCGCGGTCGGCGGGCGTCAGGGCGGAGCCGTGGTCACCCGTGGGCAGATAGCCGAAGGAGAACGGCTCGTCCCCGCTCACTCCGAAGACGCCGTCACCGAAGCCTCCCCTGCCCAGCGGCGTACCGCCGCCGTCCGGGTCACCTCCCGCGGGGAGCCCCTGGAGACGGGCCAGGAAGCTCTCGGAGGGGGCGGGCGGGGCCACTTCCGCGAAGACGTTCTTCAGTCGGCGCTGGGCGTCGACCTCGGCCTTGCACTTCGGGCAGGTGGCCACGTGCGCCAGGACGCGCTCACGGGTGTCATGACCGAGTTCGCCGTCCACGAGGGCGGAGAGCCGGTCTCCCAGATGCTGTTCTGCGAGGAGCCCCTCTGCGGGGGTGCGTCGTGTTCCAGTCACGCGGTCGCGCCCCCTCCTCCCAGAGCGGGCACCCGGGACACGAAGGAGCGGCGCTCGGCGCGCGCCTTCGGGGAGCGGTGCGCGAGGGCCTTGCGCAGCTGCGAGCGGCCGCGGTGGATCCGCGAGCGGACCGTGCCCAGCTTGACGCCGAGGGTCGCGGCGATCTCCTCGTACGACAGTCCTTCGATGTCGCACAGGACGACCGCGGCGCGGAACTCGGGCGCGAGGGTGTCGAGGGCCTGCTGGACGTCCGCGTCGAAGTGGGCGTCGTTGAAGACCTGCTGCGGCGTGGGCTCCTTGCTGGCCAGCCGCTCGGCCGCGTCCTCGCCGAGCGCGTCGAAGCGGATGCGCTGCTTGCGGCGGACCATGTCCAGGAACAGGTTGGTGGTGATGCGGTGCAGCCAGCCCTCGAAGGTGCCGGGCGTGTAGGTCGACAGGGAGCGGAAGACGCGGACGAAGACCTCCTGGGTGAGGTCCTCGGCGTCGTGCTGGTTGCCGGTCAGACGGTAGGCGAGCCGGTAGACCCGGCCGCTGTGCATGCTGACGATCTCCTCCCAGGTGGGCGGAGTCCACGCCTGCCCGTCCGCGTCGGTGGAGAAGGTCGCGGTCTGGGCGTAGTCGCCGGCGTGACGGTGGTCAGCGGTGTCGTTCACGGATTTCGGCCTGCCCGCCGATCCGAGGAAGCGCCGCAGCACTCCTCCCCGATCCACAGGCGCAGCCGCACCTCCCCTGTCGGCTCTGGTGGTGTCCAGTGGAGCCCCTACCATAGCCACCTCGCCCGTTAGCTCCGGATAAGCGGTTTTACGAGAATTTGATCTGTGCTGATACGGCTCATACGGCTGCGTCAGCACTTGCTCGACGTCTCGTCCCTCGTCGTGATCCAACTGTGTCCCCCGCTCATCGTTCCCACCCCTTCAAACGCCCGGTCCCATCTGCGGGTTCCCGGCACCAACGGATACAGTCACGCCGAGGCAACCAGCGGGGACAGGAGAGGGTCATTACCGGCAACCGGCAGGCAAGCTGGGCGTTCGCCGACGCCTACGCCGCCGAGGACGACGCGCTGCGCTGGGCCCGCGACCGGGCCCGCGAGGCAGGGCTGCGCTCGGTGTCGCCCAGCACCGGCGCCGCGCTGCGGCTGCTCGCCGCCACCGTGGACGCGAAGGCGGTCGCGGAGATCGGTACCGGCACCGGCGTCTCCGGCATCCACCTGCTGCACGGCATGCGCCCCGACGGGGTGCTGACCACCGTGGACCCCGAGCCGGAGCACCAGCAGTTCGCCCGGCAGGCCTTCCGCGCGTGTGGCTTCGCCAGCAACCGGGCCCGGTTCATCCCCGGCCGCGCGCTCGACGTCCTGCCCCGGCTCGCGGACTCCGGCTACGACCTCGTCTTCTGCGACGGCGACCGGCTGGAGTTCCTCGACTATCTCGCTGAATCGTTGCGCCTGCTGCGCCCGGGCGGGCTCGTGGTCTTCGAGGGCGTCTTCGCCAACGGCCGCACGGTCGACTCGGGCCCGCAGCCCACGGAGGTCATAAGGATCCGCGAGCTGCTGCGGGCGGTACGCGAGAGCCAGGAACTGGTGCCGTCCCTGCTTCCCGTGGGGGACGGCCTGCTGTGCGCGGTCAAGCGCTGACCACTGGGCCGTACGGGCGAGGTACCCCCGGCAAAACAGCCGCCCCGGCACCCAAGAGGATGCCGGGGCGGCTGAAAGGGTATGGTCGCTTGCGCGTCAGCCGACGACCTTCTTGAGGGCGTCGCCGAGCGCGTCGGCCTCGTCGGGCGTCAGCTCGACGACGAGCCGACCGCCGCCTTCGAGCGGAACGCGCATGACGATGCCCCGCCCCTCCTTGGTCACCTCGAGCGGGCCATCGCCCGTCCGCGGCTTCATGGCCGCCATGCTCGTTCCCCTTCCTGAAACCAGCTCACGTCAAAAGCCGACGGCCCTGGCAGGGCACGCGCGATCCAGCGTGGGACACGCGACACCGGCATCGAACACATTGCTTCCAGGCCATTATCCCGCATCTCAGGACCCGATGACCAACATCAGTAGGCATCGCTTGGGCAACGCGCGCGAGCAAAACCACCCAATTCGGCGATGTGGCTGCGATACTGCGCCGCCGCACAGACACCCCCGGTCCGTAAACCGGGTCGATTTCTTTGACGCAGGTCACACGTCGCGTCCGCTCCTCGGACGCCATGCTGTTCTCTGGTAACCGAGCCGATACACCAGCCGACACACCAGTCGACACACACAAGGGGATACGTCATGGCCGACACCGTGCTCTACGAGGTGAGCGACGGGCTCGCGACGATCACGCTGAACCGCCCCGAGGCGATGAACGCGCTGAACGTCGCGACCAAGGTCGCCCTGCGGGACGCGGCGCGCACGGCGGCGGACGACGTGGAGGTGCGGGCGGTGCTGCTGACCGCCGCCGGGGACCGGGCCTTCTGCGTCGGCCAGGACCTCAAGGAGCACATCGGGCTGCTCGCCGAGGGCTCCGGACACGTCATGACGACGGTCAAGGAGCACTACAACCCGATCGTGCGGGCGCTGACGGAGGCGGCGAAGCCGGTCGTCGCGGCGGTGAACGGGGTCGCGGCGGGCGCCGGCTTCGGTTTCGCGCTGGCCGCGGACTACCGCGTCGTCGCCGACACGGCGTCCTTCAACACGTCGTTCGCGGGGGTCGCGCTGACCGCCGACTCCGGCGTCTCCTGGACCCTGCCGCGGGTGGTCGGGCCGGGGCGGGCGACGGATCTGCTGCTCTTCCCGCGGAACATCCCGGCTCAGGAGGCGTACGAGCTGGGGATCGCGAACCGGGTGGTGCCGGGCGCGGAGCTGCGGGCCGAGGCCGAGAAGGTTGCGCGGAAGTTGGCCTCGGGGCCGACCGTCGCCTACGCGGCGCTCAAGGAGGCCGTGGCGTTCGGGTTCTCGCACTCGCTGTCCGAGACGCTGGAGAAGGAGGACGAGTTGCAGACGCGGGCCGGTGCGTCCGAGGACCACACGATCGCCGTGCGGGCTTTCGTTCAGAAGGAGACGCCCAAGTATTTGGGGCGCTGAGGTCTCGTGGCGGGTGCGGGTGTGTGGGGGCTGGTCGCGCAGTTCCCCGCGCCCCTTCACGTACCTCTGCTCACGCACGTCTCCAAGTGGTCGTTCACCAAGCCGCACGCCTGCATCAAGGCGTAGGCCGTCGTGGGGCCCACGAAGCGGAGGCCCTTCTTCTTCAGGGCCTTCGACAGGCCCGTCGACTCGTCCGTGACCGCAGGGACGTCCGCGAGGGCCTTCGGGACCCTGCTCGTCGTCGGGGCGTGGGACCAGATCAGGTCGTCCAGGTCACCCGGGGTCCAGTCCAGGAGCACGCGCGCGTTGGCCAGGGTCGCGTCGATCTTGGCCCGGTTGCGGATGATGCCGGCGTCGGCGAGGAGGCGTTCGCGGTCCTCGTCGGTGAAGGCCGCGACCGAGGCGATCTTGAAGTCGGCGAACGCGGTGCGGAAGCCCTCGCGGCGGCGCAGGATCGTGATCCAGGACAGGCCGGACTGGAAGGCCTCCAGGCTGAGGCGTTCGAAGAGGGCGTCGTCGCCGTGGACCGGGCGGCCCCACTCCTCGTCGTGGTAGGTGAGGTAGTCGGGCGTGGAGAGGGCCCAGGGGCAGCGCAGCGCCCCGTCGGGGCCGGCGAGGGCGGCGCCGTCGCTCACTGCTCGTCCTCCGGCGCGGGCTTCTCGAAGGAGACATGGGGCCGCGCCGGGGCCTGGGCGCCCGCGAGGGTGGTCTCCAGGACGGCGATGCGGGCGTCGCGCTCGGCGAGCTCGGCGGCGACCCGGTTCAGGGCGTCGTCGACGTCCTCCATGCGGTAGCCGCGGAGAGCGAGCGGGAAGCGGAGCCGGTCGACGTCGGACCGGTCGAGCGGGCGGTCCGGGGGCAGCGGGTCGTGCAGGCGCTCGGGAGCCACCTCGGGCAGCGGGCCGGTGCCCTCGCCGCCACCCACCACGGCGAGTGTCACCGCGGCGACCACTACGGCGAGCGCGATGACCAGGAACAAGAACATAACCATCGGTGGGTCCCCACGCTCGGTGTGCTCGATCTCGGATGTGTGTGGCTCCGATCGTGCCATGCGAGCCCGGCGGTTAGGGTCACAGGCGGTGGATGCGCGGCACGCACTAGGAGAGGTCACAGGCGATGCTCAGGCTGGGCAGGCGTGAATTCGGGGCCCAGGAGCCGGTGATCATGGCGATCGTGAACCGGACTCCGGACTCCTTCTACGACCAGGGGGCCACCTTCCGTGACGAGCCGGCGCTCGCCAGGGTGGAGCAGGCCGTGGCCGAGGGGGCCGCCATCGTCGACATCGGCGGGGTGAAGGCCGGGCCCGGCGACGAGGTGACCGCCGAGGAGGAGGCGCGGCGCACGGTCGGGTTCGTGGCGGAGGTGCGGCGGCGCTTCCCGGACGTGATCATCAGCGTGGACACCTGGCGGGCCGAGGTCGGCGAGGCCGTCTGCGAGGCGGGCGCGGATCTGCTGAACGACGCGTGGGGCGGGGTGGATCCCGGGCTCGCGGAGGTCGCCGCGCGGTACGGGGTGGGACTGGTGTGCACGCACGCGGGCGGCGCGGAGCCGAGGACGCGGCCGCACCGGGTGACGTACGACGACGTCATGGCCGACATTCTGCGGGTGACCGTGGGTCTGGCCGAGCGGGCGGCGGAGCTGGGGGTGCCCAGGGAGTCGATCCTGATCGATCCCGGCCACGACTTCGGGAAGAACACCCGGCACAGTCTGGAGGCGACGCGGCGGCTGCCGGAGATGGTGGAGACGGGCTGGCCGGTGCTGGTGTCGCTGTCCAACAAGGACTTCGTCGGGGAGACCCTGGACCGGCCGGTGAAGGAGCGGGTGCTGGGGACGCTGGCGACGACCGCCGTGTCCGCGTGGCTCGGGGCCCAGGTGTACCGGGTGCACGAGGTGGCGGAGACGCGGCAGGTGCTGGACATGGTGGCGTCCATCGCGGGCCACCGCCCACCGGCGGTGGCCCGACGCGGACTCGCCTGATCCGCCGGACCGGCCCTACTCGCGGGCCGCTTCCTTCGACACCAGGGCGACCGCCTCGTCCACGTCGTCCGTGACGTGGAAGAGGAGGAGGTCCTTCTCGGCCGCCTTGCCCTGGGCGACCAGGGTGTGGGTGAGCCAGTCGACGAGTCCGCCCCAGTACTCCGTGCCGAAGAGGACGATCGGGAAGCGGGTCACCTTCTGGGTCTGGACGAGGGTGAGGGCCTCGAAGAGCTCGTCCAGGGTGCCGAGGCCGCCCGGCAGGACCACGAAGCCCTGCGCGTACTTCACGAACATCATCTTGCGGACGAAGAAGTAGCGGAAGTTGAGGCCGATGTCGACGTAGGGGTTGAGGCCCTGTTCGAAGGGGAGCTCGATGCCGAGGCCGACCGAGGTGCCGCCCGCCTCGCAGGCGCCCTTGTTCGCCGCCTCCATGGCGCCCGGGCCGCCGCCCGTGATCACCGCCCAGCCGGCGTCGACCAGGGCGCGGCCGAGGCGGACGCCCGCCTCGTACTCCGGGGAGTCGACGGGCGTCCGGGCGGAGCCGAACACGCTGATCGCCGGGGGCAGTTCGGCCAGGGTGCCGAAGCCCTCGATGAACTCCGACTGGATGCGCAGAACGCGCCAGGGGTCCGTGTGGACCCAGTCCGAGGGGCCTCCCGCGTCGAGCAGCCGCTGGTCGGTGGTGCTCGCCGTGACCTGACCCCGCCGTCGGAGGACCGGTCCCAGCCGCTGCTCGTCCGGCGGCTGCTTCTTCCCCTCGGGGTTTCCGGTAGCCATGTGCGCTCCCTCCGCTTGCAGGTCTTTCCGTGCCAGCGTAGATCCACCCGGGTTACGGACGGGGGACGTCGGCGTGTCCGGCACAAAGCGCCCGGGTCAGCCGAGCCAGGCCCGCAGCCGTTCCTCGCCCGCCAGGACCTTCGCCACCTCGACGCGTTCGTCGCGCTTGTGGGCCAGGTGCGGGTTGCCGGGGCCGTAGTTGACCGCGGGGACGCCGAGCGCCGAGAAGCGGCTGACGTCGGTCCAGCCGTACTTGGGCATCGGGGTGCCGCCCACCGCCTCGATGAAGGCGGCCGCCGCCGGGTGGGAGAGGCCGGGCAGGGCGCCGGGGCTGTGGTCGTCGACGATGAACTCGGTGACGCCGCAGTCGGCGAAGACCTCCCTGACGTGGGCGATCGCCTCCTCCCCGGTACGGTCCGGCGCATAGCGGAAGTTGACCGTGACCACGCACTCGTCGGGGATGACGTTGCCCGCGACCCCGCCCCTGACGCCCACCGCGTTCAGGCCCTCGCGGTACTCCAGGCCGTCGATGACCGGCCAACGCGGCTGGTACTCCGCGAGCCGGGCCAGGATGGGGGCGGCGGCGTGGATCGCGTTGGAGCCCATCCAGCCGCGCGCCGAGTGGGCCCGCTCGCCGGAGGTCTTCAGCAGCACCCGCAGGGTGCCCTGGCAGCCGCCCTCGACCTGGCCGTCCGACGGCTCCAGCAGGACCGCGAAGTCGCCCACGAGCCACTCGGGGTGGGCCTCGGCGACATGCTTGAGGCCGTTGAGGTCGGCGGCGACCTCCTCGTTGTCGTAGAAGACGAAGGTCAGGTCGCGGTTGGGGGCCGGGACGGTGGCCGCGATCCGCAGCTGGACGGCGACGCCCGCCTTCATGTCGCAGGTGCCGCAGCCCCACAGCACGCCGTCCTCGTCGAGGCGGGAGGGGACGTTGTCGGCGATCGGCACGGTGTCGATGTGGCCGGCGAGGATCACCCGCTCCGGGCGGCCCAGGTCGGTCCGGGCGATCACGTTGTTGCCGTACCGGTCCACCGTGAGGTGCGGCAGCGCGCGCAGGGCGGTCTCGATCGCGTCCGCGAGGGGCTTCTCGGTGCCGCTCTCGGAGGGGAAGTCGACGAGCTGCGCGGTGAGGGCGGCGGCGTCCAGCGTGAGATCAAGGGGGGTGTCGGCCATGGCCTCGACCCTAACGCGCCAGATCTCCGTCCCGCTCTTCACAGGCTTCGCACGAGTCTCCTCCGTTTCCGTACTCTCCAGTACCTTGTACGCGTGCCAGAGCTGTCCCCCTCTCCCAAGCGTCGCGGCCGCCGCCTTCTCCGTCTCGGGGCGTCCTGCGTGGTTCTGTCTGCCGTCGCGGGCTATGTCGTGGTCCAGTACGTCACCGGCGGAGCCGACGATCCCGGGTGCAGAGTCGTTTCTGGTACGGGGGACGCGGCACGGTACGAGTTCACGCCCGAGCAGGCGGTGAACGCGGCGACGATCGCCGCCGTCGGCACCCACCGGGAGATGCCGGAGCGGGCCGTGGCCATAGCGCTGGCGACCGCGATCCAGGAGTCGGGGCTGCGCAACCTCGCCCACGGCGACCGGGACTCGCTCGGCCTGTTCCAGCAGCGGCCCTCGCAGGGCTGGGGCACCGAGAAGCAGGTCACGGACCCGGCGTACGCGGCGAGCATCTTCTACGAGCACCTCGCCAAGGTGCCCGACTACACCGAACTTCCCCTCACGGTCGCCGCGCAGAAGGTGCAGCGCAGCGGCTATCCGGAGGCGTACGCCAAGCACGAGGCGGATGCCGTGATGCTGGCCGCCGCGCTCACCGGGACCTCGGCGGCCACGCTGACCTGCGACGGACGCCTGGACGTCGGCACGGCGAGCACGGGCCCGGACGCGGTGCGCGCGGCGCTCTCGCGGGACTTCGGGCGGGATGCGCTGGAGGAGGCGGAAGACGAGGAGGGCGAGACCGACAAGGCGTCCGCCTCGGCCGACGACGACGTGCCGACCGCCGAGACCGACGGGCGGACGGTGACGCTGCCCGTCTCCCGGGAGACGTCCGCCGGGCGCGGTGTCCGTGAGCGGGGCTGGCAACTGGCGCACTGGGCCGTCGCCAACGCCTCGGCGCTGCACATCCGGCAGGTCTCGTACGCGGGCCGGGAGTGGACCGCCGGGAACACCGACAGCCAGTGGCGCCCGACGGGATCGGGCAGTACGGAGGCCGCCGGGGCGGCGGGCTCGGGCGGCGGCACGGGCAGCGTACGGATCGTGACCGGGCAGTAGTACGAGCCTTCACCCGGCCGGGTGCGGTGCGGGGCCACGGACCGGCCCGGCACCCAGTTTTTCGCGCCGTCGCATTTGTCCACAGCCCGATAATGCGACGCATTGCCAACTCTTTACGTCGGGCGTGCGCAACCTTCGGCGGCTTCGAGCGGTAGTCACAGCGTTCTCTGTTCTCTCCCGTCGAAGGAGCACCATGTCCCTCCCCCTGACCCGCAGGATCGCCCGTGCCGCGCTGCTCGTCGCTGCGGGAGCGGCCGCCGGGGTCGGTGCGGCCGGCTCCGCGAGCGCTGCCCCCTCCACCCTGCCCGCCACCCCGGACCTCGGTGGGCTGACCGCCCTGGACGGGGCGACCGTCGGCAAGACGCTCGACGGTGCGACGCGCAGTGCGACCGGCGTCGCGGGTGAAGCCGGCGGCAAGGCCGTCGAGAAGGCCGTGCCGGGCGCGGGCAAGGCCGGCGGCAAGGCCGTGAAGAAGGCGACGCCGGCGGTGCAGAAGGTGGCCGGTGAGGCCGCCGGGTCCGCCGGGGGCGTCCTCGGGGACGCCGCCAAGTCCGCGACGAAGGGTGGGCTGCCGACGGAGGGGCTCACCAAGGGCGGGCTGCCGGGCGGCGGGACCGTGAAGGGTCTGCCGCTCGGCTGACACCGGGTTCTTCGAGCCGGCTAGCTGCAAGACAACGGCGGGGTCCGGGGGTGCTCCCCCTGGATTCGCGCCCTTCACATGCTGCCCCGCGACCGCGGCACGATCGTCCAGGTCGGCTCCGCGCTCGCCTACCGCGG
>NZ_JBEXXE010000006.1:0-297433 GCF_040630255.1 Streptomyces sp. NPDC005820
GGCCATCGCCAGGGTGGTGCGTGAGACGCCCAGGACGAGCGCCCCCGCTCACCGGCACCGAACAGACCCGTCGATGTCCTGCGACCTGATCCAAACGACAGGCCCTAGGTGAGCGGCTGTGCGTGGCGTCAGCGTGCGAACTTTGCGATGGCCTCCGGGGTGACGGGGGTGAAGAAGTTGACGAGGTTGCCGTCGGGGTCGCGGAACAGCAGCGACCGGTTGCCCCAGGGCATCGTGGTGGGCTCGTTGACGAAGTCGGTGACGAAGCCGGTCAGGTTCCGGTGGACGCGGTCCACGTCGTCGACGAGGAACTCGGTGATCACGCTGTGGTTGTCCGCCGGGCGGGCGGAGTCCGGGGCGAACAGCGGGACGGTGCGGGTGCCGGCGATCGCGAGGGTTGCGCCCGCGGTCCTGAGTTCGGCGAAGTCCTCGGTGGCCCGTATCGCCTGCACCCCTGTGGCTCGCTCGTAGAACTCGACGAGGCGTGCGACGTCGCCGGTGATGATGCGGATCGAGACGAAGTCCATGGGAATCTCCTTGGCTGTGCGGGAGGCGTGCACGTCGCAGGCTAGGAGGAATAGGGGACAGAATCGGTCCTGTATCCGCGGTAGGCTGCGACCATGCCACGACCCACCGGCCGCGTGCTGACACTCCTGGAGCTGCTGCAGTCGGGCGGCATCCGGTCCGTGGCCGAGCTCGCCGACCGTCTCGGCGTCGAAGGGCGCACCGTGCGGCGGTATGTGGACCAGCTGATCGACCTGGACGTGCCCGTGGAGTCGGTGCGCGGCCGCTACGGCGGGTACCGGCTGGCTCCCGGGTACCGCCTGCCTCCGCTCATGCTCAGCGACGACGAGGCGCTGGCCGTGCTGCTCGGCCTGGTCGCCGGCCGCCGGGCAGGGCTGACGACGACGCAGCGCACGGCGAACGAGACGGCGTCGGCGAAGATCCGGCGGGTGCTGCCCAAGCACATCGCCCGCCGGCTCGACACCCTCCTGGAGGCTCTCGCCTTCACGGATCGGCCCGGCGAGTCGGACCACCCGGACGCCGGACTCCTGCTCACCCTCGCCGATGCGGTGCGCCACCACCGGCCGGTCTCGATCCGCTACACCGACCGCGAGGGACGGCCGAGCGAACGCACACTGCACGCGTACGGGATCGTCGCCCACGCGGGCCGGTGGTACGTCACGGGCAAGGACGCCCGGATCGGCGAGGACCGAACCTTCCGGCTCGATCGCATCGCGGACGCGAGGACCCTGCCCGGCTCGTTCGAAGCGCCCGTGGGTCCCGGTCCGGCAGAGCGCGTGTTGTCGGGATTCGCCACGGCCGAGTACCGGCACGAGGTGATCTTGCGGATCCAGGGGACGGTCGAGCAGATCCGCGCGCACCTCCCCGCCGGCGTCGCGCGCCTGGAGGAGGACGAACCCGCGGCCGGCCAGGACCCGGCGGCCGAGCGCTGGCTGCGCGTCGAGCTGCGGGCGCAGCGGCTCGACTGGTTGCCTCGGACACTCGCCGCACTCGACCGGCCGTTCGTCATCGAGCGCCCCGCTGAACTGCGCGACCTCGTCATCGCGCACGCCGATCGCCTCACGTCCTACGCCCGCCGAGCCTGACAGCGGGAAACATGTCGTACGGCTCTTAGGGCCTGTCCGGCGGATCATGCCGCAGACGCGGGGCCTGGCACGCCCATCTGCGGCGTTGTCGTCGGTTGCCGACGCTCCGCGTCGACGCCCTCCTCCGCCTTGCAGCTGGACGCACCAGGCCCCGCTCACGTGCGCTTACAAGGCGCCGCCGCTTTTCTGCGACTTGATCCGCCGGACAGGCCCTAGCTCGCCGGGCGCCGGATCCGGCCCGCGTAGCGCTTCTCCAGTTCCAGGTTGCCCTCGAAGCCGCCGGGCACGTTGGCGGAGACGTAGACCGGGGGACGGTCCCCGGAGGCGAGGAGGCGGGCCGCCGTCTCGGCGACCGTCATCTGTACGAGGAGTACGCCGGTCAGCGTGGACAGCGCGCAGACCGCGCCGCCGCCGGGGAGTTCGAGGAGGGCGTCCCCACGCGGGGCCGCGTTGTCGAGGACGACGTCGGCGAGGTCGGCGAGCTTGCGGCCGCTCGGGTGGGCGGCCGGCACGGACCGGGTGTGGGTGAGGGAGGTGACGGCCAGCAGTCGGTGGCCCTGTTCCTTGGCGTGCAGGGCCATCTCCACGACGACGTTGTTGACGCCCGAGTTGGAGACGACGACGAAGAGGTCCTCGGGGCGGGGTGCGGCGAGGGCGTAGAGACGGGCGGCGATGCCGGGCTCGCGTTCCAGCAGGGGGTCGTCCAGGACTCCGGGGTCCTCTCCGCCGTAGAGGACGAGGTCGGCCATGCTGAGCCGGTTGGTGGGCACGAGGCCGCCCGCGCGGCCGGCGAGTTCGAGGACGAGGGCCTGGGAGTGGCCGGTGCCGAAGGCGTGCACGACCCCGTCCGCGCGGACGCAGTCGGCGATCAGCGCGGCGGCGGCGGCCACGTCGGCGCGCGAGGACGCGGCGAGGCCGTGCAGGACGGCGAGGCTCTCGCGCGCGAAGGTCTCGGCGCTCACGGACTCGACGGTCACGTCACACTCCCCACTGATCGACGACATCGCCGATGGACGACATCACTGATGGATTGAACCACCGTATACACAGCTATCGGTGAATCAATAAATCACAGAGGCCTCGCCACGGGCAACGGGGCCGGTCGGCCGCGAGTCGGCCGGTCCTGGTATTCAAGGGCTGCCCGAATGGGTGGCTGATACCTTCTGAGCATGCCCTCGACCGATGTCACCACCCTGATCCGCACCGAACTGCCCCGGCTGGCCGGCTCCCTGCGGAAGGTCGGCGAGCTGATCCTGGAGGATCCGGCCGCCGTCACCCACTGCTCGGCCGCGGAACTGGGCCGCCGCACGGGGACCTCGCAGGCCACCGTCACCCGGTTCTGCCGTGCCATCGGCCTGGACTCCTACCAGCATCTGCTGATCGAACTCGCCCAGGAGCGCGGCCGGGGCGAGTCCTCGGACTGGGGCAGCGCCGAGATCGGCCCGGACATCTCCCCCGACGACAGCCTGGAGCGGGTGGTGCAGGTCGTCGGGACCGCCGATCTGCGGGCCATCCAGCAGACGATCGACCGGATCGACCTGGACGCGATCGAGCGGGCCGCCCAGGCCGTGGCGCGCGCCCGGCGGATCGACGTGTACGGCGTCGGCGGCAGCGGCGCGGTCGCCCAGGAGACCGAGACCCGGCTGTTCCGCATCGGCTGCGCGGTGCGCGGCTGGACCGAGGTGCACGCGGCCACCACCTCGGCCGCGCTGCTCACCCCGGCGGACGTGGCGATCGGCATCTCCCACTCCGGCGCCACCCGGGAGACGATCGAGCCGTTCGAACTGGCCAAGGAGCGCGGCGCCACCACCGTCGCGCTGACCGCCGACCCGCGGTCGCCGCTGGCCCGCGCCGCCGACGTACGGCTGATCTCGTCGTCCTCGGAGACCAGTTTCCGCACCGGCAGCATCGGCGCCCGCCACTCGGTGCTGATGCTCATCGACTGCCTCTACGTCCGGGTCGGCCAGCTCTCCTACCAGCGGGCGAGCGCGTCCCTGGCGCTGACCGACCACATCGCCGGGGCGCACGCGGTGAAGTCCCGGCGGGCTCGCTGAGCCGACCGGGAATGAATGGATGAACCAACCAAGACAACGCCAGATGGTTGATTGAACCACCCCTCGATGCCAGGATGGGGCTCCCCCGCGCACTCCTAGGAGCCCCATGCGTGTCATCTCCGTCGCGTCGACCGAGCTCTTCACCGGCACCGAGGACCGGCCGCACCAGGTGGTCGCCGTGGCGGCGGAGCACCGACCGGGTCGGCCGCTCCGGCTGAGCGTGACGGGCCCGGACGTGCGCGGCGTCGGGGAGACCGTCGTCCTCGTCGGCGAGGACGGCACCGTGCGGGCCGAGATACCCGTGGCCGTCGAGGGCCTCGCGCCCGGGGAGCGCCGGGAGATCGCCGTCACCGCCGAGGACGGGGACGAACGCGCCCACGGCACGGGCGAGTTCACGGTCGCCGAGCCCGGCTGGACCATGTTCATGGTCAGCCACTTCCACTACGACCCCGTCTGGTGGAACACCCAGGCCGCCTACACCGAGACCTGGGACGTCGCCGACGACCCGGCCCTCACCGGACTGCCCGCCCGCACCTTCGACTCGCGCGGCCAGTCCGGGATGAGCCTGGTGCGGGCCCACTGCGAGCTGGCCCGGCGCGACCCGGCGTACACCTTCGTGCTCGCCGAGGTGGACTACCTCAAGCCCTACTGGGACGCCTTCCCCGAGGAGCGGGCCTTCCTGCGCCAGCTGATCCGCACCGGCCGGGTCGAGATCATGGGCGGCACCTACAACGAGCCCAACACCAATCTCACCGGCGCCGAGGCCACCGTACGCAACGCGCTGTACGGCGACGGATTCCAGCGCGGGATCATCGGGGCATCGCCGGAGACGGCCTGGCAGCTGGACGCGTTCGGGCACGATCCGCAGTTCCCCGGGCTGATGGCGGACGCGGGGGTCACCTCCAGTTCCTGGGCGCGCGGGCCCTTCCACCAGTGGGGGCCGACCCTGTCCGTGTTCGGGGAGGAGCCGCGCGACCCGAGGCGGATGCAGTTCCCGGCCGAGTTCAGCTGGATCGCCCCCTCCGGACGCGGGCTGCTCACCGCGTACATGGTCAACCACTACGGGGCCGGCTGGGCCATCGACAACGCGCCCACGCTCCCCGAGGCGGAGGCCGCCGCGCTGAAGCTCTTCCAGGGGCTGAAGAAGGTCGCCCTCACCCGCAACGTCCTGCTGCCCGTCGGCGGCGACTACGCGCCACCGTGCCGCTGGGTCATGGGCATCCACCGCGACTGGAACGCCCGGTACGTCTGGCCCCGGTTCATCAGCGGCATCCCGCGCGACTTCTTCGCCGCCGTACGCGCCGAGCTGGAGCGCGAGGGCCGCACGGCGTCCCCGCAGACCCGGGACATGAACCCCGTGTACACCGGCAAGGACGTCTCCTACATCGACACCAAACAGGCCCAGCGGTACGGCGAGACCCTGCTCGCCGACGCCGAGGCCTGGGCGACCCTCGCCTCCCTCGTCGCCGGGCAGCCCTACCCGGACGCCGCCCTCGACAAGGCCTGGCGGCAGCTCGTGTACGGCGCCCACCACGACGCGATCACCGGCTCCGAGTCGGACCAGGTGTACATCGACCTGCTGACCGGCTGGCGCGAACTGCACGACCTGGCGCGGACCGTGCACGCCGACGCCACCGAGGCGCTGGCCCGCCGGGTGGTCCCGCTGCCCGGCGGCGCGCCCGACCTGGTCGTCTTCAACTCCGCGACCTGGCAGCGGCGGGACGTGCTGACCGTGCCGGACCCGGGCCTCGTCCCGCTGGACGTCACCGGGCTGCCGCTGCCCGCGGTGCGCGAGGAGGGCGAACTGCGGGTCGTCGTACCGGAGGTGCCCGGCCTGGGCCTCAAGGCGCTCTCCCTCGCCGACGGCCGGGTGCCCGGCTGGACGGCGGGCGAGGGGACGACCATCCGCAACGCGTTCTACGAGGTGACGGTCGACCCAGCGCGCGGCGGCGGTGTCAGCGGCCTGCGCGCGCTCGCCGAGGGCGGCCGGGAGCTGCTGCGCCCCGGGGACGTCGGCAACGAGCTGGTCGTGCAGGAGGAGTATCCGAGGCACCCGCGCTTCGGCGAGGGTCCCTGGCATCTCACGCCGACCGGGACCACGGCCGCGAGGAGCCGGGACGTCACGGCTGACATCGATGTCGAGCACTCCCCGGCGGGCTCCCGCATCACCGTCCGCGGCGACCTGGGCCTGTTCCGGTACACCCAGCGGCTCACCCTGTGGACGGGCGTCGACCGACTGGACGTGACGACGACCGTCGACGGCTACGACGGCGCCGACCGGCTGATCCGGGTGCGCTGGCCCTCCGACGTGCGCGGCGGGCTGCCGGTGCACGAGGTCGCGGACGCGGTGATCGGACGGGGCTTCGGCTTCGTGGACGTGGACAGCGAGCGGTTCCCGTGGACGCTGGACAACCCCGCCCACACCTGGTTCGGGCTGGGCTCCACGGCCCGGATCGCCATGCACGACGGTTCCGGGGCGCTGCTCGGGCACCGGTCGATCGGGGTGGCCGAGCTGGTGTTCGCCGACTGGTCCACGGCCGGTGAGCTGGGCACCCCGCTGGCCGCCGCCCTGGTGCGGGCGGGGGTCACGGCCACCTCGACGATCGCGGGCGGCCCCCGCTACGGGGACCTGGAGGTCGACTCCAACCTGCCCGACGTACGGATCGCGGTCGGCGGGCCCGAGCGCAATCCGGTGGTCGCCGAGGCGCTCGGCTGGGATCCGGCGGCGGCCCGGGAGCTGCGCCGCCGACTGGACGCGGACGGTCTGGCCGCCGTGTGGGTGGCGCCCCGGGCGTCGCTGCGCGAGGAGTGGGTGCCGGGCGCCGATCTGCGCGATCTGGAGCGGCTGCCGCTGCTCGTGGTGGCGGGCGCCGAGGACGACGCGAAGGCCGTGGACGCGCTGGTCGCCGACCTGGACGACGCGACGGTGCGGGCCACCGCGGCGGGCGGCGGCGAGGCGCTGCCGCCGGGCGACGCCTGGGACGGCCGGGGTCTGGCGATCCTCAACCGGGGCACCCCCGGCTGTGTGGTCACCTCCTCCGGCGACCTGTTCATGTCCCTGATGCGCTCGTGCACCGGCTGGCCCTCCGGCATCTGGGTCGACCCGCCCCGGCGCACCGCCCCGGACGGCTCCGCGTTCCAGTTGCAGCGCTGGTCGCACACGTTCGACTACGCGGTCGTCGCGGGCGAGGGCGACTGGCGCGACCTGGGCTGGCCGCGCGCCGGGCATGCGTTCAACCATCCGCTCACCGCGCGGCTGCGCGAGCCCTGTGACACGCCGGGCGACCTGCCGAGGACGGCGGCCCTGCTGACGCTCCAGCCGGAGGGCCGGGTGCTGCTGGACGCGCTGAAGCCGGCCGGCTCCCCGCTCGCCCGGGGCGGCGGCGAACCGGTGGACCCCGCGCGCGGGGTGGTCGTACGGGCGCACGAGGTGGACGGACGGCCGGTGCGGGCGCGGCTGGCGGGCCCCTTCGAGTGGACCGGGGCCGTGCGGGCGGATGTGCTGGAGCGGCCGGGCGAGCCGGTGGTCCCCGGCCCGGACGGCGCGCTGGAGCTGGAGCTGACGGGCTTCGAGGTGGCCACCGTGCTGGCCTCGCCTCCGATGCGGCCGGCCACCGGAGGACCGCGGGCCGCCGGGCCCGCGGGCCCCGGTGTCGCCGCGCACGAGCCCGCGCAGCCGGTGCACACCCGCTACTGGCTGCACAACTCCGGCCCGGCGCCCCGCGGCAACCTGCCCGTGGCCGTCTACCTCTCCCCCACCGCGCTCACGGTCGACGGTCCGGTCACGGTGACGGTCCGGGTCTCCTCCGAGCTGACCGACGCGCCCGCCTCGGGCACGGTGGTCTTCGAGGTGCCGTACGGGTGGACCACCGAGCCCGCCGAACTGCCGTACGCGCTCGGCCCGGGCGGCTTCACCCTCACCGAGATCACCGTCTCGCCGCCGCCGGACCCCGTGCCCGGCCGGTACCGGCTCGCCGCCCGACTGGCCCACGGCGGGCAGGCGTACGAGGACGTGGTCGCCCTGGACGTGCCGGGCGAACCTGCGGCGGGCGAGCCGGACGGGCGGACCGGGCCGGGCCTGGTGCTGGAACTCGGCGTCGACCGGGTCGAGGTGCGCCGGGGCGAACGGGTGCGGGTGCCGGTCCGCGTGCGCAACACGACCCGGGGGCCGGTGCACGGGACGCTGTGGGCGGTGTCGTCCTGGGGCACCTGGGCCGGGGTGGCGCCGGGCTGCCAGGGGTTCGCCCTGCCGGGCGGGGAGGGCGCGGTGTGCGAGGTGGAGGTGGACGGCTCGGCGGTGCCGCCGGGGTCGTACTGGCTGATGGCGAAGGCCGGCTGGCACGGCTGTGCGGCCTACACGGAGGCGGTCGTGCTGGAGGTGACGGAGTGAGCGGAGCGAACAGAGGGAACGGACGGAACGGACGGAGCGGGCACGCCGCGGTCGTGGGCGGGGACGAGGTCCCCGTGGGCCGGGTGGACGCGTTACTGGCCGCCGTGCCGGCCCGGGACCGGGAGACCCGGCCGGAGGCCCTGGCGCGGGCGGAGCGCCGGCGCAGACGGTGGGCCACGCAGGTCGTGGTCGTCGACGAACTCGCCCGCCGGGCCTGCGCCGAGCGCGGTCTCGCGCCGCCGCCCCAGGTGTCGCCGGCACGGGTCCTCGGGGTGTCCGGGACCGATGTGGCCGACCTCGGCAGCATCGTCGCCGTGGCGCTCGCCCACTCCCCCGCCGCGCGCGCCCTGCTGTCGGCGCTGGAGGCGGAGCGGACGGTCCCGGAGCGGGCGGTCCGGGACTACTACGCCCGCAACCGGGACCGGTTCCTCACTCCGGACGCGCTACGGCGCGGTGTCGATCCCTACTACGTCCTGCAGCCCTCCGATGTCCTGCCCTACGACGAGGTCCGCGAGGGGGTGGTGCGGGAGCTGCGCAGGGCGTTGGCCCGGCAGGCCTTCTTCGACTGGCTCGACCGTGCCCGGTCCTGTGTGGAGTACGCGCCCGGCCATGAGCACCCGGGCGATCCGGGCCACCCCGACCACGAGCACCGGCACTGAGCACCCCGGTGGCCGTACGGAACCGAAAAGCAACACGGCAAGCCATTGACCTCCGATGAATTCTGGTCCACCTTTTCATCAATCGGAGTCGAAGTTGGTGATTTGAACCAACGACCAGGAGGCGACATGCGTGCGCGAAGACTGACCGGAACCGTGGCGGGCGTCATCGCCCTGGCCCTGACCGCCGCCGGGTGCGGTCTGTCGGGGGGCTCCGACGACGGGGACGCGACGGCCGGCGGCTGCAAGGTCGACCAGGGCAACGTCGGCTCCGGGAAGCTCACCGGCAAGGCCGAGGGGAAGATCACCTTCCAGACGACGAACCTGAAGAAGGACTTCGGGGACTTCTTCAACGGAGTGATCAAGGCCTTCGAGAAGGCCCACCCCGGCACCTCGGTGAAGTGGATCGACGACCCGGGCGACAACACCTTCACCCAGCGCAATGTCGCCGACGCCCAGGCCTGTACGTTGCCCGACGTCATCAACCTCAACTCGGAGACGGCGACCGCGCTCACGAAGGCGGGCTATCTGCTGAACATCGGCGTCAAGGACCCCGCCGCCGAGAAGCCGTTCGTCCCGGCGTTCTGGAACTCCAGCACGATGAAGGACTCCTCGGGCATGCCGGCGCACACCGTGCTGCCCTGGTACACCGGCGGCATCGTGCTGACGTACAACACCGACCTCC
This sequence comes from Streptomyces sp. NPDC005820, assembly GCF_040630255.1. Taxonomy (NCBI): domain Bacteria; kingdom Bacillati; phylum Actinomycetota; class Actinomycetes; order Kitasatosporales; family Streptomycetaceae; genus Streptomyces; species Streptomyces sp. NPDC005820. The sequence goes on from NZ_JBEXXE010000006.1 coordinate 9,396, forward strand.
TGGAGAAGGCCGGAATCGACCCGGCCAAGCCGCCGACGAGCATCTTCGGGCTGTTCGCCGACTACGAGAAGATCGCCGAGGCAGCCGACGGCAAGTTCTACGCGACGATGGCCAACCCGGTGTGGCGGATCCCGGCCGACTTCGACCAGATGAACATCAAGGTGCTGTCCGACGACGGGAAGACCGCCGTGTTCGGCGACGACCCGAGGACCACCCAGTGGGTCGAGTGGATGGCGAAGCTGTACAAGGAGGGCGCGATGCCGAAGGACTCGCTGTCCTCCAGCAACGACCCCTCCACGCTGTACAGCCAGGGCAAGGTGGCCTACGGCTCGACGAACCCGAGTTTCGTCCGCTTCGTGAAGCAGAACAGCCCCTCGGTGTACACGAAGACCGGTGTCGGGCAGCAGCCGTTCGACGCGCTCGGCCACACCACCGGCGCCCCGCAGTACATAGGGGTCGCGGCGACCAGCAAGCACGCGCCGGCGGCGCTCGCGTTCGCCGAGTTCCTGACCGACGCCGAGAACCAGACGGCCTGGTGCAAGGACCCCAACGTGGTGATCTTCCCGACGACCACGGCCTCGCTGGACGACCCGTTCTTCCAGAAGGTGTCCGGTGACGACCCGTTCTCCGAGGCGCGCAAGCTGGTCGCCGAGCAGCTGAAGACGGCCACGGCCGACCAGACGAACCTCTCGCCGGCGGTGCAGAACGCGATCGTGGCCCAGGTGCAGCTGGCCATGCAGGGCAAGAAGAGCCCGGCGCAGGCCGTGAAGGACGCCCAGACGAAGGCGAACGAGCTGCTGAAGCAGGCGGGTTGAGCGTGGCGACCCAGACCGTGAAGCCGGTGTCCGTGCCCGGTGCGGAGCGCACCGCCTCCGTGCCGGGCCCGGCCCCGTCCCGCCTCCGGCGGCTCGCCCGCGCCCTGTTGCCCGGCCCCGCCCCCGGCGCCAACGGGGCGGCGCTGTACCGCCGTTGGTGGCTGCCCTGGCTGTGGACCGCGCCCGCGATCGGCTGCGCGGCGGTGTTCGGGGTGTTCCCGTTCCTCAACACCGTCCTGCTGTCGTTCACCGACGCCAAGCCGCTCGGCGGCGCGGCGGGCTTCGTCGGACTGGCCAACTACACCCGGATGCTGGACGACCCGGACTTCTGGCTGGCGACCCGCAACAGCGTCCTGTACGCGCTGATCGTCGTCCCGCTGATGGTGCTGCTGCCGCTGCTGCTGGCCGTGCTGGTGGAGAAGAACCTGCCCGGCATCGGCTTCTTCCGCTCGGCGTTCTACACACCGGTGCTCGCCTCCAGTGTGGTCGTGGGGCTGAGCTGGCAGTGGCTGCTGGCCGACGACGGTCTGGTCAACACCTGGCTGGAGAAGGCCCATCTGATCAGGAGCGCCATTCCGTTCCTGTCCGACTCGTGGCTGATCCTGCTGTCCGCGATGGGTCTGACGCTGTGGAAGGGCCTCGGCTGGTACATGGTGTTCTATCTGGCCGCGCTCGGGAACGTGCCCAAGGAGCTGCACGAGGCCGCCGCGATGGACGGCGCGGGCGCCGCGCGCCGCTTCTGGCACATCACCGTGCCGGGCGTGCGGCAGGCCATGATGCTGGTCGGCACGCTCACCGGCATCGGCTCGCTACGGGTGTTCACGGAGATCTACATGCTCGGCAGCTCCACGGGCGGACCCGGCGGCGCCGACCGCACCCTGCCGTTCTACATCAAGGACGTCGGCCTCGATCCGATCACCGGCAACGCCGGGTACGGCTCGGCGGTCAGTGTGGCGCTGTTCGCGCTGACGCTGGGGCTGACCCTGCTGGCGCAGCGGCTGACCAAGGAGGACGAGTCATGACGACCGCCGTCGACAGGCCCCGCCGCGCGCTGCCCCGCTGGCGGGACTACGGCCGTCCGCGCGAGCTGGTCGTCCGCTATCTGCTGCTGTTCCTGGTGCTCGGTCTCACCGTCGGCCCGCTGGTGTGGCAGTTCCTGGCGTCGCTGAAGAGCACGGGCGAGGACGTCTTCGGCGCGGACGCCACGCTGCTGCCGCACCACCCGACCCTGCGTGCCTACCGCGAGGTCTTCAGCCAGGTGCCGGTCGCCACGTACATCAGGAACAGCCTGATCGTGGTGATCCTGTCGGTCACCAGCCAGCTGCTGTTCTCCACCACGGCCGGCTACATGCTCTCCAAGCCCGGCTGGAAGGGCCGCAGGGCGGTCTGGATCGTCCTCGCCGCCTCGATGATGTTCCCCTTCGAGTCGATCATGGTGTCGCTGTTCCTCAGCATCCGCGACCTGGGCCTGGTCGACAGCCTGGCGGGCGTGTGGCTGCCCGGGTTCGTCGCCGCCATCAACGTCCTGTTGATGCGCGGCGCGTTCCTCGCCGTACCGCGCGAGATCGAGGACTCGGGCATGCTCGACGGCGCGAACGAGTGGCAGCGCTTCAGGCATCTGTATCTGCCGTCCGCGTGGGGCGCGATCCTGGTGGTCGTCATCAACACCTTCATCAGCGCCTGGGACGACTTCCTGTGGCCGCTGATCGTGCTGCGCTCCGAGGACCACATGACGCTGACGCTGGGTCTGTCCCGGCTGCAGAGCTCGTCGTTCGGCTACGACCAGCGGGTGGTGATGGCCGGTTCGGTGATCTCCGTGGTCCCGGTGCTGGTGCTGTTCGTGATCACTCAGCGGTGGTTCTACAAGGGTGTCTCGTCCGGGGCCGTCAAGCTCTGACCGCTTCCCCCGTACACGAGCGGTACGACGGTGAGCGCCTCGCGCGCGGAGGTGGCGACCCGGATCTCCACCGGCTGTTCCGGTACGACCGTCCGCAGGTCGGCGCCGACCAGCTCCAGTTGGCCGGCGCCGAGGCGGATCGCGACCGTGCGGCACTCGCCCGGCGCGAGCTCGACGCTCTCGAACGCCCGCAGTTCGAGGGAGCGCGGCCAGACGGGGGTGCGCAGGCGGCGGACGTAGAGCTGGACGACGCTGCGGCCGGGCCGGGTGCCCGTGTTGGTGACGTCGACCTCGACGGTGTGCCCGCCGAGCCGGGGCGGGCCGTGGTGGAAGGTCGTGTACGACAGCCCGTGCCCGAAGGAGTGGAGGGGGCCGGCGTCGCCGTCGGCGTAGCTGCCGTACTCGGTGTCCTTGTGGTTGTAGTGGACGGGGAGCCGGTCGGCCGAGCGCGGTACGGAGACGGGGAGGCGGCCGGCGGGTTCGGTGAGCCCGAGGAGGACCTCGGCGATCGCCTGCCCGCCCCAGGGGCCGGGATACCAGGCGGTGAGCAGTGCGCCTGCCCGGTCCGCCGCCTCCGGGACGGCGTGCGGGCGGCCCTGGACGAGGACGACCGCGGTGGGGGTGCCGGTGGCGGTGACGACGTCCAGGAGTGCGTGCTGGGCCGCCCCGAGCCGCAGTCCGGCGAGGTCGACGCCCTCGCCGCAGGTCATCTCGGACACGACGGTCCGCGCGGCCCCGTTGGCGTCGAACGCGGTTCCGGAGGTACGGGCGCTGCTCCCGCCGAGCACCAGCACGGCCAGGTCCGAGGCGGTGGCCGTGGCGACGGCCTCGGGGATGCCGGTGCCGTCGTCGCCGGTGAGGGCGGCGCCCCGGGCGTGGCGGACCTCGGTGCCGGGCGGGGCGAGGCGGCGGAGCGCGTCGAGGACGCTCACCCCGGTGCCGGGGCGCTGCGGGGCGCTGTAGTCGCCGAGTTGATGGTCGGTCGTGGCGGCGTGCGGGCCGAGGACCGCGATCCGGCGTACGGAGGGGCCGGCCGGAAGCACCGCGTCGGTGTTGTGCAGGAGGGTGACACAGGCGCGGGCGAGCGCGGTGCTCAGCTCGCGTCCGCCGTCGGGCATCGGTGTGCGCCGGGCGTACGGCTGCTCGAACAGGCCGAGGCGGAACTTCAGGCGCAGGACGCGGGCGACGGCGGTGTCCACGGCGGCCTCGGTCACCAGCCCCCGCTCGACGGCCTCCTCCAGACGGGTGAAGCCCTCGTCCCAGAGGCTGAGGTCGACCCCGGCGTCCAGGGCGAGCGCGCCCGCGGAGACCGTGTCGCCGGTGATGCGGGCGAGCCGGTCCACGGCCAGGCCGTCCGCCATGACCAGGCCCTCGAACCCCCAGCGGTCCCGCAGGAGCCCCGTGAGCAGGGCGCGGTTGCCGGAACAGGGCAGCCCGTCGACCTCGTTGTAGGCGGCCATGACGGCGGCGGCCCCGGCGCGGACGCCGGCCCGGGCGGCCGGGAGGTGGATCTCGTGCAGTTCGCGCGGGCCGAGTTCGGACTCGGCGGAGTTGCGGCCGCCGACCGTGGCGCCCTGACCGGCGAAGTGCTTGAGGACGACGGGCGCCTTGTCGGCGGCGAAGTACTCCCCGGTGCCCTGCATGCCGCGGACGAGTGCCTCCGTCAGCCGGGCCGCGAGATAGGGGTCCTCGCCGAAGCACTCCTCGGTGCGTCCCCAGCGCGGGTCCCGGGCGATGTCCAGCGCGGAGACTAGCGCGAGATGGCCGCCCCGGGCGCGCAGTTCGGCGGCGGCGTGGGCGGCGGCCCGCTCGTACAGGGCGGGGTTCCAGGTGGCGCCGACGGCCAGGTTCACGGGCAGGACCGTGCCGTCGAGGGCCATGTGACCGTGCGGCACCTCCTCGACGAACAGGGCGGGGATACGCAGTCGGCTGTGCTCGAGCACATGGCGCTGGACCAGGTCGGCGAGGTCGGCGCCGTCCTCGGCGCCGGGCCCGTCCCCGTGGCCGACGCCGGACCAGGCGTCGGCGCGCATCAGCCCGTACAGGGCGCCGAGCCCGGCGCAGCGCTCGGTCTCGGCGCGCAGCGCCTCGGTGATCCGGAAGTCCCCGTCCGGGGTGCGCCGGTAGGCGTGCCAGCCGTACATCCGCTGGTTGAGCTGGCCGGTCTTCTCCCGGAGCGTCATCCGGGAGAGGAGGTCGGCCACCCGGGTGCCGAGGGGGGCGGCCGGGTCGAGGTACGGGTGCTGATCACGGGCGGCCGGGGGGTGCTGAAGCGGCATGGGGACGTCCTTGTCGGTGTGCGTCAGGGTCTGGGGCCGTGGGCGAGGGCCGCGAGCCGGGCGAGGGCCACGGCGCCCGGGGAACCGTCCGACACGGGGACGACCGTGAGTTCGAGGGGGGCCAGCCCCTCGGTGAGGGAGGCGAGCAGGGGGCCGTGCGGGGCGAGCAGGCCGCCGGTGACCACCAGGGGTTCGCCCGGGCGCGGCGCCAGCGCCGACACGGTCCCGGCCAGCCGTCGCGCGGCCTCCCGGAGGATCTCCGCGGCGACGGTGTCCTTCTCCTCCGCCGCGTCGACGACGAGGGGGGCGTGGTCGGCCAGCCGGACCGGCGGCCGGTCCATCACGGCGGGCAGGAGACGGGCGCGGTAGGCGGTGCGCCGGGTGGCGCTCCAGTGGACGGTGTCCGGGCCGCCGTACTCCTCCGGGGGCAGCAGCTCCGGCGGCAGTCCGAGTGCGAGGCCGACCGCGCGCACGAGGGCGGTGGGTCCACCCCGGCCGTCGGCCGCGCGCAGGGCGGCCCGGACGGCGGCCCGGCCGATCCAGAAGCCGCTGCCGTCGTCGCCGAGGAGCCAGCCGTCGCCGCCGGAGGTCGCGGCCGGCACCCGGGCGGCGACTCGGGCGGCGACGGCGCCGGTGCCGGCGACGAGGACCAGGCCGTCGGCCGGGTGGCCGGGGGCGGCGGCGAAGGCGGTCTCGATGTCGCTGTGGACGCCGGTATGGGCGGCGGTGATGCCCAGTCGGGCGAGCGCGGTGGACAGGGCCGTGCGGGCGCGCACCCGGCCGGGCTCGTCGGCGCCCTGGCCCCGGTGGCCGGCCCCGGCGAAGCCGCCCGCCACCGCCGCCACCCGGCCGCGCAGGGGTTCGGGGACGGCTGCGGCGAGCGTCTCGGTGAGGTGGTCGGCGAGGTCCGGGCCGGGCACGGTCAGCGCGTTGCCGGGCCCGGACGTTCCCTCGCCGCGCGGCCTGCCGTCCCGCAGGTCGGCGAGGACGGCGCGGGTCCGGGTGCCGCCGGCGTCGAGGCCGACCACGAGGTCGGGTTCCCGCCCACGGTTCCCGGCGGCACAGGTTTGGTTCAAATCGCTATTCATCGCTCCCCATGGTGGTTGATACATTCACCGCAGACAAGGTCCGTTCGCGGTCCGTCACGGTCCGTCTCGCGAGGAGGACACCATCGACACGCGCCCGCCCACGCTCCGCTTCGGGGTCAACTACACCCCGCGCCGGGGCTGGTTCCACGCCTGGCACGACTTCGATCCGGGGCTCGCCCGCGAGGACCTGGAGCAGATCGCCGGGCTGGGCCTGGACCACGTCCGGGTCTTCCATCTGTGGCCCCTGCTCCAGCCGAACCGCACCCTGGTCCGCGCCTCGGCCGTGGACCAGCTCGTGCGGCTGGTGGACCTGGCGGGCGAGTGCGGGCTGGACGTCCTCGTGGACGGCGTCCAGGGCCATCTGTCGAGCTTCGACTTCTATCCGGAGTGGACGCGCAGCTGGCACCACCGCAATGTGTTCACCGACCCGCAGGCCGTCGAGGCCCAGGCGCTGCTGCTGCGCACGCTGGGCCGCGCCCTGTCCGGCCATCCGCGCCTGATCGGGCTCCAGCTCGGCAACGAGCTCAACAACCTCGTCGAGCACAACCCGGTGACCCCGGCCGAGGTGGACCACTACCTCGACACCCTGCTGGCCGCCGCGCGGGACGGGCTGGGCGCGGGCGGGGGGCTGGTCACGCACTCGGCGTACGACGCCGCCTGGTACGGCGACGACCATCCCTTCACCCCGCAGGCCTCGGCCCGCAAGGGCGATCTGACCACTGTGCATCCCTGGGTGTTCTCCGCCGACTGCGCCCGCCGCCACGGCCCGCGCTCGCCGCAGGTGCAACGTCTCGCCGAGTACGGCACGGAACTCGCGGCGGCCTACGCCACCGACCCGGTCCGCCCGGTGTGGGTCCAGGAGACGGGCGCCCCCGAGCCCCACATCCCGGCGGCGGACGCCCCGGACTTCGCCCGCGCGACCCTGCGCAACGCGGCCGGCTGCGCACGGCTGTGGGGGGTCACCTGGTGGTGCTCGCACGATGTGGACCGCGCCCTGGCCGACTTCCCCGAACTGGAGTACACCCTGGGCCTGTTCGACTCCACGGGCCGTCCGAAGCCGATCGCGGAGGCCCTGGCCGCGACGGTGGCCGAACTGCGCACGGTCCAGGCGCCGCCCCCGCCGCGCACCGAGGCGCTGGTGCTGGACTGCACGCCGTCCACCCGTTCGGTCTCCGGCCCGGGCGGGGCCTTCTTCGACGCCTGGATGCGTCTGCGCGAGGAGGGCGTCCGCCCGGCGGTGGTCCTGGCGGAACACGCGAAGGACGAGGCGTACTTGGCGGCGAGGGGGATCACGGAGCTGATCGACGCGAAGTGAGCGGGTACGGCCGTGGTCCGGGGCCGGCCGGGACTCCGGCCCCGGACCACGGCCGTACCGGAGGCGGGTGGGTCAGACCGCCTGCCCCGTCAGCACCTCCGCGACCGCGCGCAGGTTGACCCGCCCCCTGCCGTACGCGCACACCGCGCCGCCCGGCTCCGGCAACCCGGTGGAGACGGGCAGCGCGTCGGGCCGTGCGGCCAGCAGGGCGTCCCGCACCCGGCCCTGCCAGGGGTGGAGCCCGGCGTCACAGGTGGCGACGACCAGGGGCCGCCCTGCCGCACCGCGCAGCACGGCCCCCACGACGGCCTCGACGCTCCTGACGCCCTCGCCGTCCTCCGGCTCCCCGGTGACGGCCGTCCCCGTGGCCGTCGGGTCGAAGGCGCGCACCTCGGTCAGGAGGTCCTCGCCGCCCCAGTTGAGGGCGGGGTGCGGCGCCGGAAAGAGGTCGACGACATACGCACCCGGCACGGCCTCCGGCAGCGGCGCCCCGCTCCGCACGGCCCGCCGCGCCGCCGTGAGCCCGGCCCCGCCGTCCCACGCGGCCACCGCTCGTGACCGACGGGGCCGGGCGTACCGCAGCGCGAGCCGCCGTACCCGTTCCGCGGCCTCGGTGACCCGTTCCTCGGCCAGTTCACCCGAGCCGAGGGCGGCCAGCACGGCGTCCCGGCAGGCGAGGACGACCTCCGGATCGGGTACGGCGACGACGACCTGGTCGGCTCCGGCGGCCAGCGCGAGACGCGCGCCGGCCGCCTCGCCGTACCGGTCGGCGATGGCCTTCATCTCCAGCGCGTCGCTCACCAGGACGCCCTCGAAGCCGAGTTCGCCGCGCAGCAGTTCGGAGAGGATGCGCGGGCTGAGGGTGGCGGGGCGCTCGGGGTCGAGGGCGGGGAAGACCACATGGGCGCTCATCAGCAGGGGCACGCCCGCGTCGACGGCGGCCCGGAAGGGAGCGAGGTCCAGACGGTCGTACGGCCTCGGGTCGACCGCGAGGTCGTGGTGGCTGTCGGTGACGGTTCCGCCGTGGCCTGGGAAGTGTTTGGCGCAGGAGGCCACACCGCGCGCCTCGGTGGCCGCGATCCAGGCCCGCAGATGCCGGGAGACCAGGTCCGGGTCGTCGCCGAAGGCGCGGGTGCGCACGATCGGGTTCTCGGAGCGGCTCTGGACGTCGGCGACGGGGGCGTAGGAGGCGGTGATGCCGAGGGAGAGCAGGTGCCCGGCGAGCGCGTCGGCGCACGCGGCGGTCAGCCGGGGATCATCGACGACACCGAGCGCCCACGAGCCGGGCACCTCGGGCGCTCCGGCGGCCACCAGGTGACCGATCCCGCCGCCCTCGTTGTCGATGGCGACCATCAGATCCGGGCGCAGCGCCCGCAGGGTGTCGGTGAGGTGCCGCACCTGCTCGGCGTCCCGGACGTTCCGGGTGAAGAGGATGACTCCCCCCAGCCCGCGGTCGATCAGGCGCTTCAGGGTGTCGGGAACGCTGGTCTTTCCGTCGAATCCCGCCACGAGGCAGCGATGAGCCGCCTCGTCGAGATCGGCGGGGAGTACCGGGCCGTCGGCCCGGGAGGCGAATTCCGTCACCCCCGGAATCCTCATGGCTCACCAAGCCGAAAGTCAACACCTCGCTGAATGATTCAACCCGCGTAGGTCCCGGCGCCAGGGGTGAAGGAGGGCGATGGACGGGGCTCGGGTCCTTGCCGTCTCGAGGCACGGGAAGGTGAGTCGTCGGCGACGGAGCGGCCCGTTCCCGGTCATCCCGTCGGTGCGGTGCCGACGAGCGGCCGGGCGTCGTAGGTGATGCGGATGACGCCGTCGGCGTGCCGTTCGGCGGTGGCGCGGACGCCGAAGACCTCGCGGAGGACGTCCGGGGTGAGCACCTCCAGGACGGGGCCCGCCGCCACCACCTCGCCCCGGTGCAGCACCACGAGACCGTCGCAGAGACGGGCGGCCAGGTCGAGGTCGTGCAGGACGGCGAGGGTGGTGATGCCGGTGCTGCGGATGAGGTCCAGCAGTTCGAAGCGGGCCCGGATGTCGAGGTGGTTGGTGAGTTCGTCCAGGACGAGGAGCCGGGGGCGCTGGGCGAGGGCGCGGGCGAGCAGGACGCGCTGGCGTTCGCCGCCGGAGAGGGTGGCGTGGTCGCGGTGCGCGAAGGGGGTGACCCCGCAGCGGGCGACCGCGTCGGCGACGGCCTCGCGGTCCTCCGCCCCCTCGCGGCCCAGCAGCCCGTGGTGGGGGGTGCGGCCGAGGGCGACGATCTCGGTGACGCTGAGCCCCGTGGTGGTCCCGGCGTCCTGCAGGACGGCCGCGGTGCGGCGGGCGGCGGTGCGTGCGGGCAGCTCCCACACGTCGTCGCCGCCCACCCGGACCACCCCGCCCGCGGGGCGCAGCGAGCGGTAGACCGTGCGCAGCAGGGTGGACTTGCCGCTGCCGTTGGGCCCGACGAGGCCCACGACGTCGCCCTTCCCGGCCGCGAGGGTGACCTCGCGCAGGATCGGCTTGCCGTCCAGGGTGACGTGGAGTTGATCGACCGTCAGTCTCATGCGGAGTCCATGCCTTTGTCGCGGCGCAGCAGCCACAGGAAGAAGGGGGCGCCGAGCAGGGCGGTGAGGATGCCCAGCGGCAGTTCGTTGGGGCGGTTGACGGTACGGGAGAGCAGGTCCACGACCACCAGGTAGACCGCGCCGAGGAGTGCGGTGAGCGGCAGGAGTCGGCGGTGGTCGGCGCCGGTCGTGAGGCGGACGAGGTGGGGGATCATCAGGCCGACGAACCCGATGCCGCCCGCGACGGCGATGACGGTCCCGGTGAGCAGCGCGCTGATCACCAGCAGGGCGGCGCGCAGCCGGTTCACGTCCACGCCGAGCGCGGTGGCGGACTCGTCGCCGGCGAGCAGGGCGTTGAGCCGTCGCCCGAACAGGGTCAGCAGGACGGTGCTCGTCAGGACGACCACCGTGACGGTGGGCAGTTGGCTCCACCGGGCGCCCGCGACACTGCCCAGCATCCAGAACATCACCGTCCGCAACTCCGTGGGTGTCGCGAGGAGTTGGACGAAGCTGGTGACGGACAGCAGGACATAGCCGACGGCGACCCCGGCCAGCACGAGCCTGGTCGGGGCCAGGCGGCCCTGTCGCTGTCCCAGGACGAAGACCAGCGCCCCGGCCGCGAGGGCGCCGACGAACGCCGCGCCCGAGACGCCGAGTCCGCCGAGGGCGGCCCCGCCGAGGGTGATGACCAGCACGGCGCCGAACGAGGCGCCGTAGGAGAAGCCGAGCACGACCGGGTCGGCGAGCGGGTTGGCGACGAGGGTCTGCAGGACGGCCCCGGTGACCGCGAGTCCCGCGCCGACGAGCGCGGCCAGGGCGACCCGGGGGGCGCGGAAGGCCCAGACGATCTGGTCCAGGGCCGGATCGCCGGTGGTTCCCCGCCCGGTGACGTGGTGCAGGAGGATCCGCCACACGTCGGCCACCGGGACGGTGACCGCGCCGATGCTCACCGCCACCACCATGACGACGACCAGCAGCACGAGCAGCCCGGTCACCGCGACGGGCAGCCGCAGCCGGCTCAGAACCGGTCCGGGTGCAGCGTCTCGGCGATCTTCTCCACGGCCAGGTCGTTGCTCGGGCCGAGGTACATCGAGTCCGACAGCGCCACGTACGTCTTGTTCTTCGCGGCCGGCCACTGGGGGAACTCCTTCAGCAGTTTCTCGGCGTAGGCCGCCGGGTCGGGGTCGTTGTAGCCGATGACGACGAGCGCGTCGACGTCCGTGGCGGCCACCTTCTCCTGGCTCAGGTCGGCGAAGGACGTCTCGGAGGCCGACTCGAAGACGTTGCTGCCGCCGGCCTTGGCGAGGATGTCGTTGTAGATGCCCTTGGCGACGACCGAGCTGAAGTCGTTGCCGCCCATGGTCATGTTGGAGAACAGCACCATGACCTTGGGCTTCTTCTCGCCCTCGACCTCGGCCGAGACGGCCGCGATGTTCTTCTCCGAGGCGGCGACGAGCTGTTCGGCCTTCTCGCCTACGTTGAAGATCTTGCCCATGTCGCGCAGCAGCCGGTAGCTGTCGGCGATGGTCATCTTCGAGGTGTCCTGGTCGCAGCCCTGCGGCGAGACGTAGGAGTGGGCGCCGACCTGCTGGAGCTGCTCGCGGGTCGCGAACCCGTTCTTCTCGTCGAAGCCGTACGACGTCGTGGACAGCACCAGGTCGGGGCGCAGCCCGATCATCGCCTCGCGGGGGATGTCGTAGGCGTCGTTCAGTGTCACGTCACCGGTGGGCAGGGCCTTGATCGCGGCGGCGCGGCCGGCCACCTCGGACATGCCGTAGCTCTGCTGGTTGGCGACGACCCGGTCCCCGAGGCCGAGGGCGAGCAGGGTGGAGACCTCGGCGACCGAGGCGCCGTTCATGACGACGACCCGGCCGGGCGCCTGTGTGAACTTCTCCGAGACCCCGCAGTTCTTCAGGGTCACCGGGTAGCCGGACTTCGCGGCGACGGCGGACGCCTCGTCACCGGAGGCGCCGCCGCTGCCGGTCGAGGAGCCGGCGCAGGCCGTGGTGACCAGACAGAGGGCGCCGGCCAGGGCGACGGCGGCCGGCCGTTTCTTGGACATGCGGATGCTCCTTGGTTCGGGGTGCGGGGGTTCTGCCCCAGTAGTCGCGGGGCGGTGCCGGTGAGTTCCCGGGGATTCTCAACTACCTTGTGGAGATGCGGAGTTGGCCATGTTTTCCGGCCGGTGCGGGGAGCAGTCCGGCCGTCACGAGATGGTCCAGGTAACGGAAGACGAGGTCGCGGTCGACGGGCGGGAACGCGAGGCCGCTGTCGCGCAGTCCGGTCACGACGTGGTCGCAGCGGATCCGCCCGAGGCGGAGATCGGTGCCGCCGCCGGAGGCGTCCAGGGAGTCGAAGAAGGCGAGCGTGGTCGCCGCGACGCCGGAGGCGGGCGAGAGCCGGGAGCGCCACTCGGCGAGGGACACCCGCCGCACGGGGTAGCCGTACTCCCCCAGCCAGTCGTGGACGTCGTGCAGCCGTACCGGGGCGGACGCGGCGTGGTGGAAGACGGCCGGTGCTCCCCGGTGCCGCAGGGCGAGGTGAACGAGGGCCCGGGCGACCTGGTCGACCGGGGTCCAGGTCTCCTCCTCGAAGAGGTCGGGGACGACCCCGGCGGGGATCCCGGCACGCAGCACGCTCCACAGGAAGTCGCGCTCGTCGACGTATCCGGTGGTGCGCGGCCCGACGACCCGGCCGAGCCGGTGCACGGTGACCGGCAGCCCCCGCTCGGCCGCCTGTTCCAGGAGCCGCTCCGCCGCCCACTTCGACTGCTGGTAGCCGTGGCGCAGTCCGGCGTGGGGCGCGAGGAACGCCTCCGGCACCTCGGGCGCGAGGCCGAGCGGGGGCGCGACGGAGAGCGTCGACACGAAGTGCAGGGGGATCGAGCGGCGGGCCGCCAGCCGCAGCAGTTCCCGGGTCGACTCGGTGTTGGCGGCGCGCAGGGTGGCGTAGTCGCGCAGGACGCTGACCGTCGCCGCACAGTGGAAGACCGCTCCGCAGGTGGCGGCGAGTTCGTCGAACAGCCCTTGCCCGAGGCCGAGCCGGGGGTGGCCGAGGTCGGCGGGGAGGGCCGTGAGCCGGGCCTGCCCGGGGAGGTGGATCCGGTGGGTGGCGAGGGCCTGCCGGAGGCGGGCGGTGGCTTCGGCGGGGCTCGGCGCGCGGACCGGGCAGACGATCTCGGCGCCGGTGCTCGTCAGGAGTTCGGCCAGCAGGTGGACGCCGACGAATCCGGTCGCGCCGGTGAGCAGGATCCGGTCGGGGGCGCCGCCCGCCCGGGGTCCGGCGCCGGGGCGGATGTCCGGGTCGAGGACGGTGTCGGTGAGCAGGGACGCCGGGAGGCCGCCGGGCACGGACGGCGGTGACTGCCGCTCCAGCCGGGCCGCGAGTGCCGCCGGGGTGGGGTGCTGGAACAGCCAGGCGACCTTCACGTCCCGGCCCAGGGCGGCGCCGAGCCGGCCGGCGACCTGGATGGCCTGGAGCGAGTGGGCGCCCAGGTCGAACACGTCGTCCGAGGCGGCGACGGCGGCCACGCCGAGCACCTGCCGCCAGACTCCGGCGACGACCTCGGCCAGTGTGCCGGACGGCCCGGCGGGCGCCGTGCCCACCGGTGCGGCGGACAGTGCCCCGCGGTCGGTCTTGCCCGTGCCGGTCCTGGGCAGGGCGTCCAGGAACTCGATCGCCGAGGGGACCAGCGCCGTCGGCAGTGCCGCCCGGAGGCGTTCCCTGAGCAGCGCGGGGGCCGGGGCGGGCCCGTCCGCGACCAGGTAGGCGGCCAGCCGCCGCACCCCGTCCGGCAGCACCTGTCCCACGACGGCGGCGTCCCGGATGCCCGGGAGGGCGAGGAGGACGCTCTCGACCTCGGCCGGGTGCACCCGATGTCCGCTGATCTTGAACTCGGTGTCCGAGCGGCCCAGATGGCGCAGTTGTCCGTCGTCGCCGACGCGGGCCAGATCGCCGGTGCGGTAGGCGCGGGGCGCTTCCGGGAGCGCGGGGAGCGGCGCGAAGCGGGAGGTGTCGGGGTGGTCCCCGCGGTAGCCGAGGGCCAGGTTGTCGCCGAGGAGATGGAGTTCGCCGTCGATCACCGCCGCGCGGGTGCCGGGCAGGGGCAGCCCGATCGGGACGTCTCCCGGGGCGAGGGCGGGGTCGTGGAGGTCGGCGACCGTGGCGACCACGGTGGCCTCGGTCGGGCCGTAGGTGTTCAGCAGCCTCACCGACGGGCCGACCGTCCCGCGCCAGCGGTCGACCCGCTCGGGCAGCGCGGGCTCCCCGCCGATGACGACGGTGTGCACCCCGGTGGGGAGCGCGGCCGTGCCGGTCGAGACGGCGTACGCCAGTTCGTGCCAGTAGGCCGTGGGCAGGTCGAGGAAGCTGATCCGCAGGCGGGCGCAGGCCGCCAGGAAGCCGGGGACCGAGTCGGTCATGTCGTCGGGGCGGACGACCAGGGTGGCTCCCGCGCACAGGGTGAGGAAGATCTCCTCGACGCTGGTGTCGAAGTGCAGGGGGGCGAACTGCAGGACGCGGTCGGTGCGCCGGAGGCCGTAGCGGGGTGTCGCTCCGGCGACGAAGCGGGCGAGGGCGCGGTGACCGGTCTGCACGCCCTTGGGGCGGCCGGTGGAGCCGGAGGTGTGCAGGACGTAGGCGAGGTCGGCCACGGGGGGTGGGGCGGTCCCGGGCTCCGGTGGGGAGAGGGACGTGTCGGTCAGGACGAGCCGGGGCCGGGCCTCCGCCAGGAGTTCCGCCCGGCGGGAAGCGGGTGCCGTCGGGTCGAGGGGGCAGTAGGCGGCCCCGGAGAGCAGGACGCCGAGGATCGCGGTGATCGCCTCGATGCCCCGCGGCAGGACCACGGCCACCAGGTCCCCGGCGCCGACCCCCCGAGCGGTGAGCCGGCGCGCCATGTCGCGTGCCGAGCCGAGGAGTTCCGCGTACGTCACCCCGCGGCCCTCGTGCTCGACGGCGACCGCCGTGCCCCCGCGCCCGGCCTGCTCGGCGATCAGGTCGAGGACCGGGCGCGCGGGGCCGGGCAGCGGACCGCCGTCCAGGACGGGCGCCGGCGCGGCGACGGCACCGTGGACGGGTGGGCCGGCGAGGGGCCGGCCGGGATCGGCGACGGCCCGGTCCAGCAGGCCGAGCAGCCCGTCGCGGAACGCGGTGACGTCGGTCTCGTCGTAGAGGCCGGGATGGGCGTCCACGGCGATGCGCAGGCCCGCGCCCTCGGACCGGTCGTAGACGTTGACGGAGAGGTCGTCCACGGGCCCGGCGGAGACGTTGTGCACGGTGCTGCGGTGTCCGGCGAAGCGCAGGTCGTAGGCGAACGGCATGATGTTGACGCCGGGGCCGGACAGCCGGCGCTCTCCTCCGACGAGCCGGAGGTCGCGCCGGAGCCGTTCGTAGCGGTAGCGCTGGTGCGGCAGGGCGGCGCGCAGTTCGCCGGAGATCCGGGTGGCGAGGTCGCGCGTGCTGTCCCGGTCGGTGACGGGGACGCGCAGGGGCAGGATGTTGCGGACCATGCAGGGCACGCGCAGGGAGACGGAGCCGAGGCGGCCCATCGCCGGGAGGCCGAGGACGATCTCCGGTGCGCCGGTCGTCCGGTGCAGCCGGGCGGCGGTCACCGCGAGCAGCACCTCGGACCAGCTGACCCTCAGCTCCCGGGCGACCGCCCGGAGGGCCTCGGTCCGCTCCGCGCCCAGGTCGGCGGTGCGCCGGTGGAAGGTGTGCGCCGGGAGGGCCGTACGACCGGCCGGGGTCGCGACGGGCGGCCGGTCGGCGAACCGGTGGGTCCAGTAGGCACGGTCGCGGGCGAAGGCCGCCGACTCCCGGTAGGCGTGTTCCTCCTCCCGGACCGAGGCCAGGGTGCCGAAGCCGCTGTCCCCCACCGGTGCGCCGGTCGTCAGGGCCGTGTAGACCTCGGCGACGCGGCGGGCGACCAGCGACAGGCCGAAGCCGTCGAGGGCGATGTGGTGGACGCGGTGGTACCAGAGGTACTGCTCGCTCGCGATCCGCAGCAGCGCGTGGCCGAACAGCGGGCCGTGGGCGAGGTCGACGGGGCGGGCCAGGTCCCGGTGCATCCAGGCCAGGGCCGCCGTGTGGGGGTGGGGTGCGGTGGTGAGGTCGGCCGTGTGGAGCCGCCAGCCGTCGGCCGGGGCGGGGGTCTCCCAGGGGTGGCCCTGTGCGTCGACGACGTAGACGACGTTCAGGGCCTCGGTCTCGGCGACGACGTGGCGCAGGGCCGCGTCGAAGGCGGCGGTGTCCACCGGGCCGTGGATGTGCACGTACTCGGCCGTGTTGTAGGCGGGGCTGTCGGGGTCGAGCCGCTGGCCGGTCCAGACGCCTTCCTGGGCGGCCGGCAGCGGTCGGCGCGCGGTCATGGGGTGTCCCCCTGCCGTGCCGCGAGCAGTTGCCACCACTGGGCGAAGGAGGTGCGCTCGGCGAGCTCGACGAAGGTGATCTCCACGCCGGTCGCGCGCCACTGCTCCATGAGGGTGGTGATGCGCAGGGAGTCCAGTCCGGCGTCGAGGGGGTTCTGGTCGAGGTCGACCTCGTCGGGTCGCTGGTACAGGTACTCCGCGAGGTCGGCGCGGAAGCCGTCCGGGGTGAGGGGAGCAGGCATGTCGTTCTCTCTCAGTTGACCTTGCGGGCGGAGTCGCCCCAGAAGCGGTCGCGCAGGGCGCGGCGCAGGATCTTGCCGCTGGGGTTGCGGGGCACGCTGTCGAGGAACTCGTAACGGGCGGGCAGCTTGAAGCTCGCCAGCCTCGGGACCAGGAAGGTGTGCAACTCCCTCGGCGTGGGCGGCCGTTCGGGGTCGGGTACGACGAAGGCGTGCACGTATTCGCCCCAGCGCTCGTCGGGGGCGCCGACGACGACGGCCTCGGCGACGCCGGGGTGGCCCTCCAGCGCGTTCTCGATCTCGGCCGGGTAGACGTTCTCGCCGGCGACGAGGACGGCGTCCTTGATCCGGTCGCGGATGAAGACATGGCCGTCCTCGTCGAGGTGGCCGGCGTCACCGGTGTGGATCCAGCCGTCGACGAGGGTCTCCACGGTCCGGTCCGGCAGCCCCCAGTACTCGACCATCCTGGCCGGCGTGTGCAGACAGACCTCCCCCACCGCGCCCGGCGGGAGTTCACGGCCGTCGCCGTCGATCACCTTGACGCGTACACCGGGATACGGCCGTCCCGCCGCCTGCATCAGCGGTCCGCCGGGGACGTGCGCGGCCGGGGGCAGGCAGACGGCGGTGTTGCCGGTCTCGGTGAGGCCGTAGATCTGGGCGAACTCGCAGTCCAGGACGGCGAGGCTCTCCTCCAGCAGGGCCTCGGAGATCGGGGAGCCGCCGTAGACCGTCTTGCGCAGGGTGGTGAAGTCCCGAGCGCTCACGCCGGGTTCGGTGAGCATCATGCGGAGCATGGCCGGGACCACGCAGGCGGTGGTGACGCCGAGGTCGCGGATGAGGTCCACGGCCCGGCGGGCGTCGAAGGCGCGCATCGCGACGACCGTCGTCCCGGCGTCGAGGTTCTGCGTGGCCCACCACAGGCCGCCGATGTGGAAGCCCGGGATGCCGATCAGCGCGAGGTCGCCGGCCCGCCAGTCGATCCAGTCCAGCCCCTCGCGCGCCAGGGCGTCACGGATCGCGAAGAAGCTGCGGTGGGCGAGGACCACGCCCTTGGGCAGTCCGGTGGTGCCGCTGGTGTAGAGCTGGGCGACGGGGGTGTCCGGGGTGGCCTCGTACTCCGGCTCCTCGGCGGGGTGTCGCCCACACCACCGCTCGAACTCATCGAGGTGTACGACCGTTTCGGGTGCCGTCTCCACGGCGGCTCCGAACTCCTCCTCCAGGAACAGCAGCCGGGTGCCGGAGTCCTGGAGGATGTGGCTCACCTCGGGTGCGGTGAGCCGCCAGTTGACCGGGACGAGGACCGTGCCGCTCTTGGCGCAGCCGAAGAGGATCTCGTAGTAGTGCTCGGACTCCTTGCCGAGGTACGCCACCCGGTCGCCGGGGACGAGTCCGGCGGCCCGGATCGCGTGGGCGACGCGGTTGCTCTCCTCGTGCAGCGCTCCGTAGGTCAGGGTGCGGCCCTCGCAGAGGATGGCGGGGGTGGTGGGCCGGTGCCGGGCGTGGAAGCCGGTGGTCCGGGCGAGCGTCTGCATGGTGATCCCTTCGCCGGTCAGAGGAGGTTGACGAAGGCGAGGGTCGCCTCGCCGTCGCAGCGGCCCGTACCGGCGTCCCAGTAGCGGAACGCGGTCTCGGCGTGCAGGAAGGGCGGGCCGCCGCCGGGGCTGCGCCGGGTGACGGAGCGGAACGCCATCTCGCCGGAGAAGGACCGCGGATCGACGGGCCGTCGGAAGGCCGACGTGAAACGCGCGATGAGAATGTCCGGCAGCTGGTGCTCGAAGAAGTCGTCCAGCGTCCAGTCGGCGAACCCCGGACCCAGTCCGTCCTGCACGGACTTGGCGACGAGGTAATACATCATCTGGTTGTAGCAGATGTTCACCTCGACGGAATTGAGATGCCCGGTGTCGTCGATGTAGCAGGACTCGGGGATCGCGAACGCGCCCTGGACGGCGGCCGGTCCGTCGTCCCGCACGGTCACGTCCGCGGACCGCAGATAGCGGCAGTGGGCCTTGTAGGGCCGAAGGACCCGGTCCAGCAGGGGCTCGTCGGTCATGCCGCCCAGATCCCGTCGTGCAGCGGGCGCTCGTCGTGCACGGTGACGCGGTAGGAGACGGTCGGCTCGGGGGTGGTGGTGTGCCGGGCGCGGTGGACGAGACTGCGGTTGTCCCAGACCAGCAGGTCTCCCTGTGCGAAGCTCTGCAGGTGGATGGCGGGGTGCTCGAAGGTCTCGTCGAGCTGGCCGGTGGCCTCGAACAGCCGCTTCAGCAGCTCCTCGTCGAGCGGCCGGCCGTCCCGGTCCTCGATGCCGACGGTGAAGCCCTCGCTGACGTAGAGGACCGTCTCCCCGGTCATGGGGTGGGTGAAGGCGGTCGGCTGGACCACGGCCGGCGTCTTGTGCTCGACCTCGTCGATGATCTCGGAGAGGGGCCGGTAGACGTCGTGCGGCCGGATCTTGAAGTATTTGCGCACGGAGTGCCGGCACCGCGTTCCGGCGATCTCCTTCTTCAGGTCGTCGGGCAGTTCCTCGTAGGCCTTTCCCATGTCGATGAAATACGTGCCGCGATTTACCGTCGGTACGACCTGGGGGTGGATGAGGGTGATACCGAAGGGGTCCGGCATGAACTGGTAGTCGGCGTGCCAGAATTTCCCGGTCTTCGGCACTCCGATCTGCCGTCCGTTCTCGGGGACGTTGGAGGAGACGAATATCTCGGGGACGTCCGGGTGCCGGTACATCGGCTCGTAGTACGTCTCCGGGCGGCCCAGCCGCCGGCCGAGGTCGAGGAATTCCCGGGGGGAGAGGGCCTGGTTCCTCAGGACCGCGATCTTCTTCGTGTAGACCGTGTTCTTCAGGGCGGCGAGGTCGGCGTCCGAGGCGGTGCGGTGGTCGAAGTCCTCGACGATGGCGCCGATCGCGTCGCGGGGCTGGTCCTTGATCTGCATGGGGGTGCTTCCTTCCGTGGGGTCAGACGGTGGTGGCGCGGCGGGAGTCGACGAGTGCGGCGAGCCCGCCGAGGGTCAGGTCCGGCTGGAGTTCGTCGTCGCCGACGTCCACGCCGAGGTCGCGTTCGACGCGGATGCCGATCTCGACCGTGGTCAGCGAGTCGACGTCAAGTTCGCCGAGGGTCGCCTCGGGGCGGATGAGGGCGGGCGGGACGTCGTGCAGCCCGGTGAGGACGGCGACGAGTCGTTCATAGGTGTCGGTCATGGTGTGATCCGTTCCGGTCGGGGGAGTTCGGGCCAGGTCAGGAGGCAGGAGCCCCAGGTGAGGCCGCCTCCGAAGGCGGTGAGCAGAAGACGGTGGCCGGGCCGGAGCGTGCCGGCGCGGGCCGCGTCGGCGAGGGCCAGCGGGATGGACGCGGCACCCGTGTTGCCGACGGACTCGACGTGCGTGACGCACCGCTCGCGGGGCAGGGCGAGCGCGTCCGCCACCGAGTGCAGGATCCGCAGATTGGCCTGGTGCGGTACGAAGTGGTCGACGTCGTCGGTCGTCCAGCCGGCCCCGGACAGCGTGGCCCGTGCCGACGCGGCCATACGGGTCACCGCGTGCCGGTAGACCTCCCGGCCCCGCATCGCGAAGTGCCGTTCCTCGCGGCCGGGTTCGCCGGGCCGGGAGCGCTGTCGGGAGCCGCCGGCGGCGACCGTGATCAGGTCCTCGTGGGCGCCGTCGCTGCCGAGGTCGAAGTGGCCGACCGCACCGGGCTCGTCGGGCCGTCCCGCCCGCAGGACGACGGCTCCGGCGCCGTCGCCGAAGATGATCGCGTTGGCCCGGTCCAGCGGGTCCACGATCGTGGAGTAGGTGTCCGCGCCGATGAGCAGGACCCGTTCGGCCACCCCGGCCGCGATCAGTCCGGCGGAAGAGGCGAGCCCGTAGACGAAGCCGGTGCACACGGCGCCCACGTCGTAGGCGGCCGCTCCCGGCTGGCCGAGCCGGGCGGCGACCGCGGGTGCGGTGGCCGGGCAGGGGCGGTCCGGGGTCGTCGTGGCCACGACCACGGCGTCGACCCGGTCCACGCCCGCCGAGGCCAGGGCCCGGCGGCCGGCCTCGACGGCCAGGTCGGAGGTCGCCTGCCCGGGGTCGACGACGTACCGGCGGCGGATCCCGGTCCGGGTGCGGATCCAGGTGTCGTCGGTGTCGAGCCGCCGCGCGAGGTGCGCGTTGGTCACCGCGCGGGAGGGCAGCCGTCCGCCGAGCCCGCACAGCACGGCGGACGACGGTACGGAAGGACCGGCGGGGGTGGGGAACATGGGGTCTCCAGGGCATGACGGAGGACGACCGGGCGCGGCCGGACACCGGGGAGGGGGGAAGGCGGTGCTACGGACTCGGGGTGCGGCGGGGGACGAGGAGCGCCAGCGCGCCGCAGCCGATGCCGGCCGCCGTCGCGAACACGGCCGTACGGATGCCGTCGAGCAGTCCGGGACCGGAGGCGCTCTGCCCGACGCCCCCGGCCAGGGCGACCAGGACGGCGAGGCCGACGGCGCCGCCCACCTGGAGGGTGGTCGAGGCCAGGCCGGAGGCGATCCCCTGGTCCCCGGGGGCCACTCCGGTGGACGCGGTGATCCACATCCCCGTCCACGCGGCGCCCTGACCGAGGCTCAGCAGCACGATCCCCGGCAGGAGTCCGGCGTACGAGCCGTCGGAGGTGAGCGCCTGTGCCAGGGCCGCCGCGCCGGCGGCGCCCAGCACCAGGCCGCCCACCAGCATGCGGCGCACTCCCACAACGGCCACGGCCCGTTCACCGGCCCGGGTGCCGACGGCGACCACCACGGCCGGCACGAGGAACGCGAGGCCGGTGGCGACCGCGCTGTATCCGTGGACGGTCCGGAAGTACAGCGTGAGGAAGTACGGCACCGAGCTGAACGTCGCGTTGAACAGGGCCGTCACCGCCATCGCCGTCGGCAGGCCGCGCCGGGCGAACAGCCGCCCCGGTACGAGCGGGTCGCGGGACCGCCGCTCCACGGCGACGAAGAGGGTCAGCAGACCGGCGGAGAGAGCGGCGCTCGTGAGGGCGGCGGGGGTGTCCCAGCCCTCCGCCGGGGCCCGCACCAGCAGGAACACCAGGAGAGTGACCCCGCCCGTCGCGGTCAGCGCGCCCACGACGTCGAAGCGGCGTGCGCGGTCGCGGGGCGCGTCCGCGGGGAAGAGGCACCGGCCGGCCACGGCGAGGGCGCCCGCCACGGGCACGTTGACGAAGAACACGGACGGCCAGCCGAAGGCCTCCACCAGCACCCCGCCCAGCAGGGACCCGAGGCACAGGCCGCCGGCCCCGGCCGCGCCCCACACCGCGAGGGCCCGGTTGCGTACCGGCCCCTCCGCGTACAGGGTGTTGATCAGGGACAGCGTCGCCGGGAACAGCAGCGATCCGCCGACGCCCTGGACCGCCCGCACGGCGACCAGCGCGCCGGGGTTCTGCGCCAGACCGCCGACCAGGGACGATCCCGCGTAGAGCAGGGCCGCGAGGACGAACATCCGGCGGCGGCCCAGCAGGTCGGCGGCCCGCCCGCCCAGCAGCAGGAACCCGCCGCCGGCCACGACGTACGCGCTGACCACCCACTGCAGGTCGTGGTCGTCGAAGCCCAGGCCGGCGCCGATGTCGGGCAGGGCCACGTACACGATGCTGTAGTCGAGCGAGATGACGAGCTGGGCCAGCGCCAGCACGAGAAGGGCCATGATCCGTCGCCCCCCGCCGTCAGCTCTCCCCCAGGAGGCGGCGGATCTCCGTGAACAGCGCGGTCAGCGCGCGCCGTTCCGGGGGTGTCGTCTCCGGGTGCCAGAGGTCGATGAGCAGGCAGGTTCTCGGGCGGGTGCCCTCGTTGCGCGCCTCGTGCTCGAAGGAGTAGTCGAAGAGCAGGCACTTCCCCTCCGCCCAGGACCGGGTCTCCCCCGCGACCGTGATGCGGCATCCGTCGGGGATGTCCACGGCGAGATGCAGGTTGATGCTGAAGTTCCACAGGTCGCAGTGCGGGGCGATCACCGCGCCCGGCAGCAGGGTGGAGAAGTGGCATTCGAGGAGCGGACAGATCTTCTCCGTCTCCACGGCGGTCTCCCGTACCACCCGATGGGCGGTGGGAGCGAGCAACGCCGACTCCTCGACGAGCGCGCCGTCGCGGAAGAGGTGGAGGGCCTGCCAGTCCTGCTGCCGGTTCAGATAGTGCTCGTAGTCCGCGAACACCTCGCGGCGCCCGGCCCAGGCGGCGTCCAGCTCCTGCTTGATCGCCAGCTGGTTCGCCTCCAACGCCCGTACGACGGGTGCGAGTTCGGCGTGGGCGTACGGGTCGTGCCAGGGCGTGGGCGAGAGTCCCGGCAGGATCCACTTGGCCGCTCTCTGCAGCGGATGCCGTTCCTTCCCGGCGCCCGGCTCCAGCATCCGTTCGACCCGGGCGAGCGATGCGGCGCCGAACTCGGCGCGGATCGCCGCGAAGGCGGTCTCTGTCTCTGGTGTCACGAACCAGTAGTCGGTCGCGGACGGCCCCGAGTTCCCGGCCACTTCGCAGCGATTTCCCTGTGTGGACGGGAAGTCGGGAGCAGCTGAGAGCGGCGGCTCAGCGCGCCGGGGGTGCGGTCGTCCCGCGCACCTCGAGGGTCGGCGGCGACAGGACGGTCCGCTTCGGGCGGGCCGGGTCCTCGATACGGTCGAGGAGGTGCTGGGCGGCGCCGCGCCCGACGTCGTGACTGGCGTTGTCCACCGTGGTGAGCCACAGGTGCCGCAGCCGGGAGAGATAGGTGTTGTCGTAGCCGACGAGGGAGAGGTCCCGGGGCACCTGGAGGCCCGATTCCTCGGCCGCGGACAACGCGCCCACGCAGGCGATGTCGTTGAACGCGAAGACGGCGGTCGGCCGCTCGGGGGCGCTGAGCAGCCGGACCATGGCCCGGTAGCCGCCCTCCTCCGTCAGATCGCCATGTTCCACTCTCGCGTCCGCCGCGAGCCCGTGCTCGCCCATGACCGTCTCGAAGCTGCGCCGGCGCAGCGCGCCGACGACGCCCTGTCCCGCGATGTGGGCGACCCGGCGGTGGCCGAGGGCGATGAGGTGCTCGGTGGCCAGCCGCGCACCGTGCTCGTCGTCGCCCGCGACGACGTCGACGCGGGGCAGATCCGGCTCGCGGGCGCCCGCCACCACGGTGGGGATGCGGGTGGCGGCGTCGCGCAGCGCCTCCGAGGGGGGCAGGGTACCGACGGCGACGAGTCCGTCGACCCGCAGTTCCGTGAAGGTGCGGGTGAGGTCCTCGCCGAGGCGGCGGCTGAGACGGCCGTCGGCGAGCAGCATACGCAGCCCGTTGTCGTGGAGCCGGGAGTTCAGACCGTCGAGCAGTTCCACGAACCAGGGGTTGCGCATGTCGTTCAGGAGCACGCCGACCGAGCGGGTGCGGCGCTCGCTCAGGCTGCGCGCTGCGGCGTTGGGCCGGTAGCCGAGGTCCTCGACGGCGGCCAGCACGGCCCGCCGCTTCTCGGGGCGCACCTGCTCGGAGCCGCGCAGGACGAGGGAGACCAGGGATTTCGACACACCGGCGCGTTCGGCCACGTCGCGGATCGTCGGAGGTCTCATGGCGTGGACCGTTCCACAGGCCGGACGGCTTGTCAAAGGACGGCTTCAGGGTTGACACCTGTGGGTTCGAAGCCCAGGGTGAGGCACAGAGCTTATGGAACGGTCCAAAGAGGGGTGTCATGGCAAGCACGCTCGGTGTCGCCGTCGTGGGGTTCGGCTGGATGGGACGGGTGCACACCCAGGCGTACGCCCGGATCGCGCACCACTATCCGCGACTGGGCCTGCGCCCGGAGCTGATCCGCGTCGCGGAGGAGGTGCCGGGCCGGGCGGAGGAGGCCGCGGCGCAGTTCGGCTTCGCGTCGACCACCCGGGACTGGCGCGAGGTGGCGGCCGACCCGCGGGTGCGGGCGGTCAGCATCACCGCGCCGAACTTCCTGCACCGGGAGATCGGCGTCGCGATGGCTCGGGCCGGCAAGCACATCTGGATCGAGAAGCCGGTGGGGCTGACCGCCGAGGACGCCGGGGCGGTGGCCGACGCCGTCGCGAAGGCGGGTGTGCAGGGCACGGTCGGTTTCAACTACCGCAACGCGCCCGCGGTGGAGGCCGCCCGTGAGCTGATCGCCTCCGGGGAGATCGGGACGGTCACCCATGTCCGCGTCCGGCTGTTCAGCGACTACGCGGCGCATCCCGAGGGCGCCCTGACCTGGCGCTACGAGCGGGCGCGCGGCGGCAGCGGGGTGCTGGGCGACCTGGCCTCGCACGGTGTCGACCTGGCCCGCTTCCTCCTCGGCGAGATCGTCTCGCTCACCGCCGACACCGCGGTCTTCGTCCCCGAGCGGGCCCGCCCGACGGTGGCGACGGCCGGCCACAGCCGCGCCGCCGGCGGCGAGCTGGGCCCGGTGGAGAACGAGGACTACGTCAACTGTCTGCTGCGCTTCGCCTCCGGTGCCCGGGGCGTCCTGGAGGCGTGCCGGGTCTCGGTCGGCGAGCAGAACAACTACGGCTTCGAGGTGCACGGCACCAAGGGCGCGGTGTTCTGGGACTTCCGCCGGATGAACGAGCTGGGCGTCAGCCGCGGTACGACGTACCAGGACCAGCCGGTGAGCACGGTGTACGTCGGCCCGGGCGCGGGCGAGTACGGCGCGTTCCAGCCCGGCGCCGCCAACAGCATGGGCTATGACGATCTGAAGGTCGTGGAGGCGTACCGCTTCCTGCGCTCGATCGCCGAGGGCACGCCGTACGGCACGACGCTCACGGACGCGGTGCGCAGTGCCGCCGCGCTGGAGGCGATGACCCGGTCCGCCGAGTCGGGGACGTGGGTGGACCTGGCCTGAGCGCACCGCGCATCGCGGGTGAGCAGCTGGGATCGACGACCGCCGCCCCCAGGGCCCTTCTGACGGATCTCCGCGGGAGAAGGAGCACCGGACCGGGGGTCGCGACGCCGCGGAGATCCGTCAGAAGGGCCCTAGGTCAGCGGCGCCCGCCAGATCAGTGCCGTGCCGCCGTCGGCGGGCTCCGTCAGGTCGAAGGTGCCGCCCAGTTGTTCGGCGCGCTCGGCCATGTTGCGGAGCCCGCTGCGCCGGCCGCCTGGCGGTACGCCCACGCCGTTGTCCGTGACCGACAGGCGCACCTCTCGGCCGTCGGTCGTCAGGGCGACCTCGGCGCGGTCGGCGCGGGCGTGGCGGGCGATGTTGGTCAGGGACTCGGACAGGACGGCCACGGCATGGTCGGCGACCTCCTTGGGGACGTCGGTGTCGAGGAGGCCCTCCATCCGCACGCTGGGGGCGAAGCCCAGGACGGGGGCCGCCTCGCCGACCACCCGGACCGCGCGGGCCCGCAGTCCGGTCCCGTCGGCTCCGTCGCGGGCGCGCAGGCCGAAGATCGTCGACCGGATGATCTTTATGGTCTCGTCGAGGTCGTCGACCGCCCGCGCCACGCGTTCGGACGCCTCGGGATGCTCGATGAAACGGCCCGCGCTCTGCAGGGTCATCCCGGTGGCGAACAGCCGCTGGATCGCCAGGTCGTGCAGATCGCGGGCGATGCGGTCGCGGTCGGTGAGGACGGCGATCCGCTCGGCGTCCTGCCGGCGCTCCGCCAGCTCCATCGCGATCGCCGCCTGCCCCGCGAACACCTGCAGGGGCGCGGTCTCCTTCTCGGCGAACGGGGTGTCCCCGGACGCCCTGACCAGCAGGACGACACCGCGTACGCCGCTGTCCTGCGTGCCCACCGGGACGGCCACCGCCGGGCCGAGCCCCTTCAGGCGCAGGGGCCCCGCCGGCATCCGCTCGTCCTCGGTGACGTCCGCGCTGATCACGGCGGTCACCGTGGAGAACGCCTCGCCGATGAGGTTGCCCCCGACCGGCAGGACCAGGCCCCGCAGCGCCTCGGCCTCCTGCCCGAGGGCGAGTTCCACGGTGAGGGAGCCCGTCTCCTCCATGGGCATGGCGACCACGGACAGCGCCGCCCCGGTGATCTCCCGGGCCCGCTCGGCGATCAGACCGAGCGCCTCGGCCCGCTCGGCCCCCGACATCAGGCTGTGGGTGATCTCGGCGTTCGCCCCCAGCCAGCGCTCCCGCAGCCGGGACTCCGCGTACAGCCGGGCGTTGTCGATGGCCACACCGGCGGCCACGGCCAGCGTGAGCGTGACGGAGACGTCCTCCTCGTCGAACTGGCCGCCGCCCCGTTTCTCGGTCAGGTAGAGGTTGCCGAACACCTGGTCCCGGACCCGGATCGGGACGCCGAGGAAGGTGTTCATCGGCGGATGGTGGGCCGGGAAACCGTACGACGACGGATGCTCGGAGATCTTCGCCAGCCGCAGCGGCTCGGGGTTGCGGATCAGCTCCCCCAGGATGCCGTGGCCCTCCGGGTACGGGCCGATGCGGGCGATCTGCTCCTCGGTGACGCCGACGGTGTGGAACGCCGACAGGCGTCTGCCGTCGGGGCCGATCACCCCGAGCGCCGCGTACTCGGCGTCCACCAGCACGGCCGCCGCCTCCACGATGCTGCGCAGCGCCTGTTCCAGGTCCAGCTCCCGGCCGACCGAGAGCACCGCCTCCAGCAGGCTGTGCACCCGGTCCCGGGTGCCCCGGGCGGCGTCCAGCCGCGCCTGCAGCTCGTCCAGCAGCTCGTCGAGCCTCAGTTGAGGCAGCCGTACCCGGGCCTCCTCGGGGCTTCCCACCTGCACTCCTCCAGGTCCCCTGACCATGGCGGACACCACCGGTCCGATCATGTGCCACGGTAGTGCCCGGCGCACCGGGGTGGAACCGGAACGGCCCGCAGGGCCGTCCGGCGACGAGAGCGGGACCTTCGGCACCTGGGAAACGGGAGCTTTCCGTACGACCCTGGGAACAGGAGCGGCACCGATCCCCCGCGGTGTCGCTCCGTCGTCGTGTCCGCCGTGTCGTCGTGTCATCCGGCGGGCGCGTTCGGCTGTGCGCGCCGGCCGATCCGGCGTCCGGTGACGGCGTACGGCTGGATGCGGACCCACATGTCACGCCGGCCGCCGGCCCACGGGGTGCTGTGGACCTGCCGCGCGAGGCGCTGCGCCTCCCCGAGGTCGGTCACCATGCGCGCGTGACCGCGCACCAGCACGCTCCAGCCCTCGCTGAACACGTCGTCGATGCGGTCGACCTCGAGGGCGACGGGGCAGCCGGCCGCCAGGGACGGCGTCGCGCCCCGCGCGGTATTGAAGACGATCTCGCCGTCGACGACGCTGTAGTTGACGGGCACGACCTCCGGCGCCTGGGCCGTGGGCACCGCCAGCCTCCCGACGCCGTGCGTGGCGAGCAGGTCGCCGCACTCGGTCCGGGTCAGCTCGGTGAACTCGGGCGTGTGCCCGGCCCGTCCGGTACCGGGCGGGCGGTCGGCGTCGCCTCCGGTGAGGGCCGACACCGTGGTCCGCAGCACGCCCGCCAGGCTGACCAGCGCACCCCGGTTCGGGGCGGCTCCGGGGTGCCGCTCCAGGTGCGCCAGATAGCTGGGGGCCATACCGGCCCGGCCGGCCGTCTCCCGCAGCGACAGTCCGAGCTCGGCCCGGCGCGCGGCGAGCCGGCGGCCCAGATCGCCGGCGGGCGGCCCTTCCGTCACCGGTGTCGGTGTCTGTTCGGCCATGACCGTCACGTCCTCTCGTGGCAGGGTCGAAGCGTCCGGTGTCCTACGAGCGGTTCAGTTCATGGGCGATCCCGGCCGCCCAGGTCTCGATCGCGGCGAAGTCCCGGAAGTCGCCGCCCTTTCCGGAGCGCAGGATCATCCCGGCCACCCAGCCCCGGGCGCCCTCTTCGAGGCGTCCGCCGAACGTGATGTGCTCCCGGGCGTCCAGCCCCGTCATCGCCCGCCGCACACCCCGTACCGGCGGGATGTCCCGCTCGGACGCCGAGGGGTCCAGCGGACCGCTGCTGAACAGCCACACGGGCCGTGCGGCCAGCGTCCGGCGGTGGCGCCGGACGAACCGGCGGGCGTCCTTGTGCCAGCGTCCGGCGTAGAGTCCGCCGCCGACCACCACGGCGTCGTACGGGGCCACGCTCGCCACGTCCCGCGCCGGGCGCGCCTCGGCGGACAGCCCGTCCTCGCGCAGTACGGCGGCCACCGCCTCGGCGATCTCCGCCGTCGAGCCGTTGGTCGTCCCGTACGTGACCAGCACCTTGTCGGCCATGACGGTTCGCCTCCTCCGTGCTCTCCCGCCCCCGCCTCCGACACCCCCCGGACCCTTCGATCGTCGCGCGCCGCCGCGGGCACCGGCAGGGGCCGGTCGGCCCCACACCACGCCGATGGTCCCGCCGGCACCGCCCCGGGCGGGTACGGTGCGTCCCATGGCCGGCAAGAAGGCGGCGGAGCTGCCGCGCAAGGTGTACGAGAAGGAACTGCTGCGTCTGCAGACGGAGTTGGTGAGGCTCCAGGAGTGGGTGCGGGCGAACGGCGTCCGGCTGGTGGTGGTCTTCGAGGGGCGGGACGCGGCCGGCAAGGGCGGCACGATCAAACGGGTGTCCGAACACCTCAACCCGCGCGTGGCCCGGATCGCCGCGCTGCCGAAGCCGACCGAGCGCGAGCGCACCCAGTGGTACTTCCAGCGGTACGTCGAGCATCTGCCGGCCGCCGGGGAGATCGTGCTGTTCGACCGGTCCTGGTACAACCGGGCCGGCGTCGAGCAGGTGATGGGCTTCTGCTCGAAGGAGGAGCACGAGCTGTTCCTGCGCCAGTGCCCGATCTTCGAGCGGATGCTGATCGAGGACGGCATCCTGCTGCGCAAGTACTGGTTCTCGGTGAGCGACACCGAGCAGCAGGAGCGGTTCCGGCGCCGGCTGGAGGACCCGCTGCGGCGCTGGAAGCTGTCGCCGATGGACCTGGAGTCACTCACCCGCTGGGAGGCGTACTCCCGGGCGAAGGACGAGATGATGGTGCACACCGACATCTCCGAGGCGCCCTGGTACGTCGTCGAGAGCGACGACAAGCGCGCGGCGCGGCTGAACATGATCGCCCATCTGCTGTCGACGGTGCCGTACCGCGAGGTGCCGCCGCCCGTGCTGGAGCTGCCGGTGCGGCCGCCGTCGACCGGCTACCAGCGTCCGCCGCGCGATCTGCGGACCTACGTCCCCGATCACGCGGCGGGTCTCTGAGCGCCCGTCACTCCGGCTCGGGCACGACTGCGACCGGGCAGTCGGCCCGGTGCAGGACCCCGTGGGCGATGCGCCCGAGCTGGAGGCCGCGGTGCCCGTGGGTGCGCCGGGCGCCGACCACCAGCAGGCCGGCGCCCCGGGAGGCGTCCAGGAGGACGTCACGGGCGGGGCCCTCGACGGTACGGCGGCGCAGCTCGACGTCCGCCGGGACGCCCGTCAGTGCCTCCTCCAGGGTCCGGGTGGCCCGCTCCTCGTACGGACGGGCGGGTTCACCGGTGAGCAGGGGGTAATACCCGCTCTCCTTCGCCGGGCGGCGCCAGGCCCGTACGGCGTCCAGGGGCGCCCCGTGCAGCCTCGCCTCCGCGGCGGCGAAGCGCACCGCCGCCGAGTCCTTGCCGTGCGCTCCGACGCCCACCACGACCGGACCGTGCGGCCCCGCGCCGGAGCCGTCGCCGCGCACCACGATCACCGGGCAGTGCGCGTGCGCGGCCACGGTGAGGCCGACCGAGCCGAGGAGCAGCTCGACGAGGCTGCCGCGGCCCCGGGTGCCGAGCACCAGCGCACTGGCCCGGCGTCCCTCCCGTACCAGGACGTACTCGGGTTCCTCGGCCACCACATCGGCCGTGACCGCCAGCTCCGGCCGCCGCTCGCGGGCCCGCCGGGCGGCCACCGCCACGATGTCGTCGGCGCGGACCTCCTCGGCGGGCCTGTGCTCGCCGGCGAGCGCCGTGCCCTCGTAGCGCTCCCAGAGGGAGGCGTACACCACCCGCAGCGGCACCCCGCGCAGGGCGGCCTCGTCGGCGGCCCGGTCGACGGCGCGCAGAGCGTGCTCGGAGCCGTCCACGCCGACGACGACGGGCCGTTCGTCCGTGGTCACCGGCCCGCTCCGAGGTCGAAGACGATCCGGGCCGTGACCCGGCCGCGCAGCACGTCCTCGATGGACTCGTTGACGGCCGCCAGCGGGCGGGTCTCGTGGACCACCCGGGTGCGGCCGGCCGCGTGCAGCCGGAAGACCTCGGCGAGGTCCTGGCGGGTGCCGACGATCGAGCCGATGACGGAGGTGCCGCCCAGGACCGCGTCGAAGACGGGGACCCGGACCGTGCCGTGCGCGGGCAGGGCGACCATGACCAGCTTGCCGCCGCGCCGCAGACCGGAGTGGACGGCGGCGAAGGCGGCCTCGTTCACGGCCAGGGCGATCGCCGCGTGCGCGCCGCCGTGCCGCTGGAGCACCTCGCCGACGTCCTCCTTGCGGGCGTCGATCAGGATGTCGGCGCCGAGCTCCGCGGCCAGGTCGAGTTTCTCGTCGGTGACGTCGATCGCGGCGACCGTGGCGCCGGCGATCCTGGCGTACTGCACGGCGAGATGGCCGAGCCCGCCGACGCCGGAGATCGCGACGAGCTGCGCCGGCCGCACCCCGGCGACCTTCAGCGCCTTGTACGTCGTGACGCCCGCGCAGGTGAGCGGGGCGGCGTCGAAGGGGCTGACGCCGTCGGGCACGGGCTGCGCGAAGTCGGCCCGGGCGAGCATCTTCTCGGCGTACCCGCCGTCGCGGCCGTAGCCGGTGTTGACCTGCTGCTCGCACAGGGTCTCCCAGCCGGACAGACAGTGCTCGCAGCGTCCGCACGCCGAGCCGAGCCAGGGCACGGCGACCCGCTGACCGAGGGCGAGGTGGGTGACGCCGGCGCCGAGGGCCTCGACCAGGCCGACGCCCTCGTGGCCCGGCACGAACGGCGGGCTCGGCCTCACGGGCCAGTCGCCGTGCGCGGCGTGGATGTCGGTGTGGCAGAGCCCGCAGGCCTCCACCCGGACGCGGACCTCACCGGGGCCGGGTTCGGGGTCGGGCCGCTCCTCGACGACCAGGGGCTCGCCGAACGCTCGGACGACCGCTGCCTTCATGGGGTCAACTCCTCGGGGCGGGTGGTTCAGTCGTGGGGGACGACGGCGACCGGGACGGTGGCGTGGTGCAGGACGGCATGCGTGACGTGCCCGATGTGGGCGCCGAGCGGGTTGCGGCGGGTGCGTCGGCCGACGACCACCAGGGAGGCCTCGTGGGAGGCGTCCACGAGAGGGACCGCCGGGCTGCCGTACCGGGTGACCTCGACGGTCTCCACGCCCGGGAACCTGGTCCGCCAGGGGCTGAGCACCTTGGCGAGCTCCTCGGCGGCGCGCAGGGCCAGTGCCTCGTGCAGGGCGGGGTTGGCGGGGGTGCCGTAGGCGTAGTACGGCGGCGGGTTCCAGGCGTGGACCACCCGCAGCGAGGTGGCCCGGCGCAGGGCGGCGTCGAAGGCGAACTCGATCAGTGTGTCGTCCGGGTGCGCGGTGTCGAGGCCGAGGACCACGGGCCGGAAGGGCGTCGCGGCGGACGGGATGCCCACCGGGTCCGGCTCGTGCTCGTCGGCGGCCTGTTCCAGCACCCGGACCAGCACCACGGGGCGCTCGGTGTGCGCGAGGACCGACAGGCCGACCGAGCCGACCAGGAACCCGCCGAGCCCGCCGAGCCCGCGCGAGCCGAGGACGAGCAGTTCGGCGTTCTTCGCCGTCTCGGCGAGGACGTCGCCCGGGTGGCCGTAGAGCTGCTCGGTGATCACCTCGACGCCGGGGTGGCGCAGCGCGATGCCCTCGGCGGCCTCGCGCGGGACTCGCTCGGTCCAGTGCTGTTGGGTCTCGGGACCGAGGAACGGGGCCTGTGCCATCGGCTCCGGTACCGGCTCCCACACATGGACGAGCTTCAGCGGCAGGCTGCGCAGGGCCGCCTCGCGGGCCGCCCACTCCGCGGCGGCCCGGCTCTCGGGCGAGCCGTCGAGGCCTGCGGTGACAGTGCGGAGCATGATCTCCACCTCCTGGGGCAAGGGATCCGATTCCAGCGTGGTTTCTCGGGGGCCCGGGCGGCAGGGGCCGCTGGTCCCGGGCGGGGGCCGACCGGCCCGGGTGGCGGTGCCGGGCCGGCGGCATCGGTCGCCGGCGTCGGTGGTGGCCCGTCTCAGTCGTGCGGTATGTGCGGACCTCCTCGGGGGACGCACCGCAAGTCTCCGGTCCGGCGCCCCCGGGACGGCAGGGACCCGAGGTCCCCGCCGGGGGCCGAACGGCCCTACACGGGAGGGGAGGTGACGGACTGTCAGTCGTTTCAGTCGTGCAGGAGGCCGGGGAGGGAGCCCGGTTCCGGGATGTGGATCCAGCCCTCGGTGCGGGCGAGGCCGGCGTCCTCGGCGCTGGGCCACGCGGTGCGGCGTACGCCGATGGCCCGGGCGGCCAGCGAGGCGATGAGCGCGTCGTAGGCGTCCCGGTCGGCGGCGTACGTCCGCCGTGCCTCCTCGGAGAGGTGCAGCCAGGGCGCGGCGGCGGTCAGTTCGTCCACCGTGCCGAGGGACAGGCCCCACTGGTGCCGGGCGGCGGCCGGGTACACCTCGGCCACCCGGCCGGCTCCCGTGCGGTCCACCGGGTGGCCGAGCCGGGCCAGCCGGGCCTGGAGGCGGGCCCAGCGGGCGGCGACGGAGCCGAGCTTGTCGAAGGAGACCGACAGCGGGAAGCGCGGGGCGTGGCGGGCGACGAGCAGGTCGGTGCGCCGGTAGCGCAGGGCCCGGAGATCGTCGTCGCCCTCGGCGTCGCGGCCCGGCCAGTCGGGGTGCGGTGCGGCGTGGGCGGCCATCGCCTCGACGAACGCGACGGGCCAGCCGAAGGGGCAGTCCACTCCGGCCCGGTCCGCCTCCCCCAGGGCGGTGAGCAGCTCCAGCAGGCGTTCGTCCGTGCAGCGCAGGACGGGGGCGTGCGCGACGGCCCACTCCCCCGACCAGTCGATGACGGAGACGGCGGTACGACGGGGGCGCGCGGAGAGGTCCACGCCGACGGTGCGCATGCCGTCAGGATGCCCTGTCCGGGGCCGGGGCCGACCGGCCCGGGCGGGGTACCGGACGGCCCATGGCTCGCGAGCCGGTGCCGGGAACACGCTGGTTACGGCAGATGCCGCAGACCAGCCCGGAGGCCCGCCATGATCGACATTCCTGCGCCCAGCATGCTGCGCGCCCTGCCCGCCGAGCACCGTGAGCGGCTTCTGCGGGTCGCCCGCGAGGTGTCCTTCCCGCAGGGGACGCGTCTGTTCGAGGAGGGCGGCCGGGCCGACCGGTTCTGGATCGTCCGTACGGGGACGGTCGAGCTCGACATGCGTGTGCCCGGCCGTCGCGCGGCCGTCATCGAGTCCCTGCGGCACAACGAACTCGTCGGCTGGTCCTGGCTGTTCACGCCCCACGTCTGGCATCTGGGCGCGGAGGCGACGACGCCGGTACGGGCGTACGAGTTCGACGCCACGGCCGTCCGCATGATGTGCGAGGAGGACCCGGACCTGGGCCGGGCCGTCGGCCAGTGGGTCGGGGACGTCCTCGCCCACCGGCTGCGCTCCACCCGCACCCGACTGCTCGACCTGTACGCCCCGTGGGGCGCCGGCAGCGCCGTCTGATCCCCGAACCCCGAGGGGCCCTGCGACACTCCGTCGCAGGGCCCCTCCGTGTGCCCGGTTCAGTGCGGGCGGGCGGCCGCCGGCCGACGGGTGAGCGCGTTGCGCACGCCGGTCTCGGTGAAGGTCAGGGCCGCCGCCGCGACCACGCCCAGCAGGATCAGTCCGATCGCGTACGAGCCGTAGGCGCCGTAGAGGGAGCCCATCACCAGGGGCGGTACGAAGCCGCCGAGGCCTCCGGCGGCGCCCACGATGCCGGTGACCGAGCCGACCTTGTCGGCCGGGGCCAGCAGCGCCACGAGGGCGAACACCGCGCCGCTGCCCGCGCCGAGCGCCGCCGCCATGGTCAGGAACGCGATCGTGCCCACCGGTGCCAGGGACGGGGTCAGCGACTGCACGACCGCTCCGGCGAGGACCCCGCCGAGGGCCACCGCGAGGACCCGGACCGGTCCGAGGCGGTCCGACAGCCAGCCGCCGACCGGGCGCATCGCCACGGCGAGGAGGACGAAGCCGGCCATCCGGTCGGCCGCGTCGGCCTGGGCGAGGCCGTAGCCGGTCTTGAGGTAGGTGGGCAGGTAGACGGAGAAGGCGACATAGCCGCCGAAGGCCACCGCGTACAGGGCGGACGCCTGCCAGGTGACGCCGAGCCGCAGGGTGTCGGCCAGCCGGCGCAGCGCGGATCCGGTCGGGACCGTACGCCCGGGGGCGTCGCGCAGGAGCAGCGCGGCCAGGACGGCGTAGCCGGCCAGCACCGCCGCGGTGATCAGGAACGGATCGGCCATGCCGTGGGCGTCGACCAGCTTCACGGTGGTCAGCGCGCTGACGGCGGTGCCGCCCATGCCCATGCCGAAGACGCCGATGGCGAGTCCGCGCCGCTCGGGCGGGAACCAGGCGCCGACGAAGGGCACGCCGACGGCGAAGGCGGTGCCGCCGATGCCGAGGAAGAAGCCTCCGGCCAGCAGGGCGGTGAGCGAGGAGTGCCCGGCGAGACCCAGGTAGAGCACCGGAACGATGGTGGCCGCCGAGACCACCGGGAACATCACGCGTCCGCCGAACCGGTCGGTCAGCGCGCCGACCGGTATCCGGCCCAGGGAGCCGACCACGACGGGCACGGCCACCAGCAGCGACTGCTGGAAGGAGCTGAGCTGGAGGGTGTCCTTGAGGCGGGGGCCGAGCGGGCTGAGGAGGGCCCAGGCCCAGAAGTTCACGGCGAAACCGACGGTGGCCAGGGCCAGCATCAGCCACGCCCGGGCGGGCACGGGCGCGGCGCCCCGCGCCGGGGCGGCGCTCTCTGTCGTCGACGACTGGACCATGGTGTCCGTCCTTTCCCTGTCCCGTTCACGCTTGTGCGGGGACACCCAATCTCCGCATGTGCACGCCCAGGGGGCAGGGGCCATCGGTCCCTGTCTGCGGGCGGACGGTCCCCGGTCCGCCCGCCGGCCGGCCTGTTCCGTGCCCAGAACGGGCCGACCGGCCCTACCCGCTTCCCCGGGCGCGTCCGACGATGGACGGATGGTTCAGAACGATGCCTTTCGCGCGCTCGACCGGCAGGAGTGCCTGCGCCTGCTGGCGAAGGTGCCGGTCGGCCGGGTCGTGTACACCCGACACGCGCTGCCCGCGGTCCTCCCCGTGAACTTCACCCTCGACCCGGACGCCTCCGTCGTGCTGCGCACCTCGGCCGCCTCCGACCTGGTCCGCGCGATCGACGGCGTCGTGGTCGCCTTCGAGGCGGACGAGTGGCACGCGGCGACCCAGTCGGGCTGGAGCGTCGTCGTCACGGGGCAGGCGGCCGTGGTGACCGACCCGGCCGAGCACGACCGGCTGTCCGAGAGCGGTCCCACGTCGTGGATGCCGATCCGGGACGGCGTCTTCGTCCGGATCGAGCCCGGCATGGTCACCGGCCGCGAGGTGATCGGGGCCCGGGACAGCGCCTGAGCGCGGTACGGCAAGAGGGCCGTTGGTCCCTTTCCCGCCCGGCCGGATGGGGCCGGAGGGGTACCCGTCGGGGACCGCCGGCCCAGGGTGCCCCGCGGCCGCGCCGCCTAGGTTCCTGGACATGGAGAACGACCAGAGCGCAGGGCGCCGGGCGGCACGCACCGGTGAGGGATGGCCGCTGGCCGCCCGGCGGTTGCTGACCCGCCGTGAGGTGTCGGCGGACGGCCGCGCCGTGTTCGGCGAGGGCGACACCCGGTGGGAGGGCTTCTACCGGGACCGCTGGGCCCATGACAGGGTGGTGCGCTCGACGCACGGGGTGAACTGCACCGGATCCTGCTCGTGGATGGTGTACGTCAAGGACGGCATCATCACCTGGGAGCACCAGGCCACCGACTATCCGTCGATCGGCGCCGACTGCCCCGAGTACGAGCCGCGGGGCTGCCCGCGCGGTGCCTCGTTCTCCTGGTACACGTACTCCCCCAGCCGGGTGCGCTACCCGTATGTGCGCGGGGCGTTGCTGAAGCTGTGGCGCGAGGCGCGGCGGCGGCTGGGCGATCCGGTGGCGGCCTGGGCCGAGATCACCGGGGACCCGGCGAAGGCCCGCGCCTACAAGCGGGCCCGGGGCAAGGGCGGGCTGGTGCGCGCGGACTGGGACGAGGTGAGCGAGCTGGTCGCCGCCGCCCATGTGCACACCGTCAAGGCGTACGGCCCGGACCGCGTCGCCGGCTTCTCCCCGATCCCCGCGATGTCGATGGCCTCGTTCGCGGCCGGCGCCCGTTTCATGTCGCTGATCGGCGGCACGCTGCTGTCCTTCTACGACTGGTACGCGGACCTGCCGATCGCCTCGCCGCAGGTCTTCGGCGACCAGACGGACGTACCGGAGGCTGCGGACTGGTGGAACGCGGGCTATCTGATCATGTGGGGCTCCAACATCCCCGTGACCCGTACGCCCGACGCGCACTTCCTCACCGAGACCCGCTACAACGGCACCAAGGTGGTCGCCGTCAGCCCCGACTACGCCGACAACGTCAAGCACGCCGACGAATGGCTCGCCCCGCACCCCGGCACGGACGGGGCGCTGGCGATGGCCATGGGGCACGTGATCCTGCGGGAGTTCCTCGTCGACCGTGAAGTGCCGTACTTCCGCGACTACTTGAGGACGTACACCGACGCGCCGTTCCTGGTGACGCTGCGCGAGCACGACCGCGGACTCGTCCCCGACGGGTTCCTGACCGCCGCGGATCTCGGCCATGAGGAGGAGCATGCCGAGTTCAAGACGGTCCTCCTGGACGGGGCGACCGGTGAGCCGGTGGTCCCGGGCGGCTCGCTCGGCTTCCGGTGGGGGGAGGCCGGGCGAGGCCGCTGGAACCTGGACCTGGGCGACGTCGTGCCCGAGCTGAGCCTGATCGAGCGGGCCGAGGAGACGGCCGAGGTCGCCCTGCCGCGCTTCGACGAGGGCGCCACCGAGGGCGGTTCGGTGATGGTGCGCGGAGTGCCGGTGCGCCGGGTCGGCGGGCGCCTGGTCACCACGGTCTTCGATCTGATGCTCGCCCAGTACGGGGTGCGCCGGCCCGGCCTGCCGGGCAGCTGGCCCGAATCGTACGAGGACGCCGCGCAGCCGTACACCCCGGCCTGGCAGGAGACGATCACCTCCGTGCCGGCCGAGCAGGCGGCCCGGATCGCCCGCGAGTTCGCCCGCAACGCCGAGCGCACCGACGGGCGTTCGATGATCGCCCTCGGCGCGGGCACCAACCACTGGTTCCACTCCGACACCATCTACCGGGCCTTCCTGGCGCTGGTGACGATGACCGGCTGCCAGGGCGTCAACGGCGGCGGCTGGGCGCACTACGTCGGCCAGGAGAAGATCCGCCCCGTCACGGGCCTGCAGCACCTCGCGTTCGCCTTCGACTGGCAGCGGCCCACCCGGCACATGGCGGGCACCTCGTACTGGTATCTCCACACCGACCAGTGGCGCTACGAGGCCTTCGGGCCCGACGAGTTGGCGTCCCCGCTGGGCGAGGGCCGGTTCACCGGCCGGGCCACCGCCGACTGCCTGGCCCAGGCCGTCCGGCTGGGCTGGACGCCCGGCCACCCCGGCTTCGACCGCAATCCGCTCGATCTCACCGACGAGGCCGCGCGGGCGGGCCGCCCGGTCGCCGAGCACATCGTGGACGAACTGCGGGCGGGGCGGCTGAGGTTCGCCGTCGAGGACCCCGACGACCCGGCCAACTTCCCGCGGGTGCTGACGGTGTGGCGGGCGAACCTGCTCGGCTCCTCCGGCAAGGGCAACGAGTACTTCCTGCGCCATCTGCTGGGCACGGACGCGGCGGTCCGCTCCGAGGAGACCCCGCCGGAAGGGCGTCCGAAGGACGTGGTGTGGCGGGAGGAGGCGCCCGAGGGCAAGCTGGACCTGCTGGTCGCCATGGACTTCCGGATGACGTCGACCGGGCTGCTCGCCGACGTCGTCCTGCCGGCCGCCACCTGGTACGAGAAGGACGACCTGTCCAGCACGGACATGCACCCCTTCGTGCACGCCTTCACCCCGGCCATCGCCCCGCCCTGGCAGGCCCGCACCGACTACGACGCGTTCCTCACGATCGCCGACCGGTTCAGCGAGCTGGCCGCCGAGCACCTGGGCACCCGCACGGACGTCCTGGCGGTGCCGCTGCTGCACGACACCCCCGACGAACTCGCCCAGCCCGGCGGGGTGGTACGGGACTGGAGGACCGGGGAGTGCGCGCCGGTACCGGGGCGGACCATGCCGAAGCTGGTCACGATCGAGCGGGACTACGCGGCCGTCGCCCAGAAGATGCGCGCCGTCGGCCCGCT
Organism: Streptomyces sp. NPDC005820; assembly: GCF_040630255.1. Lineage (NCBI taxonomy): Bacteria > Bacillati > Actinomycetota > Actinomycetes > Kitasatosporales > Streptomycetaceae > Streptomyces > Streptomyces sp. NPDC005820. Next base: position 48,239 of record NZ_JBEXXE010000006.1, read on the forward strand.
GCTGGACACGCTGGGCACCACGACGAAGGGCGTCACCGTCCACCCCGACCGGGAGCTGGACGAACTGCGCCGCCGCTGCGGAACGGTCCGGGACGGGATCGCCGCCGGGCGCCCCTCCCTCGCCACCGCCTCCGAGATGTGCGAGGCGATCCTCGCCCTGTCCGGCACCACCAACGGCCGCCTGGCCACCGAGGGTTTCCGTGAGCTGGAGCGGCAGACCGGCAGCGAGGGGCTGGTGGAACTCGCCGCCGAGCGCGAGGCCGAGCGGATCACCTTCGCCGACACCCGCACCCAGCCGCGCGCGGTGATCACGTCGTACGAGTGGTCGGGCAGCGAGGCAGGCGGCCGCCGCTACTCGCCGTTCGTCATCAACGTCGAGCACAAGAAGCCCTGGCACACCCTCACCGGCCGCCAGCACTTCTTCGTGCAGCACGACTGGATCGCCGAACTGGGCGAGCAACTCCCCGTCTACCGGCCCCCGTTGAACGCGCGACGGCACTACGGCGACCAGGAGCTGCACGAGGGCGGCCGGGCCGAGGTCACCGTCCGCTATCTCACCCCGCACTCGAAGTGGTCCATCCACTCCGAGTACCAGGACAACGCCCACATGCTGGCGCTGTCCCGGGGCGGTCCGGTGATCTGGATGTCCACCGCCGACGCCGAGAAGATCGGCGTCAAGGACAACGAGTGGATCGAGGCGTACAACCGCAACGGCGTCGTCGCGGCGCGGGCCGTGGTCACCCACCGCATGCCCGAGGGAACCGTGTACATGTACCACGCCAAGGACCGGACGGTGAACGTCCCGAAGACCGAGGTCAGCGGCCGGCGCGGTGGCATCCACAACTCCCTGACCCGGCTGCTGGTCAAGCCGACGCACCTGGCCGGCGGCTACGCCCAGCTCACCTACGCCTTCAACTACTACGGCCCGACCGGAAACCAGCGCGACGAGGTCACCGTCATCCGTCGCCGCTCGCAGGACGTGGAGTACTGACATGCCCCGTGACGGAGTCACTGCCGGACGAGTGATGGCACAGATCGCGATGGTCATGAACCTCGACAAGTGCATCGGCTGCCACACCTGCTCGGTCACCTGCAAGCAGACGTGGACCAACCGCACCGGCGTCGAGTACGCCTGGTTCAACAACGTCGAGACCAAGCCCGGCGTCGGCTACCCGCGCCGCTACGAGGACCAGGAACAGTGGAAGGGCGGCTGGATGCTCGATCGGCGGGGCCGGCTGGTGCTGCGCTCGGGCGGCCGGGTCAAGCGCCTGCTGTCCCTGTTCTCCAACCCCGACCTGCCGTCCATCGAGGACTACTACGAGCCGGTCACCTACGACTACGACAACCTCGTCGGCGCCCCCGCCGGCACCGATGTCCCGGTCGCCCGCCCCCGCTCGGTCCTGACCGGCCGGCCCACCTCCATCACCTGGGGCGCCAACTGGGAGGACGGCCTCGGCGGGGCACCCGAGCACGCCGGCGCCGACCCCAACCTCAGCGGGGCGTGGGCGGAGAAGGTGCGGTTCGAGTTCGAGCAGACCTTCCTCTTCCATCTGCCCCGGCTGTGCGAGCACTGCCTCAACCCGGCCTGTGTGTCGGCGTGTCCGTCCGGCGCGCTGTACAAGCGGGTCGAGGACGGCATCGTCCTGGTCGACCAGGACCGCTGCCGGGGCTGGCGGATGTGCGTGACGGCGTGCCCGTACAAGAAGGTGTACGTCAACCACGCCACCGGCAAGGCCGAGAAGTGCACGTTCTGCTTCCCGCGCATCGAGGCCGGCCAGCCCACCGTGTGTTCCGAGACCTGCGTCGGCCGGCTGCGCTACCTCGGCCTGCTCCTGTACGACGCCGACCGGGTCGGCGAGGCCGCAGCGACCCCCGACGAGCAGGACCTCCTCGACGCCCAGCGCGGGGTGTTCCTCGACCCGCACGACCCCGAGGTCCGGGCGGCCGCACGGGAATCGGGCATCCCCGAGGACTGGCTGGACGCGGCCCGCCGCTCCCCCGTGTACGACCTGGTCATGCGGTACAAGGTGGCGCTGCCGCTGCACCCGGAGTACCGCACCCTGCCGATGGTCTGGTACGTCCCGCCCCTGTCCCCCGTCCTCGACGCCGTCGACGCGGCGGGCGGCGACCAGGACGATCCCGACCATGTCTTCGCCGCCGTGACCCGGCTGCGCATCCCGCTGGAGTACCTGGCGGAGCTGTTCACCGCCGGGGACACGGACGTCGTCGGCGGGGTGCTGATGAAACTCACCGCGCTCCGCTCGTACATGCGTGCCCGCACCCTCGGCGAGGCCGGCGACGACGACACGCTGAAGGCCGTGGGGCTGACGCCGCGCGAGGCGGAGGATCTGCACCGGCTGCTCGCCGTCGCCAAGTACGCGGACCGGTACGTCGTCCCGGCCGCGCACCAGGAGGACGCCGCCGCGCTGAGCGCGATGGAGAACCGCTGCCCGGTGGAGTCGTCCGACTCCGACGGCCGGCGGGTCCTGCTCGGCATGCCCACCCTGCGCCGCGACACCCCCGCCGGAGGCCACCGATGAGCCCGTTGCCCTCGACCATCCCCGCCCTGGTCCGCACCCGGGTCCGGGCCGCCGTGCGCCGCCCGTCCCGTCTCACCCCCGAGGAGACCGAGACCCGCGGCCTGCTCCTGCGGCTGTGCTCACTGCTGTTGCAGTACCCGGACACCGAACTCGTCGCGGCCCGCGGCGAGTTGAGGTCCGCCGTCGAGGCACTGCCGCCCTCGCCCGCCGCCGAGCGGCTGACCGCCTTCACCGGCTGGCTCACCGGCCAGGAGGCCGAGGCGCTGGAGCGCCACTACGTCGAGATGTTCGACCTGCGCCGCAAGAGCAGCCTGTATCTCACCTACTACCTGCACGGCGACACCCGCCGCCGGGGCATGGCCCTGCTCACCCTCAACCAGCGCTACCGCGCGGCCGGCTGGGACACCGGCGGCGGGGAGCTGCCCGACCACCTCCCGGTCGTGCTGGAGTTCGCGGCCCTGGCCGGCCCGGGCGGCGGCGAGGCGCCGCTGCGCCAGCACCGGCGCGGGCTGGAACTGATCCACCGGGCGCTGACCGACGCCGACTCCCCGTACCGGCACGTCCTGGCCGCGCTGCTCACCCTGCTGCCGCCGCCGACCGAGGCGGACCGGGCGGCGGTGGCCCGGCTCGTCGCCGAGGGCCCGCCGAACGAGGAGGTCGGCCTGGACCCCTACGGCACGTACCCCGCCTACGGGAACGGCGAGTTCGCACCGCCGGACGCCTTCGTACCGCCGACTCCCGCTCCGACCAGCCCTGAGGAAGTCCAGCGATGAACGATCTGCTGCTGTGGGTCGCCGTGCCCTACATCTGTCTCGCCGTGTTCGTGGTCGGGCACGTGTGGCGGTACCGGCACGACCAGTTCGGCTGGACCACGCACACCAGCCAGCTCCTGGAACACCGCTGGCTGCGCTGGGGCAGCCCGCTGTTCCACCTGGGGGCCTTCATGGTGATCGCGGGCCATGTGGCGGGCCTGGCCGTACCGGCCTCCTGGACCGAGTCCGCCGGGATCGGCGAGCACGCCTACCACACGACGGCCGTCTGGGCGGGTTCGGTCGCGGGGCTCGCCATGGTCACCGGGCTCGGGATGCTGTGCGCCCGCCGGCTGCTGACCCGGCGGATCCGTCTGGGCACCGACCGCAGCGACAAGGTGCTCTTCCCGCTGCTGTCCGCCACCGTCCTGCTGGGCATCTCCGCCACCGCCGCCCACAACGTGTTCGGCCCGGGGTACGACTACCGCTCCACCGTCTCGGTCTGGTTCCGGGGGCTGTTCGCCCTGCGGCCGCAGCCCGAGGCGATCGCCGGGGCGCCGCTGCTGTTCCAGCTGCACGCCCTGAGCGCCTGTCTGCTCTTCGCGGCCTGGCCGTTCACCCGGCTGGTGCACGTGTGGAGCGCCCCGGTCGGCTATCTGGTCCGGCCCTACCTGGTCTACCGGCGGCGGGCCGTGCCCGCCCACGCGCCGAAGGCCGGGAGCCGCGGCCGCCCGGCCGCCGGTTCCCGGCGCGCCGCCTGAGGCGCCGGCCCGTCGGGCCGCAGCCGCCCTCAGCGCCTCTCGGCGCCTCAGTGGCCCTTCTGCCGGAGCCGGTCCTGGGCCTGGGTGGCGATGACGGCGGCCTGGATGCGCCGTTCCACACCGAGCTTGGCGAGCAGCCGGGAGATGTGGTTCTTGACCGTCTTCTCGGCCAGGTACAGCCGCTGTCCGATCTGGCGGTTGGTCAGCCCCTCGCCGATCAGGGCCAGGATCTCGCGTTCCCGGTCCGTCAGGCCCGGCAGGGCGTCCGGCTCGGGCTCCGGCTCCTGGCCCTGGCGCAGCCGGGCCATGAGCCGGGTGGTGGCGCTGGGGTCGAGCAGCGACTGCCCGGCGGCCACCGTACGGACCGCGGACACCAGGTCCGTGCCCTGGATCTGCTTCAGCACATAGCCCGAGGCGCCGGCCATGATCGAGTCGAGCAGCGCCTCCTCGTCGTCGAACGAGGTCAGCATCAGACAGGCCAGCTCCGGCATGCCCGACCGCAGCTCACGGCAGACGGTCACCCCGTCGCCGTCCGGCAGCCGCACGTCGAGCACGGCCACCTGCGGGCGCAGCGCGGGCACCCGTACGAGCGCCTGCTCCACGGTGCCCGCCTCACCGACCACGGTGATGTCCGGCTCGTCGTTCAGCAGGTCGCGCACCCCGCGCCGGACCACCTCGTGGTCGTCCAGCAGGAAGACCCGGATCGGGGTACCGGGACCGGGACGCTCGCCGTCCGCCATCGGATCGCTCCTCGTTCGTACCGTCCGGCGCCGGGGCCGGCCTGCCCCTAGGAGGGCGTGACCGGTCCTGGCCTTATGAAGATCCTGCGCCATCCGGGGCCGGAGGGCCAGGGCCGGTCGGCCCTACCGCACCCGGGTCCCCCGGGCCGAAAGGCGCTCGTGTCCCGCCGTACGTCCCGTCGGCCGGACCGCCCGCCGGGCCGATGCTCCCGAACCGGCGGGGCCGTTGGTCCCCCTTTCTCCCCGGACGGCCGATCGGGCCCGGGATCCGGGCTTTCGCCTGCTACACAGAGGTGCACCGCCCCGATCCGACGCGGCGCTCACCCACCCCTTACGCCCTCCCCGGGAGGCTCCATGCTGTCCGCAGAATCCGCCGCCGTGGTCCGTGCCACCCTGCCCGCGGTCGCCGGCGCGCTCGACGAGATCACGACGCGGTTCTACGCCACGATGTTCCGCGACCGGCCCGAACTGCTGGACGGGATGTTCAACCGCGGCAACCAGGCGAGCGGCGCCCAGCGGCGGGCCCTCGCCGGTTCGATCGCCGGGTTCGCGACCGCGCTGCTCGACGCCCCGGACACCCGCCCCGACACGCTCCTGGACCGGATCGCGCACAAGCACGCCGCCGTCGGGGTCACCGACGACCAGTACACGATCGTCCACAAGTACCTGTTCGGCGCGATCGCCGAGGTGCTCGGCGACGCGGTCACCCCCGAGGTGGCGGCCGCCTGGGACGAGGTGTACTGGCTGATGGCGGGGGCCCTGATCGGGCGGGAGGCCCGGCTCTACCGGGACGCCGGGGTCGAGCCCGGCGAGGTGTGGCGGCCGTGGACCGTCGTCGAGCGCCGGGAGGAGACCGCGGACGTGGTGTCCTTCCTGCTGCGCCCCGCCGACGGCGCGCCCGCGCCGCACGCCCGGGCGGGCCAGTACGTGAGTGTGCGGGTCCGGATGCCCGACGGGGTGCGTCAGCTGCGGCAGTACAGCCTGTCCTGCGCCCCGGGCGGCGCGTTGCGGCGGATCACGGTGAAGCGGGTCGCCGGGACGGCGGGCGGACCGGACGGAGAGGTCTCCACCCTGCTGCACGAGCAGGTCCGGGCGGGGGACGAGCTGATGCTGTCCGCGCCGTTCGGCGATGTCTTCCTCGACGAGCCCGCCGACGCCGACGGACCGGTCGTCCTGGTCTCCGCGGGCATCGGCTGCACCCCCATGACCGGCATCCTGGCCCACCTCGCCGGCCTCGGCTCGACCCGCCCGGTGCTGGTCCTGCACGCCGACCGCTCCCCCACCGAGCACGCGCTGCGGGCCGAGACCCGCGCACTCGTCGAGCGGCTGCCGGGGGCCCGTGCCACGTTCTGGTACGAGCGGCCCGGGGCGGAGGAGCCCGCCGCCCGGGCCGGTCTGATGGACCTCGACGGGATCGAACTGCCCGCGGACGCGGCGGTGTTCCTGTGCGGCCCGGTGCCGTTCATGCGGGAGATGCGGGGCGGGCTGCTGGGCGCCGGGATCCCGGCCCGGCGGATCCGGTACGAGGTCTTCGGCCCCGACCTGTGGCTGCCGGCCCCCACGGCCTGAGGCCGGGCCTTCCGGACGGCTCCGGCCGGGGTCACAGGTGGTGGACCCGGGCGGAGCCGTCGACCCAGTGCCAGTTCACCGGGTCGTACTCCTTCTTCCACGCCGTACGCCCGCGGGCGTAGCTCTTGAGGGCCGCCTCCACGGCGGCCGCGAGGTCGTCGAGGTCCTCCGGGACCGGCACACGGAGCAGCAGGTGCTGCTTGCGGTGGGCGAGGAGGAGTTCACCGGCGGGCGTGGCCTCCAGGAGGGTGAAGTGGGTGAGCGCCTTGTACGGCTTGTCCTCGGTGGACATCCGGGAGCGCAGCAGGCCGTCGGCGCTCCAGGCGTACAGGCCGAAGCGGTTGAGGTGGAAGGCGCGGGCGCGGTACGGATCGCCCGCCACGGTGAAGCAGAAGCCGGTGAACGGGCTGTCCTCGTACCGGTGGAGCCCCTCCAGGCGGCCCCGGACCGTCCCCTGGTCGTCGAGGAGCGCGAAGGTGAAGACCTGGCCCCGGTTGCCCGAACGGTCGAGGCGTCCGAAGACGGGGACGACGAACAGGTCGTCGCCCAGGGCCGCCGGCCGTCCCATCGTGCAGTCGAGGTAGTCGTAGGAGCGGGTGCCGCCCCGGGACACGATCTCGGTCAGCGAGGGCGAGGGGCGGTTGTCGTGGCCCACCGGCGCGCCCCGGAAGCGGACGTGGGGGTAGAGGTCCGCGTCGGTCTGGCGGTCGGTGCGCGCGTCGTGGGTGGCGAGGGCCCGGAGCGTGGCCTTGGAGCCGGGGGCGAGACGGTCGCCGGGCTCGGCGAGGGCGACGATGTTCGGGTGTGCTCCGGCGAAGTTGCTCAGCCCGTACTCGGGCGTCACGCACAGCAGCCGGCCCGAGGGGGTGACGGATATCGACGCGGCGTAGGGGTCGCCGTTGCGCTCCTTCTCCTCCGCCCAGCCCCAGGGCATCCGCCAGGAGGCCAGGACCCGGCTCAGGTCCGGGGAGATCAGGTGGGTGCTGCCCGGTTTGGAGCTGACGGCCACGGTGCCGTCCGGGAGCACCGCCAGCGTCGGCTCGGTGCCCTCCTCGACCGCCGACGGCGTGCCGTCCGGCCGCGGCTGCCCGTACAGGGCCACCGCGACGGGCCTTCCGTCGGTGCCGTACCGGGTGATCAGCTGACAGCCGAAGTTCTGTTCGCCGGGATCCGTCGCCCCCTCGGCCTCCCATCGGTAGCGTTGCGCCCCGGACACCACGTAGGTGTCACCCGTCGGCGTGGCCACGGCATGGTGATTGACGAACCCCCACCCTTCGGCGGCGGGATCGACCCGACGGGCGTCCATCAGCGCGGCGGGCAGGGTCAGCGGCGAGGTCAGAATCGACGTCATGATCCGTATCTTCCTGCGGACCACTGACAACGCCTGCCGGCAGTCGTACCTCAGCGGGGCCGTGGACGCGCCTCATCGCCGCATGGCGCCGCGCAGCACCTCGAAGTCCGCCACGGTCAGCGGCAGGAACCCGAAGCGCAGTCCGTAGCCCCAGTTCCGCTCCCGGGTCAGGGCCAGCTCATGGGTGACGGTGTGCAGGGCGACGGCGTGCACCGCCGCGAAGTCGACGGTCCGGCGCCAGGGCCGCAGGGTCCCTCTGGCGCCCATGTCCACGACCTCGTCGGCGAGATGGGGTTCGTCGTCCACGACGGTCCCGAGCGCCGTGAAGGCGCGCAGCCTCGTCCGCTCGCCCCTGCACTCGGTGGGCGAGTAGAAGACGAATCCGTCACCCCGGCGCAGCCGGGCGACGTTGTGCCGGGCGCCGTGGTTGAGCTGGATCCAGCCGTGCCGGCTCGCATGGCGGGCGTGCTCGGCCGACACCACTCCGAGCCAGGCCCGCTCGGGCGCGACGGTCTCCCTCCGGGCGGCTTCCTCGCTCTCGAGGGGAATGACGGTCTGGTGGCTGTTCACGGGGACTCCTCAAGCCGGGGAAAGTCGTCCTGACGAGTCCATCCTTCAGGCCATACCTGTCATGTTCCGTCAGGTTTTCCCCGGTGGGCGCACGGACTGGCGGATCACCAGCTGGGTGCTGAGGATGACGTGGTCGTCGCCGGTCATGCGCTCGGTCCGCTCCAGCGCCAGCCGCACCGCCGTACGGCCCAGTTCCTCGTACGGCACCCGGACCGAGGTGAGCGACGGGATGAGGTCCGCGGCGAAGGGCACGTCGTCGAAGCCGACCACCGAGACGTCGCCGGGGACGTCCAGACCGGCGTCCCGGAGCGCGGCGAGCGCGCCGAGCGCGACCATGTCGGTGCCCGCGACGACCCCGGTGAACTCCACCCCCGCCTTGAGCGCGTCCCGGGTGCGCCGGTAGCCGGAGACGCGGGTGTACAGACCGGGGACGTCCAGTTCCTCCGCGTACGGCACCCCGTGCGCGCGCAGGGCGTGCAGATGGCCCTCCCGCCGTTGGATCCCGGTGCTGAGCCCGGGATCGCCGCCGAGGAAGAGGATGCGCCGGTGGCCCTGCGAGAAGAGATGGTCGGCGGCCTGGAAGGCGCCGCCCCGGTTGTCGTAGTCCACGACGGTGACCGGGAGGTCCGTCGGCAGCGGCGGGCGGCCCACCAGCACCAGCCGCGATCCGGCGGCGTCCAGGGCCCGGGCGTACTCGGCCATGCGCTGGAAGTAGGCCTCGTCCTGCACGGCCCCGCCGACGAGCACGACCGCCGCCGCGTGCTGCTCGCGCATCAGCTGCACCAGGTCGTTCTCGCGCGCCGGGTCCCCGTGGGTCGCGCAGACCAGGCTCAGCCGGCCCCGCCGTGCCGCCTCCTGCTCCACCCCGGCGGCGACATGGGCGAGCGAGGGCCCGGTGATGTCCCGCAGGACCAGCGCGATCGGGCCGGCGACCTGCCCTGACAGGGCCTTGGCGTGCACGTTCACGACATAGTGCAGCGATTCCACCGCGGCCATGACCCGTTTCCGGGTGGCGGCGGAGACCGGGTAGTTGCCGGCCAGCGTCCTGGAAACGGTTGCTACCGAGACCCCGGCCCGCTGGGCCACATCGCGGATCGTGCTCGGGCGCTCGCCGCCTGCGATGTTCTTCCGTCGACGCTTGGCATCCCTGGGCTCGGGACCCGCGCCGGAGTCATTCTCCCTCACCGTCACACCGCGACGTTACTGCATCGGTCACTCACATGAACCCTCGGAAGTCCTCGCTGACGCATCAATGTCAGCAAACGGTTACCGGGCAAGGCAGAGCAGGGGCGGCCAGGGCAGCGGGCGGAGGCGCGCCCTCAGGCACTGATGGCGAGCTCGGCCCGCCGCACCGGATGCTCCGGCGGCAGCCCCGCGGCCATGCGCTCCAGCTCCGCCACGACCGTGCCGCCGAGACGCGCGAGTTCGTTGCCGAGGGAGCCCGCGATGTGCGGGGTGAGGAAGACGTTCGGCAGGCCGTGGAGCGGGGAGTCGGCGGGCAGCGGCTCGGGGTCGGTGACGTCCAGGACGGCGCCGAGGCGGCCGCGGACCAGTTCCTCGGTGAGGGCGGTGTGGTCGACGAGGGCGCCCCGTGAGGTGTTGATCAGCACTCCGCCGTCGGGGATGAGCGCGAGCCGCTCACGGCTGAGCATGCCCCGGGTCTCCGGGATGTCCGGGGCGTGCACACTGACGACGGTGCTGGTGCGCAGCAGTTCGTCGAGCGGCAGCGGGACGGCTCCGAGCCGCGCCGCCTCGACGGCGTCGACGTAGGGGTCGTACAGACTCACCGCCAGGTCGAAGGGGCGCAGCAGCTCCAGCACGCGGCGGCCCACCCGGGAGGCGCCGATCAGGCCGACCCGGCGGCCGAGGTTGCCCACCGCCGCGTACTCCGTCGGCGCGGGGTACGCCCGCTCGGTACGGAAGCGCTCGCGCAGCCCGAAGGCGTCCTTGCCGGAGAGGAGGATCGCGGCGAGCGTGTACTCGGCCACCGGCAGCGCGTTGGCCCGCACCGCGCTGGACAGGGTGAGCCCGCGCGCCCAGAACGGCTCGCCCACCAGGTGGCGGACGCTGCCGGCCGCGTGCAGGACGGTCCGCAGCCGGGGCGCCCCGTCCAGCACCGGCGCGCCGAGGTGGGGGCAGCCCCAGCCCGTGATGAGCACCTCGGCCCGGTTCAGGGCCGCGGCGGCCGCGGGATCGGTGAAGTCCCGGACGACGAGCGCGGGATCGATCCGTACGAGCCGGCGCAGACGGCTCATCAGCGCCGGCGGGAACAGCTCGTGCAGATGGACCGGGTCCATGGCGAAGAGGGCGTGCGGAGGCGGGGGTGTCGACATGGTGCTCCTCAGGGACCTAGAAAACGTATTCCACGCTAGAAGCGCTCCAGGTCACCCGTCAATGCTCAAGCTATGCAAAGTCTATGCACGGGCACCGTCCGGGAGCCCTGAGGGGGTTCCTGAATCCGCAGGTCAGAAAGTTTCGCGGGTAACATTTTTGAAAGTGCGACGAAACAATCGGGGCGGTCCCCCTTGTGGACCCGGCCGCTTCGGCCATACGGTCCACGGCAAACGATTACTGCCACTCCTGGGGCAGTGCCGGTTTCCCTCACTTTTGCGCCGCCCCGACCGCGCCGTCTCCCCCACGTCGCAGGCGCCGTCCCGTTCCCCTCGTGGAGGACCGATGTCCAAGTCCCGTTTCCGCAGCAGAGCCCTCGTCCCGGTGGCCGCCGCCGCGTCCCTCTCCCTTCTCCTGACCGCCTGCGGGGGCGGCGACGACGCCGACTCCGCCGCGAAGACCACGAAGGGCAAGGTCACGCTGGAGTTCTGGAGCTGGACGGAGGGCATCGAGGCCCGGACGAAGGTGTGGAACGCGGCCCACCCCGAGACGCAGATCAAGTTCGTCAACGCGGCCGGTGACACCGCCTACCAGAAGCTGCGGGCCGCGGTGAACGCGGGCACCGCGCCCTGTCTGTCGAAGATGGACGGGATGAACCTGGCGAACTTCGCCGCCGACGGTCTGCTCACCGACATCACCAAGGTCGCCGCCCGGTACGAGAACGCGTACACCACCGCCGCCTGGAACGCGGTCAGCCCCGGCGGCACCACCTTCGGCATCCCGATGGGGTCCTCGCCCCTGTTCACCGCCTACCGCGCGGACCTGTTCCAGAAGTACGGCATCGAGGCGCCCAAGACCTGGGACGACCTGATCGCCGCCGGCAGGAAGGTCCGGCAGCAGGACAAGAACGTCAAGATCTTCAACATGGCGGGCGAGGACCCGAGCACCCTGGTCGACCTGTCCTGGGAGTCCGGCGCCCAGTGGTACAAGGTGGACGGCGACCACTGGGTCGTGGACTTCACCTCGCCCGAGGCGCTCAAGGCCGGTGACATCGTCCAGCAGCTCGTCGACGACGATCTCGCCTCCAACGCCTCGTACGCCGACCCGGGTGTCTTCAAGACCTGGGACCTCGGCAGGACGATCGCGATGACCACGTCCACCTGGCAGCTGCCGATCTACGACACCAACTTCCCGAAGTCCCAGGGCAAGTGGCAGCTCGCCGACTCGCCGGTCTTCGACACCGCCCAGCCGCGGACCTCCTCCAACTTCGACACCACCGGCGTACTGAAGGGCTGCAAGTACCCGGACCGGGCCGCCGAGTTCGCCGCCTGGCTGTCCAGCGACAAGGGGTCACTGACGGCGCTGACCGACCCGGCGTCCAAGTCGGGCCTGTTCCCGGCGGTCAAGGACGTCTCGCCGTACGTCGACAAGATCATCCCGACCGGGATGTTCAACGGGAAGTCCGACAGCGCCCAGGTGATCACCACGGCCGCCTCGAGGGTCGGTGAGCAGTGGCAGTACGGCCCGGACTACGCGGCCATGTACTCCGAGATGCAGAAGCAGTGGGGCAAGGTCATGAAGAAGGAGCTGACGGTCAAGGACATGCTGACCTCACTCCAGAAGTGGACCCTGGACGACCTCGAGTCCAAGGGCATCAAGGCCGTCGCGGCCGGCTGACCCCGCACCCGGCAGGACCATCCCTGGAGACATCCTTGTCCATCCTCACGCGACCGCGGAAGGTCGCCATCGACTCGCCGGCCCGGCGGTCCTCCCCCCGCCGGGCCGGGAGCCGGGGAGCCCACAAGGGGCTGCTGTTCGCGCTGCCCTTCCTGCTGGGTTTCCTGGCCACGTACGTCGTGCCGATCGGCTACGCCTTCAGCCAGAGCCTGCACGAGAAGAAGAGCAGCGGGCTCGGCTTCGGTCCGACCCGGATCGTCTTCACCGGCTTCACCAACTTCGCCTCGATCCTCGGGGACGGCGCCTTCTGGTCGAGCATGCTGCGCACCCTGCTGTTCGGCGCGGCGCAGATCACGGTGATGCTCGGCCTGTCCCTGCTGCTCGCGCTGCTCCTGGACGGGGTCGCGGCCCGGGCGGTGCGGTTCTTCCGCGCGGCGCTGCTCATCCCGTACGTGGTGCCCGCCGTGGTGTCCACCGTGATGTGGCTGTTTCTCTACAGCCCGACGGGCTCTCCGCTGCTCGACCTGGCGCACCGGGCTGGCACGGACATCGAGTTCTTCGGCGGCCTCACCACCTATCTCTCGCTGGGCAATCTGCTGACCTGGCAGGGCATCGGCTTCAACATGATCCTGATCTCCGCCTCGCTGCAGGCGCTGCCGCGCGAGCTGTACGAGGCGGCCCGGCTCGACGGGGCCAGGGAGTGGCGGATCGCCTGGTCGGTCAAGGTTCCCAACATCACCGGGATCCTGGTGCTGACCGGCATGTTCTCGCTCATCGGCCGGCTCCAGCTGTTCGCCGAACCGCTGCTGCTGCGGCAGATCGCACCGGAGTCGATCACCACCGACTTCACTCCGATGATGGAGATCTACGACAAGGCCTTCAAGACCGGCGACTACCAGTACGCCGCCGCCGAATCCCTGGTCCTGGCCGTGGTCACCGGGATCCTCGCCTTCGTCTTCTACCGGGTCACGAACAGGAGGATGTCATGAGCCACGTCGCTACCGGGGGCGGCGCGCGCCCCACCCGCCGCGCGGTGGCGCTCACCACCGGCCTGCTGGTCCTCTTCCTCCTCTACTCGCTCGCCCCGACCTGGTTCCTGATCGTCTCCGCGACGAAGAACCAGACCGACCTCTACTCCACCTTCGGTCTGTGGTTCTCCGCAAACCACCTCGCCGACAACCTCCAGGACATCTGGACCTACCACGACGGGGTCTTCACCCGCTGGATCGGCAACTCGGTCCTCTACTCCACGCTCGGCGCGGCCGGCTCCACCCTGGTCTCGCTCGCCGCCGGATACGGGCTGTCGAAGTTCGCCTTCCGGGGCCGGGGCGCGCTGTTCGCGGTCATCGTCGGCGCCTCCCTGCTGCCCAGCACCCTGCTGGCCTTTCCGCTCTACCTCGTGTTCGCGCAGATCGGGCTGACCGACACCATCTGGTCGGTGCTGATCCCGTACTTCATCAACCCCTTCGGGGTCTATCTCGGCAAGGTGTACGCCGACAGCTCCGTCCCCACCGAGCTGCTGGAGGCCGCCCGCCTCGACGGCGCGGGCGAGCTGCGGATCTTCTGGTCGGTCGCGCTGCGGCTGATGCGGACCGGCGGCATCACCATCTTCATGCTCGTCTTCATCGACATCTGGAACAACTTCTTCCTCCCCCTGTTCATGCTCACCGGCGAGCGGACCTTCCCCGTGAGCCTGGGTCTGTACTCCTGGCTCCAGCAGGCGCAGACGGCCCGCGACATGAACACCCTCGTCCTCACCGGTTCCCTGCTGTCGATCGTCCCGCTCGCGGTCTTCATGTTCGCGCTCCAGAAGTACTGGCGCAGCGGAATCCTCATGGGCAGCCTCAAGTAAAGGATCAGCCGTGCCCCACGCACCCAGAAGACGTGACGTCCTCAAGTACGCCGGGACCACCGGCGCCGCCGCGGCCGGCCTCGGTCTGCTGAACTCCCAGGCCGCCGCCGCGGCGCCGGCCACGGAAGCCGCCTTCCAGCCGGCCGTCTGCAAACCCCTGGACACCGTCGTCTTCGGCGACGAGAGCTCCGAGACTGCGCACGGGCTCACCGCCACACTCTCCGACACGATCACCGGCGGCCTCGGCCAGAAGGCCCGCGTCCTCAACCCCACCGAGCCGGCCGGCTACTGGGGCGGCACGTTGAAGTTCGACATCGCCGTGAGTCCGACCACGACCACCTATGTCACCGTGCGGCTGTGGGGCGACGACCACGACGCCACCTCGCAGCAGGCGGCGTCCGGCACGAACATGTGGCGGCTGCAATTGTTCTGCGACGGCCTCCAGGTCGGCCACCAGGACGAGGGTGCCGTCGACAGCCTCGACATCCTGGACACCTCGCCGCGCACGCCGGGCCGGTTCTTCTTCCACACCCTTCCGCTGCCGGAGCGGCTCACCCGGGGCAGGAAGAAGGTGACGCTGGAGATCCGCTCCATGGGCCGCATCTGGTCCTACGGCCAGAACGCCGACCAGTTGTACTACAGGATGACCACGCCCTCGCGGGGCATCTACCGGATGTACACCCACACCGAGCCGTACTTCGTCCCGCCCAAGGGGGAGGTGCAGGGTCCCGCTCCGGAGCCCCGGGTGCGCGAGGTCGAGGGCCCCGAGGCGCTCGAAGCCGTCCGCAAGCGCGTCGACCGGGACCAGAAGTACTACCTCACGAGCGCCAACCCGGCCGGCATGGACGCCTGGGCCTTCCAGTCCCTCGCCGAGGGCTACCTCTGGTCCGGCAGCCCCGCCCACCGCAATCCGGCGGCACTGGACCGGGTGCTGCGCGCGCTCGACGGCCGGTACATGGCCTGGAAGAACGACGCGACCGTCCTGACCGGCTCCGACCAGCAGTGGCAGGGCTTCGGCCGGGTCGGCCTGGTGCTGGCGCTGCTCTGGGAGGACCTGGGCGACCGGCTGGACCAGCGGGTCACCGGTTCGCCGTTCGAGATCACCAACCCGGGTTTCGAGGAGGGCGGCGACACCCCCATGGGCTGGGACGTGCCGGGCTGGGGGAAGACCGCCGACGCCTCGTGGTCGCGGGACACCACCGTCTCGCGCACCGGCTCCGCCTCGCTCAAGGTCACCGCGAGCGCCCCCAACGGCTTCGTCACCGTCTACTCCTCCCCCAAGACCCGGGTCGGCAAGGGCACGTACACCTATGGCGCCTGGATCAGGACGGACGGGGTCACCGGGTCCGGTGCCCACATCGACCCGCTGTTCTTCGACAAGGACGGCAAGCTCGTCGGCAGCGACCACCGCCGGTTCGCCGCCACCGGCACCCACGGCTGGGAGTACGTCTCCCTCGACCTGGACACCCCCGACGGCGCCACCCAGATGGAGTTCCATCTGCGGCTGAGCGGCCCCGGCACGGCCTGGTTCGACTCCGTCGACCTGATCGGGCCCACCGAACTGCGCAACCCCGGCTTCGAACTGGGTGCCGACACCCCCTCCGGCTGGGCGGTACCCGGCTGGGGGAGGACTGCCGACGCCTCCTGGGCGCGGGACACCACCGTCAACCGGTCCGGGGCCGCGTCGCTGAAGCTGGCGGCCACCGCGACGAACGGGTTCGTGACGGCGTACAACACGGCGAAGGTCCAGGTCGGCAAGGGGACCTGCACGTACAGCGCCTGGATCAGGACGGACGGGGTCACCGGGTCCGGTGCCCACATCGACCCGCTGTTCTTCGACAAGGACGGCAAGCTCGTCGGCAGCGACCACCGCCGGTTCGCCGCCACCGGCACCCACGGCTGGGAACAGGTCTCCCTGGAACTGGAGACACCCGACGGCGCCACCCAGGTCGAGTTCCATCTGCGGCTGTCCGGGCCCGGCACGGCCTGGTTCGACGACCTCGTGGTCACCGCCCCGGCGGGCTCCGGCACGGCCGAACAGCCGGTGCGGCGCGCCGCGTACATCGACATGCTGAGATCCAGCCGGGACTACTGGCGGCAGCACTTCCCGCACTACACCAACCAGTCGCAGATCTGCGCCATCGGCATCTACCAGGCCAACCGCGGCCTCGGTCTGCTCGCCCCGGAGCTCGCCCTGCCGGAGGACCGGGCCCGCGACTACCTGTACCAGTCGCTCGGCATGAGGCCCTTCCTCGGCCGTGAGGACGCCGACGGCAACCCGACCAGGCCGCTCGGCGAGGGCTACTACCAGGTCACCCGCGCCGGCCTGACCCGTGAGCTGGGTTATGTGGGCAGCTACGGCGAGGTCATCGACTGGCTGGTCATGATGTACGAGTCGGTCACCCGCGGGTACCGGGGCCAGGAGGCGCCCGAACTGCGCGAGCAGATGGTGAGGATCGTCAAGGCCCGGGGGCGGTTCCGGGTCGTCGACGTCGACGAGACCGGCGCCCGGGTCTCGCGCATCGAGACGGTGGTCGGCTGGCGCAACGAGGTCTACCCGGGCGAGATCGCCTACGCCTCGCGTACGGCGTGGGACTCCCACCCGGTGATGTCGGCCGCGGTCTTCAAGGACCCGGACATCGTCGGCTGGACCCAGGAGATGGTGGCCGACGGCCAGTTCTACAAGCAGCTCGATCTGTTGATCCATCACACCTGGACCCGTGTCGGCCTCGCCGGGCTGCGGCTCGTCTCCCGGGACTGGGACGCCTTCCAGGCGCTCGCGGCCCGTCCGGGGCGCGTTCCCACCGCCTGGGACCGGCCCGACTTCGTCTTCGCCGACGAGGAGAACGGCGTGCTCGCCGTGAAGAACGGCGAGGAGCTGCTGTTCGCCTCCCTCTACTGGCGGGCCCGCCAGGGCGTCAACGACTACGCCCGCATCCACCACCTCACCCCGACCGACCAGCGCTCCGCGACGATCCGCCAGCGCTCCGCCGGCGCCACGGACGACACCTACACCGTCCACGACTGGGTCCTGTGGGACTACGCGATCAACGACCCCGGGGCCGGGCACATCCCCCCGGGTGGCTTCCCGCCGCCCGGCGACCCCCTGCACCAGGCGCTGGCCGGTGACGTGTACCCCCTCGCCCCGGTGCCCTCGGACGTCCCCGATCCGGCCGTCGGCGTGCACTTCGAGGGCGTCGAGACCATGCTCGTCGGCCGCGCGCCCCTCTACCTGTGCGAGTACGGCGACTATCTCATCGCCATGAACACCAGCACCGACCGGACCTTCACCCTGCCCGCCCGCCAGGACTTCGGCCCCGCCCGCGACCTGGCCACCGGCAGGACCATCGGTGCCGGACAGCGCCCCTCGGTCGGCCCGCGCAGCACGCTCGTGCTGTACCGGGGCCGCCGGGCGGCCGGCCGACCGGAGGACGACGTCTGACCGAACCGCGCTCCCCCCGCCGCCGCGGCCTTCCCGTGTGATCACGTCGGTTTCGGCACCCTGTTCACTCTCCGATCGGAAACACCCCTTGATCCTGTTGATCCGGAATCCCGTCCTGCGCGGCTTCGAACCCGACCCGGTGATCCTGCGGGTCGGCGCCGACTTCTACCTCGCCACGTCCACGTTCGAGTGGTACCCGGGGGTACGGCTCCACCATTCCCGGGACCTGGTGAACTGGCGTGCGCTGGGCGGGGTCCTGGACAGCACCCGGCTCCTCGACCTGACCGGCGTCCCCGACTCGGGAGGCGTCTGGGCGCCCGGGCTGTCGTACGCCGACGGTCTGTTCCACCTCGTGTTCACCGTCGTGGACACCTATGCGGAGGGCTGGAAGGACCTCCCCGGCTTCGTCACCACCGCGCCCTCGATCGAGGGGCCCTGGTCCGATCCGGTCCCGCTGCACGGCCGGGGCTTCGACGTGTCGTTGTTCCACGACACCGAGGGCGACGGGCGGAGCTGGCTGCTCAACATGCGTCTCGACTGGCGCCCCGGCCGGGAGTCGTTCGCCGGGATCGAGATCCAGGAGTACGACCGCACGACCCGGTCGCTGCGCGGCGGGCCGCGGACGATCTCCGTCGGCACCGCCGCCGGGGTCGCCGAGGGCCCGCACCTCTACCGCAGGGACGGCTGGTACTACCTGGTGCACGCCGAGGGAGGCACCGGCTACGAGCACGGGGCCGCCGTCGCCCGCTCCCGCGAGCTGCTCGGACCGTACGAACCCGATCCGGCCGGGACGCTGCTGACCTCCCGGCACGACCCGGGCCTGGAGCTGCAGAAGGCCGGGCACTGTTCGCTCGTCGAGACCCCGGCCGGTGAGTGGTACGCCGCCCATATCGTCGCCCGCCCCCCTACGCCCCGGGGGCGGTGCGTGCTCGGCCGGGAGACCGCGCTGCAGCCGGTGACCTGGACCGCGGACGGCTGGCCCCGCATCGCCGGGGCCGTCCCGGCCGTCACCGTCGCGGCCCCGAGCCTCGAGCCCGCGCCGGTTCCCCGACCCCCCGCCACCGATCTCTTCGACACTCCCGTCCTCGGCCCCGACTGGTCGACCCTGCGCCGCCCCGCCGGCCCGGACTGGATCGAACCGGCGCCCGGGAGGCTGCGCCTGCACGGCGGCCAGTCACCGGTGGGCCGACGCGCTCCGAGCCTGGTCGCCCGGCGGGTGACCGCCCGTCGCTGCTCCTTGCGGACCAGCCTGGCCTTCGCGCCCCGCACCCCCGACCACCTGGCCGGACTCACCGCGTACTACAACACCCGCAACTGGCACTACCTGTACGTCACGGCGGCCGACGACGGCTCCCCCGTCCTGCGGGCGCTGAGCTGCGAGGCGGGACGGCTGATCGCACACGAGCCCGAGGTCCCGCTCGACCCCGGACGCCCGGTGGTCCTGCACGCCGACCTCGACGTGCCCGTCCTGCGCTTCTCCTACGACGCCGGGCAGGGCATGCGCACCCTGCCGGTCGAGCTCGACGCGACCGTCCTCTCCGACGAGCACGCCGACGAATTCCACGACGGCCAATTGCGCGTCCTCGGCTTCACCGGCGCCATGCTGGGGCTGTGGGCGCAGGATCTCGACGGCGCGGGCATCCACGCCGACTTCGGCCACGCCACCTACCTCGCCACCCCGGACGGCATCGCATGACCTACCTCGACCTCGGACGCATCGGCCTGTTCTGCACCGCCCTCGGGCCCGAACGGGCCACCCCGCTGCTCCTGGTGCACGGCTGGGGCGGAGACGGCCGCGAATGGTCCGCGCACGCCGAGACCCTGGCCGGCCGGTTCCGGGTGATCGTGCCCGACCTGCGCGGCCACGGCCGCTCCGAGGTGCCCGCCGAGGGCAACACCCCGGCGGAGATGGCCGACGACCTCGCCGCGCTCCTGCGCCGCGCGGACACCCCTCCGGCGATCGCCGTGGGCCACTCCATGGGCGGCCAGGTCGTCAACCTGCTGGCGGTACGGCATCCGGACCTCGTCCGCTCGGTCGTCGCCCTCGATCCGGCCCACGGCGCGCACGGCGAGGAGGTGGCGGGGATCCCGGCCCGGCTGGCGGAGTACCGGGCGCACGGGGCCCGCGCGGCGGCCGACTTCGTCGCCGGCGCCTTCTCGGCGGGCGCGCCGACGGGCCTGCGGACGGCGCACCTGCGGACCATGCTCGGCACGCCGGACCATGTCGTCGCCCA
Source organism: Streptomyces sp. NPDC005820 (assembly GCF_040630255.1). NCBI lineage: Bacteria > Bacillati > Actinomycetota > Actinomycetes > Kitasatosporales > Streptomycetaceae > Streptomyces > Streptomyces sp. NPDC005820. Next base: position 68,055 of record NZ_JBEXXE010000006.1, read on the forward strand.
GGCGTACGCCGGCATGTACACGGACCCGGGCGCGGTCGGTGTCCGCCCCCACAGCGAGGCCTGTCTGCGCCGTCGTGGCCGGCCCGCGCTGACGGTGTGGACCTCGGCGGAGGCGGCCGCCTGGGAGCGGGGCACCCTGCGCACCCCCGGCTCCCGGGTCGAGCACTGGCCCGGCACCGGCCACTACCTCCACGAGGAACACCCCGAACGCACGATCGCCCTGATCGAGTCCTGGGCGACCGGCCCCGGGCGGGGTTCGGACTGAGCCCTGCCGTTGCCGGGGGGTGCGTCACCCGTCCCCGTGAGTCCTCGGCTGAACGTTCACATGGGCCAGTTTCCCCGTTCCGGGCTCCTGACCTGCGCGTCTCATCGACGATGGACGGGCCATGACCACCATCGCCCCGCGTATCGCCATCGTGCACCCCTGTGATCTGACCGCCGCGGACCTCGACCACTGGAACGACCTGCGGGCTGCCACCACGCCCGCCGCCAACCCGTTCATGAGTGCCCAGTTCAGCCAGGCCGTCGGCCGGGTGCGCCACGACACCCGGGTGGCGGTCCTGCGCCGCAACGGCCGTACGGTCGGCTACTTCCCGTACCAGAGAGGGCGTTGGGGCTGCGGCAGGGCTGTCGGCCTGGGCGTCTCCGACTGTCAGGGCGCCGTCCTGGACCCCGGTCTGCGGCTGGATCCGCATCACCTCATGCGCGCCTGCGCCCTGAACACCTGGGAGTTCAACCACCTCGAGAGCGGCCAGGACCTCTTCCTGCCCTACGCGACGGGCCAGTTCGCGTCCCCCGTCGTGGACCTCACCCACGGGTTCGCACACTACGAGCACCATCTGCGCGCCCAGTCCCGCCGCTTCCTGAAGACGGCACGGGCCCAGGAACGCCGGATGACCCGGAACATCGGGCCGGTCCGCTTCGTCCACGACGACCGGAGCCCGGCGGCGCTGCGCACCCTCGTCGCCTGGAAGTCCGCCCACTACCGCCGCACCGGCCGGCGCGACCCCTTCGCCCAGCCCTGGATCGCCCGGCTCGTGGACGGCCTCTTCGCGACCGACGCCGCGGACTGCTCGGGCACCCTCTCCGTGCTCTACGCGGCGGGCCGGCCCGTCGCCGCCCACTTCGGCCTGCGCTCCCGTACGGTCCTCTCCTGCTGGTTCCCCTCGTACGACCGGGCCCTCGCCCCGTACTCACCGGGCCGCATCCTCTATCTGCGCATGATCGAGGCCGCCGCCGAGTCCGGCATCCGGCTGGTGGACTTCGGCCGGGGCGAGGCCCCGTACAAGAACGCGTTCAAGACCGGCGACCTCCTGGTCCACGAAGGAGCCCTCAGAACAGGGGGCCCCGCCGCCGCCCTCCACTGGCTGCGCCACGAGCCCCGGCGCGCCGCCCATCACCTGGTGCGCACCCACCCCGCCCTCAAGAACGGGGCGGTCCGTGTCCTCAAGGCAGTGGGCACACTGCGTCACCGATGACCGGGGCACGCCCTGGGTGGGTAGAAGGCTTGCAGTGGTGCGCACATCTCGGTGAACGGGGCGTTCATGCGGCGCGGGGACATAGGGCGAGTGCGGGAGGCCAACCTCCGGCTGGGCGCCGCGGTGGCCGAAGTCGAAGGGCTCTACGCCGCGGTGCTGAGGGCGGGTACGTCCGGTCGGCGCCGACGGCTCCAGGCGGAACTGTCCCGCGCCGCCGGCCGTCTCGCCGAACTCGCGGCTCCGCCGTCGGACCCGCGGGCGCGGACCGTCGTACGGCGCTCGCGCTGGGGCCGCCGCCGCGCCCTGGCCGAACGCGGCGCCGAGCGGATCATCGCCCGCTACGGGAGGGGCACACCCTGAACGCGTTCCGCCGACGGAGTCTGGGCCGCTACAGCGCCGTTGCGTGATCCGGACGCGCCCGACCGCCCGTCGACATGGTGGCACGCGGGATCCTCAAGCCGGGCACGACGTACGACGGGAAGCCGACCCTGCAGCGCTCGGCAGGCTCTCGGAGAAGACCTGCGCCCGACGCGTCGGACACGGAGCAGCAGATCTGGTCCCTCGCGTACGACAAGAACCCCGCCGCCGTGGCCCCGCACAGCGTCACGCACCCGATTGCCCAGAACCTGTTCGCGGAAGGTTACCTGCGCGGCAGAGAAGTGTTCGTCGACTTCAAGGCACCTCGCCCCGTGTGGCCCTGGACGGTCGCCGCACTGAGCCTGCCGCTCGCCGCGCTGGTGGTGTTCCTGTTCCTGCACTGGCGCTACGGACTGGTTGCGGGGTGGACGGCGCTCGCGATGGTTGTGGTCGCCTGGGCACTTACCATGCCGGACGACGGCCACCCCGAGGCGCTGCGGCTTCCCGTGCTGACGGAGCGCGGCGAGCAGGCGGTCCGTCAGGCGCGGGCGCGTCACGCGCATCTGGACCCTGCGAAGCGGACCGAGCCGTACGCTCCCGAGGAAGCGGCGGCTGCCTACGCCGTCTTCGGCCGGGACGCGTACAACCACTTCGCCGCGCACACGCCAGGTTTCTCCGCCGCGGTCGACGAAGGCACCGGCGAACGTCGGCAGTACGAGGCCGCCGAGGAACGGCAGCGCACTTGGAACACCTTCATCGGGTGAGAGCGCCGTTGCCCTGGCCTACAGTTCGGTTCATGGGGGAGAAGACGATCTGGAGTGGGGTCCGCGAGCGGGTAGAGGCGCTGGCCCAGGTGGATGAGGCACAGCAGGTCTTCGGAGCCTGGGACCTGGCGGGGGGATCGGGTCATCACTTCCGGTTCGCGGATCCGCTGTCGGAGCCGGAGGTCGCCGAGGCGGAGGCCCGGTGGGGTGTCTCGCTGCCGGCGGAATACCGGAGCTTCCTGCTCGAGGTCGGTGCCGGCGGTGCCGGGCCGGGCTACGGGCTCAGCATCCTGCGCCGGACGGAGGCGGGATGGCTGTGGAGCAACGTGGACCGCTGCCTGCGCCACGACTACCTGCGGCTTCCGTTTCTGACGGAGGGGGAACGGTGGCAGGTTCTGGCGGAGCACGACGACAGGCAGCCACTGCAGTCCGGCTTCGACGACGAGGAGGCGTACTTCGCGGCATACAGCGCCTGGATGACCGCGGGTGACGAACTCCTCGACCAGGTCACGCGCGGTGCGTTGAAGCTCAGTCATGAGGGCTGCGGTTACTGCGGCTGGCTCGTCCTGACAGGCCCGGAGAGTGGCCGTATGTGGGCGGACGACCGCCCGGGGGGCGGTGAGTTCCGCCCCCTCGGCGAACCCCGGACGCCGGTCGGATTCGCACGCTGGTACCTCCACTGGGTTGAGGGTGCCGAGGCCGCCGCGCGTCGTCCGCTCCGTCGTCCGCGATAGGCGAAGCGTGCTGGGGAGCGCGGCTCAACGCGCCGCCTGAGCCGCGTGGTGCCGGGCCAGACCTGCCGGAGGACACCGGGGAAAGGCAGGGGCTCCGGTGCCCCCAAGCTGCCGGTCCGCAGGCAGGACGATCAGCGGGATCTCCGCCCGCCGCTTCGGGTGGCGGGTTCGGGACGGGAACTGTGCCACTCCCCCGCCGCGTCCCCACGGCCGAGGAGACCCCGCCCCGTCCAGGCGGGGCGGGGGATGGAAGAGAGCGGCATGAGCGCATCGGGATTCGCCGAATGGGCCCGTCACTTCGAGACCGAACGGGACCGCCGCGCAGCCCGGCCCGACCCACGCTGGGAGGCGGGTGCCTCACTGCCCCCGGCGGTGCGGGCGAGCATCCAGCGATTCCAAGCCGGCGAGGACGGCGACAGCTCGGCCCTGTTCGCCAAGGCGGACGCGGCGGGCGATCCGGAGTACGCGGCAGCGCTGCGGCTGTTCGTCGCCGAGGAGAAGAACCACGCGAGGCTCCTCGCTCTGCTGCTCAAGGCGGGCGGGGCGACGACGCAGGCCGGGCACTGGAGCGACACGGCATTCGCACGACTGCGTCGCGTGCCGGGGTTACAGACGGAGCTGCTGCTCCTGATGGTCGCGGAGGTGGTGGCCCTGCGCTACTACCGGGCGCTGCGTGACGGGACCGACGATCCGCTGACGTCGGAGGTCGCCGACCGCATCCTGGCAGATGAGGAGCGGCACGTCCCGTTCCACTGCGCGCGGCTGCGCGCGTCGGTCGCGGAGCTGCCGCGCGCAGCCCGGCGGCCACTGCTGGCGGGCTGGCGGGTGATGCTCCTCGGCGCGGTTCTGGTGGTGGCCGCCGACCACGGGCGGGCACTGCGCAGGCTCGGGGTCGGGCGAGGACGTTTCGTGGCGGACGTGCTGAGGTCGGGCGGTCCGGTGGTCGCGGCGATCCTCGGGACCGTCGGCTTCGAACGAGAGGATCAGCCGGGATACGGCCGACATGGATAGCAGGACTCCTACCCGGCCGATCGCTGCCGGCCAGCGGGCGGGCGCCGCCCCGCCGTCCAGGCCGGCAAGCCCGATTCATCGCCGCGCCCCCGGCTCCTCCGCAAAGGTCCCACGACCGGCGTCCGACCTGCTACGCAACCAAGATCGATCTCACGCGCGGAGTGAACCAGCACCCGGCCTCGAACACCCGCCCGGCTCTTCGGCGGGTGTCAGGTCGGGTCGGCGCAGAGCTTGGTGGCGGGGACGGGGGAGCTGCCGAGTTTCTTCTGGACGTCGTCGAGGGCGTCCAGGAGACGGGTGGGATCCTTCGACGCGTCGGTCGCGTAGTCGAGGACGGCCCGGTAGAAGGCGGCCGACACGTCCGGGGTCATCGCGTCGGCGGCGCCGAAGCACAGCGTGTGGCCGGAGCCGGGCCGGAGGAGGGCGGCTATCCGCCGCTGCACGGCGTTGCCGTAGGTGACCCGGCTGTCGGCGGAGAACGCGGCCCCTTCCCCCTGGTTCACCCAGGCCTGCTGTGCCTTCGTCCCCGCGAGGTAGGCGATGAACGTCTCGGCGCTCGGATTGTCGTCGGTGAACATGCCGACGAAGTCCGCGGAGACCTCCAGCCGACGGGTCGTGGAGTAGGTCGTGTAGTCGTAGCGCTGCCCCTTCCCGAAGCCCATGGCGGACAGCGCGCCATGGGTGAAGGAGCAGGTGCGGGGCTCCGTGGTCATTCCGGCCGCCGCCTCGCCGAAGTTCCGGACGGCCGCGGACTCGGCGCCGGTCCCGACGAGGTTCCGCCAGGTGGTCCAGGCCTCCTTCAGCGGGGCCGAGTTCCAGCGCAGCCGGCCCGAGAGCCACCGGGTGTAGGCGTCGCCGTTCCCCTGGGCGAGCAGGAGGTCGGCGATCCAGTCGGCGCCGGGCCAGCCGGAGGTGGGGCCGGACTCCAGGCCCAGGCACCACTTCCCGGACGTCCGCAGGGCGGCCGGCGACGGCCGCTCGGTCACCGTCGGGTCGAACCAGACGAGGCTCTTGACGTCCACCTTGGCGGGCACCGCGTAGACCCCGCCCCGCACCTCGGCCAGCCCCCGGAACGGCTCCAGATAGGTGCTGGTGGGGACGTGGAGCGGTTGCAGCTCCCGGTCCTTCTCCTCCGCGTCGTCGGCGTACTTGTAGATGGCTCCGACGCTCGGGAGCATGGCGAGGTCGGGCGGCGCCCCGGCCGCCACCGCGGCGTCCAGCTGCTGGGTCAGGGCCCGGGTGACCTGTACGTCCACCTGGATGCCGGTCTCGTCCTCGAACGACTCGACGACCGAGTAGAACGCCGTGAACTCGTTGCCGGACCAGGGAATCATGATCGTCACCCTGCCGTGGCCGGGTCCGCCGCCGCAGCCCGCCGCGGCGAGCAGCAGACCGAGGACCAGGACACAGCGTGCGATCCGGGCCGTCGGCGTGCTCATGAGCGCGGGAACCTGTACTCGGCGAGGCGGGGACGGTAGCCCAGGTGGGCGAGGACCCCGGCGGCCGCGAGCAGGCCCAGGGCGAGGGCCGTCGTCGCCCAGTGTCCGACCAGGGGGTCCCGGCCGAGCGCCTGGGCGTCGTGCCGGCACAGCAGGCTCGTGGTGATGCCGACGCCCGCGGTGGCCGGCAGCGCGAGGAGCAGCGACGGGCCGACGTGGCGGCGGAAGTGACGGGCGAGCACCCGGCCGGTCGCGAGGACGCAGACCAGCAGGGCGAGGGCCGGTCCGACGAGCAGGGACCAGACGTGGGCGGGGTCGAGCCAGGACGACCGGCGCTGGACGTCGAGTGCCTGGCGCTGCATCTCCTCGAGGTCCGTGAGCGAGGCCGTGAGACCGCCCGTGCCCGGGATCGGCGCGCCCGTCCCCGGCTCCTTCGCGCGGGGGGCGGTCAGCGCCTGGCGGGCGGAGGTCAGTCCGGCCAGGCCGCTGCGGGCGTAGTCGCGCACCGCCGTGTTGGCCAGCTGCACACAGGTCGTCAACTGCCCCTGGACGAACTGGAACTGGGCCCGTCCCCGGCTGCCGGCGGCGTTGCCCTCGGCCGCCGAGGTGACGAGGGAGTTCACCCGCGCGGTGTCGTTGGCGAACTCGGTTCCGGTGCCGATCAGGGTGACCTGGCCGGTGTCGGCGGCCTTCGCGAGGGCCTCGTCGGCCGCGACGACGGTCCGGCGGGCCTGGGCGATCTCCACGGCGGCGTCGGCGGTGTGCCGCGCGGCGGCCAGCTGGTCGCCGGCCCGTGTCGACACCAGCAGGAACATCAGGGCCGTGGTCAGCACCATGGCGATCGCACCGGCGCGGAACCAGCGCAGCCATCTCACCGGGTGCACGGCACGGACGCGGGTTCTCCAGCGGGTCGTCGTCCCCCGCAGGGATCCGCGGGGGACGACGGCCGGGGCGCTCACGGGGCGTCCACGGACGTACCGCCCGTCGCCGCTTCGTCGAAGAGGCCGCCGCACTCCTCGCAGAACCGCACGGCCCGGGCCGCCGTGGTCGCACCGCACCGCGGGCACGTGCGCGGGGAGGTGCCCTCGGCGGGCGGGAGGTCGGCCGCGTCGACGGGCGGGACCGTGGTCCGGGTCGACCGCAGTCCGAGGCGCTGCATCTCCCCGCGCGAGGCGTCGTGGCGCACCCGGGGCCTGCCGTCCGGGCCGGTGACCGCGACCGAGCGCAGCAACCGCAGACGCACGGTGTCCCGGAGGTCCTCGGCGAGTCCCATGGCGATGTGCAGCTCCCGGTCCGCGCGCGCGAAGTCGCCCCGCTGCTGGGCGTCGGCGCAGGCCCGCATCGCCATGCCCAGCTCGTGCTCGTTCTCGACCCGGGTGAGGTCGGCCGACGGCGGGATCCCGAACCCGGGCGTCGACCGCCGCCGTACGACCACGGCCCGGGGCTCCGAGCAGGGCACGCGGGTTCCGTCGGGCTGTTCGGCGTACAGCGTGACGCGGACGGCACGCAGGTCCTCGTCGACGGTCAGCGTCTCGGGGTCGAAGCGCAGCGACACCTGGTACTGGCGCGTCTCGGGCGGCCAGGAGCCGAGCGGGACGTGGAGCGTGCCGTCCTGGTGCGGGCGGGCCGTCAGTTCCGCCTCCACGGGACGTGTCTGGCGTACGAAGCCCAGCCGGAACCGCTGGTTGAGGCGCAGGCCGAGGTAGACGCGGGCCACGACGATGCGCTGGGCCTCGCGCATGATGCGGGTGAAGTCCTCGGTGAGGTCGGAGACGGTGACGACCGCTTCGGCGCTGCCGTGCAGGGCCTGGGTGACGCGCAGCAGCTCGGCGTAGTTCCAGTCCTCGCCGAGGCCCCGCGCGTCGCACACGAACCGGTCGGTGCACGCCCGGAGCGCGGCGTCGAGCTGCTCGGGCGTCTCGTGCTCGTCCTTGCCGTCCGTGTAGAGCACCGCGTGGCGCACGGTGCCGGGGGAGGTCGCCGAGGTGAAGAGCCGGTCGGCGCAGGTCAGCCACTGCCCGATCGCCGTGCCGCCCTCGGCGAGTTGGCCGACGATCCGGCTCTTGGCCTCCTGGCGGGCCACGGCGTCGACGGTGGCGAGGCCGCCGGTGGCCGGGTAGACCACGTCGGCCCTGTGGTTGCCCGCGACGATCCCGAGGAGGGTCCCGTCGCGCAGGGTGTCGACGGCGGCGCACATCGCGCGTTTCGCCTCGTCCAGCTTGCCGCGGCCCGCCATGGACAGCGACTTGTCCATGATGAGGATCTCGGCCGGCCGCGTCCGCGGCGGCGGCTGGGCGGCGGGGTGGGCCCTGACGGTGACGAGGGCGTCCGCGCGTGTCGCGTCGTGGGCCAGATCGGACGGAGCGTCCACGTCGACTTCGAAGCTGAGCCCTGTTAAGTGCGGCCTGTCCCCCACCGGCACCACCCGACTGTGTCCCGTGTGTAGCGGACTAGGAGCGTAGCGTGTCGGGCCTCGCGCGGAAACGGGAATGACCGGTTCGGCCGCGACGCCGTGGCCACCTCCACTCCAGCACCGGGCGCAGCCGGTTCGCCAGGTCCACCAGGGCCACGTACTCGTGCTCGGCGGAGGCGTGGGCGCCGAGTTCGCGGACCGCCTCGGACAGCCTCAGCCCGTCGTGGGTGCCGAGGAACGCGGCGTACTCGATCTCGGCGCGCAGTGCGGCGGCCACGGCGTCGTCGGCGTGGAGCCCGTCCAGCGCCGTACGGGCCCTGGCGAGGTCGCCCTCCTGCGGCCGGGCGGCCGGTGGCGGGGCGGGGACGGGGACGGTGATGAGCAGGCGTACGGCGGCGACGCGCGCCTCGCGTTCGTAGCGGAACTCCTGGGTCAGCCGCTCGGCGGCGGCCACCGCTTCCGCGCGCCGGCCGGCCAGCAGGTGCACGCGGGCCAGTCCGAAGCCCGCCGCGCCGAGCGCGGGCGTGGTGTCGAAGACCGTGCCGTAGTGGGAGCGGGCGACCTCCCGGTCGTCGAGGATCTCGGCGCACAGTCCGAGCGCGAGCTGCGGGATCAGTTCGCCGGGCAGGGCGCGGCGCACCTCGGTGAAGTGGCGGACGGCTCTGGGCACGTCCTCGCGGGCCAGCGCGAGGAGGCCGGAGTACCAGGCGTGCAGCCAGTGCCAGTCGGGCAGTCCGGAGCGGGCGAGGGCCCGGGCGGCGAGGGCCGGGTCGCCGCGGCGCAGCGCGAGCCGGCTCTCGGCCAGAGCGGTGCCGGCCGAGTCGCCGATGCGGGGATCGTCCGGATCGGAGAGCGGGGTGGGCAGGGCGGCGGCGATGTCCCGCGGGCCGGGGCAGGAGAAGGGGGCGGGCATCGCCGGCCACGCGTCGCCCGCCGTCGCGCGGACCCAGTGGGCGAGCGGCCGTGCCGCCCCCAGCCCGCCGTGCAGGGGCTCGGTCATCGGGCCGAACAGCGCCGACGGACGGGCCACCTGACGGGCGGTCGGGGGCGCCGCCACGATCTGCCGGATCACTCCGCTGAGCTGTTCGCCGAACTGCTGCGCCGAGACGAATCGCCGCTGGGGGACCGCGATGTCGGTGGCGCGCTCGATCAGCAGCATGAGCGAGTCGACCCCGGGTGCCGTCCGCTCGGACCCGTAGGGGCCGCACACCTCTTCCAGCGTCCTGCCGAGTCCGTACAGATCGAAGCCGGGGCTCGGCCCGAGGTGTTCCGGATCGCCCTCCGGGGGCGCGTACGCCTTGGTGTAGGCGACGACCGGCCCGGGCTCCTCCTGGGAGCGCACCGCGCCGAAGTCGATGAGGCGGACCCGGTCGAGGGGCCGGGCGGAGCCCGCGGATCCCTCCTCCCTGAACCGGATGATGTTCAGGGGTTTGACGTCGCAGTGCAGCAGGCCCCTGGCATGGAGGTAGTCGAGCGCCTGGAGGATGCGCAGGCCGTGTCCGAGGAGGATCTCGAGCCGGTCGCCCTCGCGGGCGCAGAAGGGGGCGCCCGGGACGTACTCGAGGACGAGGTGCGGGCCTTCCGGTTCGTAGCCGAGGATGCGGACGATGCTGTCGTGCCGGAGCCCCACGAGGATGTCCCGTTCGTGCCGGGCCGTCCTGGCCACCGACCGGTGCAGGGCCTTGAGGACGACCCGGGTCTCGAGGTTGCGGTCGTGGACGAGGTACGCCGTCCCGTACGCCCCCGAGTCGAGGAGGCGCTCGACGTCGTAGCGTCCGGCGATGGTGAGGCCCTGGGGCTGGGCGAAGTCGAAGCGGGTGCCGCAGCGGGCGCAGAATCCGGCGGTCCGGCCGGGCTCGCCGTCGTGGCCCCGGCCGACGGGGCGGGCGCACACGGGGTTCAGGCAGAAGCGGTGTTCCTCGGCGACGGGGCCCGTCGGAGCGGGCCGTTCGTCCGGGGGTTCGGGGGCGTGGTCGGCATCGATCAGGCCGAGGCCGTACCAGGGGTCGGGGCGCACCTGGGCCACGCCGACGCTGACCCCGTGCGCGGGGCCGGCCGCGGGTGCCCGGGGCACGGAGCGTCTCTGCCGGAGGGGCCGGCGGTCGCACTCCGGGCAGAATCCGTCCTCGTCGATCTCGCCCCGGCCGCAGTCGGGGCGGTTGCACAGCGGCACGGCGTCACCCTTCTTCGATCCTGCGGTCGACCTCGTCGGTGTACTGCTCGACCAGCGCGGCGGCGGCCGTGAGGTCGATCGGGACGGTCTGCAGCGCACGGGCGGCGGGGGCGTGGAGCTCGGCGAGCCGGCGGTCCTCGTCGCCGAAGAACCGTGCGGCGCGTATGCGGTGCAGTTCCAGGGCGGCGGTCAGGTCCTCATGGGTCTCGACGAGCCGCCGCAGGGCCCGGTCGTACCGGGCGACCTCGGCGCGGGCCTCCAGGGCGCGGTCGTGGACCGCGGCGAGTTCGGGGTTGGGTTCGGTGGTCCGGGCCACGGCCAGCCGGACCCGGAGCCGGGGGGCGACGCCGTGCGGCAGGCGGGGGGCGGCGAAGAACTTCTCGCCCCAGTGGGTGCGCAGCAGGGCCGCCGCGTCCTCCTCGGCGGCGAGTTGCCCGACGGCCGTCTGGACCTCCGTCGAGGTCACGCGTCGCACGGCGGATCCGCCGATCGGCGCGGGGTCGAGGGAGACGTCGTGGACGAGAGCGGCGGGCGGCCGGTCCTCGAAGCCGAGGACGAGCCGCAGTCCTCGCGAGCGGGCCCGGCGGGCGAGCGGCCCGAGCAGGTCCCGCAGGAGTGCGTCGGGGTCCGCGGCCCGGTCGACGCGGCCGACCACCAGACAGGCGGGCGGGCGGCGGCGCACGAGTTGCCGCACCGCCTCGCGGTCGTTGTCCGCGCGCAGTCCGAACCGGCCCAGCAGATAGTCGCGGACCTCGGCCACGGACCGGCCGCAGGCGTCGTAGGCCGCGTCGATGGAGCCGAGGCCGAGGACGGTGTCGTGGGGTGCGCCGGTCAGTTCGGCGTCGGACACGGTGGCCCGGGCCGCGGGGTCGGCGGTGCGGACGAGGCGCACCAGCCAGGAGGAGCCGGCGCCGACCGAGGCGTCCGTGCCGACGACGACGGTGCCGGACCAGTCGCCGACGAGCAGCCGGGTGAGTTCCTGGGTGAGGGCGAGCCGCAGCGGGTCGCCGAGGACGTCCGTGGGCAACTCGGCGCCGACGGGCCCCAGTTCGTCGGCGCGGTGGCCTTCGGTGAACTCGGCGATGCCCGGCAGGTAGGTCAGCAGGGTCTCGGTCGGCAGGATCCAGGCGGCCCTGGAGTCGCCGTTGACGTGGTCGGCGACCACGACGCCGATGACCCTCCCCCGGTGCTCGCCGTCCGCGGCCACGGCTCCGGCGCCGGAGTAGCCCGGCTCGATCCACGGGTCGCCGGTGCGGATCCGCCTCAACTGCCCCCATTCGCCGCGCCGTCCGCCGGATCCCGCCAGCTCCGCCTCCGTCCAGATGCCGTAGGGCTCGGCCACCGGGAAGCCGTACGTCCGCACCCTGCCGCCGGAGATGGGGGCCTTCCACAGGACGGTCCGGGTCCCGCAGTCGACGGGGGCGTCGAGGGCGAGCAGGGCCACATCGCCGCGCAGGGTTCCGGGCTCGTAGACCCATGTCCCCGGGACCACCCGCGCGGTGCGCGTCCACTCCGGACCGCACGCCATGCTCCTGATCCGTACGCCGTCCGCGGGGCCCTGTGGCTCGGCCCCGGCGAGTTGGACCACATGCGCGCAGGTCAGGACGTGCAGATCGTCGAGCAGCACCCCTGCGCCCCGCGGATTGCCCCGCTCGTCGTCCACCCTGACCCGCCACGGGTCATCGCTGTGGTGATGCAGCGCCATCCCTCCACAGTATGACAACTTCCGCCCCATGAGCCCGAGTTGGACCGGCTCCGCGCACAGGAGTCGGTCGGCCGCGGGCTTCGTGACGGGAACCCGAATGATCCGTGTACGCGCGGCGACTCCTCCGAAAGAGCGTGCAAACTCTGGACACGCCCGGGGTAACCAGCGGTAACTTCCGCCATATTCAAGTCCGCAACCGCTTTCCCCCCAGGAGACACACCCCATGCGCAGACTTCTCGCCTGCCTGGCGGCGACCGCCGCCGTTCTCGGTGGGCTCGCCGTGGCCGCGCCGCCGGCCGCGGCCGCCGACTCGGGCACCTTCAGCGTCCTCAGCTACAACGTGGCCGGACTGCCCGAGGCCCTCTCCAGCGCGCCGACACCCCGTCAGTCCAGCACGACCACCATCGGCGGGCGGATCGCGCCGTACGACATCGTGCATGTGCAGGAGGACTTCAACTACCACGCCTACCTGTACGCGGCCGACACCGCGCACACCTACCGCACCCCCACCAGCGGCGGCGCCGGCATCGGCAGCGGGCTCAACACGCTGTCGAAGATCTCCTACGACACGGACGACTTCGAGCGGGTGGGCTGGAACTCCTGCCAGCTGGACTCGGGCGACTGTCTCACCCCGAAGGGCTTCACCTTCATGCGGGAGCGCCTCGCCGAGGGGGTGTACGTCGACTTCTACAACGTGCACACCAACGCCGGCACCAATGAGGGTGACCTCGCCTCGCGCGCGGACAACCTGGCGCAGCTCACCTCGTTCATCTCGACCCACTCCGCCGGGAACGCGGTCGTGGTGATGGGGGACACCAACACGCGCTACACCCGCTCCGGCGACACCATCGCCGAGTTCGCCGCCGCCAACGGCCTGACCGACGCCTGGGTCCAGCTGATCCGCGGCGGCTCCGCGCCCGCCAAGGGCAGTGACGCCCTGGTCTGCGACCAGTCGGGGGCGACCGTCCCCAACACCTGCGAGGTCGTCGACAAGGTCCTGTACCGGGGCAGCAAGCTCGTCTCGCTGAACGCCACCGCGTACAACAACGAGCACGCCAAGTTCCTCACCGACGACGGGCTGATGCTCTCCGACCACGACCCGATCACCGTCGGCTTCAGCTGGGCGCGCAACTCCGCCTTCCAGCTGAGCGACCAGTTCGGCGGCCCGCACGGCGACTACTACAACGACATCGCCGGTGTGCCGGCCGGCGCCCGTGCCTCCACCATCGCCCTGCGCGCGGGTTCCCGGGTCGACCAGCTGAGCGTCACCCTGTCGAACGGCACCACCCTCGCGCACGGCGGGACCGGCGGCACGGCGTCCTCGCTGACGCTCGGCAGCGGTGAGTACGTGACCACGGCGTATCTGTGCCAGGCCGAGAAGGACGGCCACACGCGGATCTTCTACGCCAGGTTCACCACGAACCTCGGCCGCACCCTGGCCGGCGGCACCACGACCTCCGACTGCGTGACCCGCACCGCGCCCAGCGGCTGGCAGATCGCCGGGTTCCACGGGCGTTCCGGCGACGAGGTCGACAAGGTCGGATTCATCTACACCCAGCGCTGACCCGCCACGGCGGTCGCGAGTCCCTCCCCCGAGCTCCCAAGATTAGGCTAGGCTAAGCTAACAAAATCTTGGGTTCAGTTCCGTGCGGTACGCCGTCAGGGGAGGGATTCGCCCATGGGTTCGCCGACCATCGACTCCTACCCGATGCCCGACCGCTCCGCCCTCCCCCGCCCGCAGGTCCCGTGGCGGATCGATCCCGCCCGCGCCGCGCTGCTGGTCCACGACATGCAGAACCACTTCGTCGAGGCCTTCCCGGCGGGACGCTCCCCGGTGGTGGAACTCGTCGACAACATCGTGGCGTTACGGGAACTCGCGGACGCCCTGGGCATGCCGGTCGTCTTCAGCGCGGAACCGGCCGTCCAGGCGCCGGGACAGCGCGGGCTCGTCGCCGACATGTGGGGACCCGGCATCGGGGACGAGCCGGAGGCCGCCGCGATCGTCGCGCCCCTCACCCCCCGCCCGGGCGAGCACCTGGTGGCCAACCTGCGCCACAACGCCTTTCTGCGCAGCCATCTGAGCAGGCTGCTGCGTGCGAAGCGCCGGGACCAGCTGATCATCTGCGGCGTGTACGCGCACCTCGGTGTCCTGCTGACCGCCGCGGACGCCTTCATGAACGACATCCAGCCGTTCATCGTCGCCGACGCGGTGGCCGACTTCTCCGCGGAGGAACACTCGATGGCCCTTCGCTGGGTCAGGCGCAGCGGCGTCGTGTGCACCACCGCCGTCCTGCTGCGCGACCTTCTGCTGCACAGGGAACGGCGCGACGCGTGACCACACCGGGACACCGCACAGGGGAGCGACCATGACCGCAGGGGCCGCAGACATGACCACAGCCGTCGCGGAGCGCACGCACGGGGAATCGGCGGCCGGGGCGCTCCGGCCGCCCGAGGAGCTCCGGGGCAGCACGGTCGTCGTCAAGTACGGCGGCAACGCCATGGTGGACGGGGGCCTCCAGCAGGCCTTCGCCCAGGATGTGGTGGAGCTGTGGCACGCGGGCCTGCGCCCGGTCGTCGTGCACGGCGGGGGGCCGCAGATCAGCGCGATGCTCGACCGCCTCGGACTGGAGAGCCGCTTCGAGGCCGGTCTCAGGGTCACCACGCCCGAGACCATGGACGTGGTGCGCATGGTGCTGACGGGCAGGGTCCAGCGGGACCTGGTCGGTCACATCAACGCCCACGGCCCCTTCGCGGTGGGCATCACGGGCGAGGACGCGCACACCATGACCGCCGTGCGCCGGCCGGCCCGGGTGGACGGCCGTCCGGTGGACATCGGTCTGGTCGGCGACATCGTCGACGTGAACCCGGGCGCGGTGCGGGCCCTCCTGGAGCAGGGGCACATCCCCGTGGTCTCCCCCGTGGCCCGCGGCGCGGACGGCGAGGTCTACAACATCAACGCGGACCTCGCGGCGTCCGCGCTGGCCGTGGCCCTCGGCGCCGCCCGTCTGGTGGTGCTCACGGACGTGGCGGGGCTGTACGCCGACTGGCCGCGGAGCACCGAGGTGATCGAGCGCCTGACGGCCGACGAACTCGACGCCCTGCTGCCGGAGTTGGCCACCGGGATGCTGCCGAAGATGGAGGGCTGTCTACGGGCCGTCCGCGGCGGTGTGCATCGGGCCCGGGTGCTCGACGGGAGGGTGCCGCACGCGCTGCTGCGGGGCCTGCTGGGCGAGGAGAGGTCCGGGACGACCGTGGTTCCGGACGACCGTCACCCCGAGCACCGGGGCGGGTGAGCTGCCGCACGGACGGCGGGAGCCCACCCGACAGCGGGCGCCTCTACGGCAACACCCGCCCCAGGACCCGGGCGTTGCGCCGCGGGTCCAGGGAGCGCACCCAGTCGGCCGGCGCCGGACGGGGACCCGTCGGCGTGAAGCCGTGCCGCAGGAAGAGGCCGCCGGCGCCGGTCGTCGCGGTGAACAGGGCACCCAGCGACAGGGCGCGGGCCCTGGCCAGGGTCGCCTGCAGCAGGTGCGCCCCGGTTCCGCCGCCCTGGCGGTGCCGGGCCACGCAGAAGTTGTAGAGGACGCCGGCCGGGCCGTGCTCGCCGTCCGGATGCACCCGCAGCCCCAGACACCCCTCGAGCGAGCCGTCGAGGGCCTCCACCACGAGGAAGTCGGCCGCGTGGGCCGCGTACAGCGAACGAGGGCGCTCACGCAACGCCCCCGAGCGCACGAACGGTCGGGACAGAGCGGCGAGGGCCGTGGCGTCCTCGGGGCACGCGGCCCGCACGAGCGGGGCGACTAACGGGTGCGCGTACGGCGGGACGGGGTGCGGCGTAGCCGTGGTCATGGTCACGAGAGATAAGGCTAGCCTTACCTAACCGACCGATCCAGTTCGGTGACCGTCACGCGTCCATGGACGCGGCGAGGGACCGGGGCCGCAGATCGGTCCAGTTCGCCTCGATGTACTCCAGGCACGCGTCCCGGGTGTTCTCGTCGAGGGCGACCGTCCACCCTCCGGGCACCTCGGCGAAGGACGGCCAGAGCGAGTGCTGGCCCTCGTCGTTCACCAGGACCAGAAAACGGCCGGCGGCGTCGTCGAAGGGGTTGGTGCTCATGCTGAGTGCCTCCCGGAAAGGTCAAGATTAGGTTAGCCTCGCCTAATTGGAATGAGCCTAACCTCTTCCCCTTCCCCCTCACAAGGAGACGTTCATGCGGGGCCTCCCGGCCGAAATGACAGACGGCTTCGCCGAGTTCGGGCTGCCCGGCACCCCCGGCACCGACGCGTTCTGGGCGGCGGCGGGAGCGCCGGCGTCGATACCCGACGACGGCGGCTGGCGCACGCTGTTCCTGTGGCGCGGGTCCGCGGCGAGCGTCGGGTTCGAGAGCTGGTCGGAGCCGGTGCCGCTGCGCCGGTGGGGCGACTCGGACTGCTGGTACGCCGAGGTGCGGATGCCCGCGCGACTGCGGGTGACCTACCAGTTCCTCGTGGGTGACGCGACGTACGCCGACCCGTTCAACCCGGTCGGCGCGGGCGGTGACCGGTCCATCGCCGCGACGCCGGACGCCCCGGCCCAGCCGCACTGGCCCGAGCTGGGCGCCGACGGCGTCCTGCCCGTGCCGCTCGCCCGGATCCGCTGGGCCGGCGCACGGCTCGGGGGGCGGCGGACCGTCCGGATCCACCCGGCGGGCGGCGGCGGGCCGGTCGTCCTGCTGCTCGACGGGGACGACTGGCTGTATCTGCACCCGGCCATGACCGCGTTCGACTCGGCCGTCGCCGCCGGCGCGCTGCCCCCCGTCACCCTCGTCTTCCTCCCGGCCAGGGACCGGGCGGCCGAGTTCACGTGCCGGCCCGACCTGTGGGAGGCGGTCCGCGACGAACTGCTGCCGCTGGTGGCGGAGTCCGGGGTGCCCGCCGACCCGGAGCGGCTGGTGGTGGCCGGGCAGAGCCTCGGCGGGCTGAGCGCGCTGTACGCGGCCCTGGAGTTCCCGGAGCTGGTGTCCCGCGTCGCCTGCCAGTCGGGGTCGTTCTGGTGGACGCCCGACGCCCCGGACCTCGCCGACCCGTTGGGCGGCCCGGTCGGCGGCGCGCTCGCCGACCGGCTGCGCGAGCGCCCCGATCTGTCCGGTCTGCGGGTCGCGTTCGACGTGGGGGAACACGAGACGCGGATGCTGCCCCACTGCGAGCTGACCGAGACCCTGACCCGGCAGGCCGGCGCCACCGTACGGGTCTCCCGGTCGCCGTCCGACCACGACCGCGCGGGGTGGCGGCACGCCCTGCTCAGGGATGTCGCCTGGGCCCTCGGCTAGGGGGTGTGGAAGGGGCCTGGCTCGCCCGGTCGCCCCGTTCGGCTCATCTGGCCACCGCCGCGTAGTACTCCTCGTCCGTCGCCAGCAGGTTCCGGTGCGTGTCCTCGGCCGTGATGACGCCGTCGTCCAGGACGAGGACACGGTCGGCGGCGTCCAGCAGGGCCGGGCTGCTGGTGATGACGACGGTGGTGCGGCCCCGGCGCAGTTCGGCGACGCCGCGCGCGATGAGCTGTTCGGTGACCGCGTCCACGGCCGTCGTCGGATCGTGCAGGACCAGGACGTCGGTGTCGGCGGCCAGGGCACGGGCCAGGGACAGCCGTTGGCGCTGCCCCCCGGAGAGGTTCGCGCCGCGGTCGCGGACGCCGTACTCGAGGCCCTCGCGGTGGAGGGCGACGACGTCGGTGAGCATGGACGCCTCGACGGCCTCGGGGACCAGCCGGCTGGTGCCCGACGGGTCGATGTTCGTGCGAAGGGTGCCCGCGAAGATCTCCCCGTCGTAGGGGTTCACCAGCAGGTGCGCGCGGAGCGCCTCGATCGACAGCTCCGCCAGCTCCCGCCCGCCGACCCGCACCACGCCCTCGTACGCGTCCGGCGGGACGTTGACGGCCAGGACCGACACGAGGTCGGCGGCCGTACGCGGCTGGTAGGCGGCGATCGCCACGAACTCACCGGCGGACACCTGGAGCTTCAGCCTGCGCAGGGATCCGTGGCGCACGCAGTCGATCTCCAGGCCCTCGCCCGCGGCCGGGCGCTCCGGCCCCGGCACCGTCACCGGCGGCGCGGCCAGCACCAGCGCCATCCGCGCGGCCGAGGCACGCGCGATCATGACGTACTTGGGCATCTCGGAGAACAGCTTCAGCGGGTCCATGATGAACTGCGCCAGCCCCACCGCCATGACGAGTTCCCCGATGGTGATCCGGCCGTCGAAGGCCAGCCAGCCGGCCGTCAGGGTCACCGCGCCGGCGAGGACCGCGTTGAGGGCCAGCGCGGTGCCGGCGTAGGCGCCGTTGACCCTGGCGACGGTGATCGCCTGGTGCTTCGCCTCGGTGCTGACCGTGCGGTAGGAGCGGAACGCCGCGTGGTTGCCGCCGAAGCCGTGCAGCGGCCGCAGGCCGGTGATCAGGTCGGCGACCTTCGCGCCCGCCCGCGCCACGCGGGCCTGCTGTTCCTGGGTGCTGGAGCCGATCCGCCGGGACAGCACACTCAGGATCGACATGATCGCGACGGTGCCCACGATCACCAGCAGACCGAGCCGGAGGTCGGCGAGGCCTAGCGCGACCGCCGCGACCACCACCGCCACCAGTGAGCTGATCAGCAGCGGCACCACCTCGATGATGTCGGCGGTCTGGTCGGCGTCCTCGGTGGCGATGGTCAGCACCTCGCCGGACTTGAGGTCGACGTCCCGGGCCACCGGCTGGAGTCCGCAGGCGGCGACCTGCACCCGCCAGCGGTGCGCCTCGGTGGTGTTGGCCTTCTGCAGGACGCGCATGCCGAACCGCCACGACAGCGACACCGTCGTGATGATCACGGCGAGCGCGGCGATCGACAGGCCGAGCGAGCCGAGGCTCCGGTGGCGCATGGTGTGCTCGACGATCAGGCCGAGCGCGATCGGGAACGCCGTCTCACCGGCCTGGTACAGGCCCATGAGGAGGGTGCCGCCGGCCATGGCGCCGATGTTGCGGCGCAGGGCGGTGCGGAGGATGTCGGACCCCGTGCGGGGCCGCTGCGTGTCAGGAGTGGTCATCGAGGTGGCGGGCAATCGCTTCCGGGGTGCGCAGGGTGAACAGGTCTCGGATCGTGATGACGGGGCCGTACTCCCGGCGGAGCAGCCCGTTCAGCCGTACCGCCAGCATGGAGTGCCCCCCGAGGGACACGAAGTCGCTCACCGCGCTCACCTCGTCGTCGTCCAGGTCCAGTGCCTCGGCGAAGAACTCGCACACCACGGTCTCGGTCGCGGTCGCGGGGCCCCGCTCCCCCACCGTGGTCAGCGCGCCCAGCGGCTTGGCCTCGGGCAGTGCCTTCGTGTCAGCCTTCCCGTTCACGGTCAGCGGGATGCCGTCGACCTGGGCGTAGTGCGTCGGGCGCAGGAAGTCCGGCAGCCCTGCGCCCACCTCGGCGGCGACCGACGCCAGGTCGGCGCCGTCCAGCACGAGATAGGCGGCCAGCCGGTACGAGCCGTCGACCTGCGGGTCCGGCTGGGCTACCGCGGCGACGAACCGCACCGCCGGGTGGGCCGCGAACACCGCCTCGACCTCGCCGAGTTCGACCCGGTGGCCGCGGATCTTGACCTGCTGGTCGGTGCGGCCCAGGTACATCAGGTTGCCGTCGGGCCGGCGGATCACCAGGTCCCCGGTGCGGTACATGCGCTCGCCGGGCGCGCCGAACGGGCAGGCGACGAACCGGTGCGCGGTCTGCGCGGGCTGTCCGAGATAGCCGCGCGCGATGCCGACGCCCGACACGTACAGCTCACCGGGGACCCCGTCCGGCAGCGGCCGCAGCCACGGGTCGAGGACGTACACGTCGGTGTTGTCGATCGCCACGCCCACCACCGGGTCCGCGCACTCGAAGGTGCCGACGCCGAGGGTGTTGATGGTGTACTCGGTGGGTCCGTACAGGTTGTAGCCGACCGTCCCCTCGGTCTCCGCGAGCCGCTGCCACAGCGTCGGGGTGACGGCCTCGCCGCCCAGCAGCACCAGCGCCGGCCGCCGTGCCGGGTTGTCGAGCAGGCCCTCGGCCACCAGCTGCTGCGCGTAGGTCGGCGTCACGTTGATGACGTCGACGCCGTGCTCCAGGCAGTACTCGACCAGCCGGGGCGCGTCGCGGCGCAGTTCCTCGTCGCAGATGTGCACCTCGTGGCCGTCGGCGAGCCACAGCAGCTCCTCCCACGACATGTCGAACGCGAAGGACACGGTGTGCGCGATCCGGAAGACCCGGTGGCCGTGGTCGGCCAGCACCGGCTCGAAGATCCGGCGCTGATGGTTGATCAGCATGTTGGTGAGACCGGCGTACTCCGTCACCACGCCCTTGGGCTTCCCCGTCGAGCCGGAGGTGTAGATCGTGTACGCGGGGTGCCGCAGCCGGTCCGGGTCGTCGGGCGCGAACGTCACGAACGGCTCGGCCGCGGGCAGCGGACGGTCCAGCTCGATCAGGTCGCCGGTCATCCCGGTCAGCCGGGGCGCCACCGGGCTCACGGTGAGGATCACGTCCGGGCGGGCGTCCGCGACGATCGCGGCGATCCGCTCGTCCGGGTGGTCCAGCTCCAGCGGGACATACGCGGCGCCCACGCGCAGCACGGCGAACAGGGCCACGATCGAGTCCAGGGAGCGCGGGATCGCGAGCCCCACGGTCGTCTCGGGGCCGATGCCGCGCCCCGCGAGCACCCCGGCCACCGCGCGGCTGCGGTCCCGGAGCCCGGCGAAGGTCAGGGTCGCGCCGCCGGCGACCAGCGCCACCCGCTCCGGGTCGCGGTCGGCGGCCCGGTCGAACCGGTCGACGACGGTGTCCGTGCCGATGTCCGTGCGCTCCTCGCGCCCGGGCTCCGGTCCCGGCCCGGGCAGCGCGCCGACCGGTCCCGTGGCCCGGGCCAGGTCGTCGAGCACGCGCAGATAGTCGTCGAGGAGCCGGCGGGCGCCCTCGGTGTCTCCGTCGCGGTACTCCAGCTTCACGGTGAGCCGGTCGCCGGGCGTGACCACCCAGGTGAACGGGTAGTGGGTGGAGTCGTCGGCCCGCACCGAGGTGATGCCGTGCCGGGCGTTCATCGCGGCGAACGCGTCCAGGTCCAGGAAGTTCTGCAGCACGAACAGGTTGTCGAACAGGGTGTCGTGCCCGCCGGCCCGCTGGATCTCGCCGAGCCCCAGGTGCTCGTGTTCCATCGCCTCGACCCTGGCCGCCTGGACGGCCGACAGATACGCGCGGACCGTGTCGTCCGGCCGGGCCCGGGTCCACATCGGCACGGTGTTGAGCAGCACGCCGACGATGTCCGACAGGCCCTCGCCCTCGCGACCGGAGACGGTCACGCCGAACACGGCGTCGCCGCGGCCCGTACGGGCGCCCAGCAGGAGGCCGAACGCGCCGGTCAGTACGGAGTTCAGGGTGACGCCGTGCGTCCTGGCCGCCGCCGCCAGCAGGTCGGACTGCTCGGCGCTCAGCGTGCGCACCAGCGCGCGCGGCAGGTCGTCCGAGAACACCGGCGCCGGTCCGGCGAGCAGCGTCGGGCCGGGCAGTGCGGCCAGGTGCTCCGCCCAGAAGCGTTCCGACACGGCGCTGTCCCTGGCGTGGAGCGCCCGGGCGTAGTCCTCGAAGCCGGGCGCGGCCGGGACCGGGGCCGGTGACTCGCCCGCGAGGACGGCCTCGTAGGCGTCGAACAGGTCGCGCAGCACGATCTCGCGGGACCAGCCGTCCCACAGCAGCAGGTGGTAGCTGAACAGCAGCCCGTCGCGGTCGTCGGGCAGCCGCACGACGGTGAGCCGGATCAGCGGCGGCTCGTCCGGGTCGAAGCCCGTGTCGCGGTCCCGGGCGCGCAGCTCCTCGACCTCGGCGTCCGTCGTCAGGTCGACGGTGCGGACGCCCACCCGCCGGCCCGCCTTGAGGACCTGCACCGGGTTGCCGTCGTCGTCGGTGGTGAAACCGGCGCCGACGACCGGGTGCCGTGCGATCACGTACGCCATCGCCTCGGCGAGCGCGTCCGTGTCCAGGCGCCGGTCGAAGGTGAACCAGCTCTGCGCGACGTAGTGTCCGGCCGAGCCCGCCATCTGCGCCTGGAAGAACAGGCCCCGCTGGAGGGGGGTGACCGGCGCGGTGCGCTCGGCCGTCGCGGAGGCGTCCGCGAGCTGCTCCAGTGCGCCCCGCCAATGGTCGAGGAGCTCGTCGGGGACGCCCTCGGCGAGCGTGAAGGCCGCGTGCAGGCTTCCGGTGGCGGCGTCGAGCCAGGCGTTCACCTCGACGGCGTACGGGCTGCCGTCGTCGCCGCCGGTGATGTGCACGGCCTGGGACTCGCTGCCCCGGCCGAGGTAGTTGAACAGCACCTGCGGGCGGGCCGTCAGCAGCGCGGCCGTCTGCGGGTTGAGGTACCGGAGCCGGCCGTAGGCGACGTGGGCCCGCTCGTCGGGCTGGCGTGCGGCGAGCTCGCGCGCCGCGGCGACCGGGTCGGTGTGCGCGGTGAGCCGTACGGGTGCGATGGCGGTGAACCAGCCGACCGTGCGGGTGTAGTCGTGGTGTGCCAGGACCGGGACCCGGCCGTGCCGCTCCAGCTCGATCGCGAGATCCGTGGGCTCGGACTGGACCCGGGTGAGCGCGGTGCGCAGCGCGCCGCACAGCAGCTCGGTGAGGCCGACGCCGAGCGCGGTGGGCGCGGTGCGCGTCAGCCGGTCGGTCACGTCCGGCGCGAGGACCACCGTGGTCTCGCGCAGCCCGTCGACGGTGGGGAGCAGCGGGGGCGCCTGAAGCGTGGTGATCCAGTGCCCGAGGTCGTCGGTCGTGTGGGCGGCGTCGAGGGTGAGTGCTTCGGCGTACTCGGCGTACGAGGTGGTGGCGGGCGCGAGCGGCTCGCCGCGCAGGGCGGTCGCGAGGTCGTCCAGCAGGACCAGCCAGGACACCGAGTCCACGGCGAGGTGGTGCACGGTGACCACCAGGGTCCGGCTCCGCTCCAGCCACGAGAACGCGACGATGTCCCCCGACTCGGGATCGAGCCGCCCGGCGGCCTCGTTCGCCGCCGTCGTGGCGTCGGTCGTGTCCGGCCGTACGACGGTGATCTCGCCGACGGGTTCGGTCCGCAGGGTCCAGACGCCGTGCTCGGCCCGCAGCCGGAGCCGGAGGGCCGCGTGGGCGGCCACGACGGCGTTCGCGGCGCGCTCGGCGTCGGCGAATCCGGTGCCCTCGGGGGCCACCAGCGTCCGGGCCTGGGCGAACCGGGCGAGGGAGCCGCCCAGTTCGCGTTGGCGCAGGATGATCGGCGTGGGCGTCAGCGGGCCGTCCTCGCGGTGGACGGGTGCGGGGGCCGCCGCGGCCTGGGGTGCCTGTGTCCCCAGGTGCGCGGCGAGCGCGCGGGGGGTGCGGAGCAGGAAGACGTCGCGGGGGGCGATCGGCAGGCCGAGCGCCCTGGCGCGGTTGATCAGGGTGATGGCGACGATGCTGTCGCCTCCGGCGTGGAAGAAGTCGGTGTCGGGGGTCGCTTCGGTGTCTTGCAGCACCTCGGCGAAGATGCGGACGAATGCGGGGAGCGCTGCGTTTTCGTCTGCGGGTGCGTTGTGGCTGGTCGCGCAGTTCCCCGCGCCCCTAGGCGGCGGCGCTGCCGCGCCGGCCGCCAGGGTCTTGCGGTCCAGTTTGCCGTTCACCGTCAAGGGGAGGGCGTTCAGCGTCAGGACCCGGCTCGGCACCATGTGCACGGGCAATTTCGCGGACAGCTGGGCGGTGAGGTCGACGGGTACCCGGCCCACGACGTGTGCCACCAAGTGGTCGCCGTCGGCCGCGACGGTGACGGCCACGTCGACCACCCCGTCGAGCTCCCTGACCGCGTTCTCCACTTCGCCCAACTCGATGCGGAATCCCTTGAGTTGGACCTGGTCGTCGGCGCGGCCGGTGAATTCGAGCTCGCCGTCGAGGGTACGGCGGGCGAGGTCGCCCGTGTGGTACATGCGGGAGCCGTCGGCCGCGAACGGGTCGGCCACGAACCGGCTCGCCGTGAGCCCGGTCCGGCCCAGATAGCCGAGCGACACCTGGTCGCCGGCCACATAGATGGCGCCCACCTTCCCCGGCGGGACCGGTCGGAGCCGGTCGTCGAGGAGATAGGTGGCCAGGCCGGGGATCGGGCCGCCGATGGGGCTGACGTCGTCGCCGTCGGCGAAGTCCGCGTCGGACAGCACGCGGTGGGTGACGTGGACGGTGGTCTCGGTGATGCCGTACATGTTGACCAGCTCGGGCGCGGCGGTGCCGTGCCGTTCGACCCAGCCGCGCAGCCGCCCGAGGTCCAGCGCCTCGCCGCCGAAAATGATCCGGCGCAGTGCGGGCAGCGGTTCGTCCGTGTGCCGGTCGGCCTCGATGAACTGGTAAAACGCCGACGGCGTCTGGTTGAGCACGGTCACCCCGCGCTCGCGGACCAGCCGGTGGAAGTCGACCGGGGAGCGGGTCAGCCCGTACTCCGGCACGAGCAGCTCACCGCCGTACGCCAGCGCGCCCCACAGCTCCCAGACCGCGAAGTCGAAGGAGAAGGAGTGGAACTGGACCCAGACGTCCCGCGGGCCGAAGTCCATGGCGGGCTCGGTGTTGGCGAGCAGGGTCACCACGCTGGAGTGCGGGACGACGACCCCCTTGGGCCGGCCGGTCGAGCCGGAGGTGTAGATCACGTACGCGGGGTCGTGCCAGTCCACCTCCGGCCCCGCATCGGTCGTGGCCGTCGGGAATTCGTCCCCCTGCACCAGCACCCGGGCCGGTACGCCCGCCCGGGCGAGCAGCTCCGTGAAGCGGTCGCGCTGGTCCCGGTCCACGAAGACGACCTGCGGAGCGGCGTCCTTGAGGATGTACTCCAGCCGTTCGTCGGGGTACGCCAGGTCCAGCGGTACGTACGCGCCGCCCGCGCCGACGATCGCGACCAGGGCGACGACCTGCTCGACGGAGCGCGGGACGGCGACGGCGACCCGCTTGCCCGGCCCGACCCCGGCCGCGCGCAGCGCCGAGGCCAACTCGTTCTTCACCTCGGCCAGTTCGCCGTACGTGAGAGACCGGGTGCCGCCGTCGAGGGCGCACTGGGTGACGGCGGTGGCGGCCGGGTCGCGGCGGGCGGCGGCGTCGAACAGTCCGCCCAGGGTGGTCGGCGTGACGGCCTCGGGCTGCCGGTCGGTGTCCGGTGCGAGGTCGTCGACCAGGGCGTCCGGCCGGGTGAGCAGGCCGGTGAGAGTCCGGGCGAACGCGTCCAGGATCGACCGGGCGCTCGTCTCCCGGAGCAGCTCACCGTCGTAGATCAGGTTGAAGCGGGCACGGCCGCCGGGTGTGCGCTCCACGACCAGCGTCAACGGGTAGTGTGGCGCCCCCTCGTTGACGATGTCGGAGACCACGAGGGTGTCGCCGGTCCGGCGCAGGGCGCCCACGTCGGTGGCGACGTCGAACACCACCAAGGTGTCGAAGAGGGAGCCGGCCCCGGCGAGACGGCCGATCCTCGCCAGCGAGACATGCTGGTGCGGCAGCACCGCGCTCTGGTGTTCCCGCACCGAGGCGAGCAGGTCGCCCGCCGTGGTCGCAGCGGCCCACCGTGCGCGTACGGGGATCGTGTTGATGAACAGGCCGACCATGTCCTCGATGCCGGGCAGGTCGAGGTCGCGTCCGGACACCGTGGAGCCGAACACCACGTCCCCGCCGTGCAGGACGGAGCCCAGCGTCACCGCCCAGGCGCTGTGCACGGCCACGCTCAGCGGAACCCCGGCCGACCGGGCGGCCGCGTCGATGTCGTCCTGCGGCTCCAGGGCGGTGTCCGCGAAGCGGTCGGAGGGGGTGTGGTCCTCGGCGACCAGGGAGGGGCCCGGCAGGTCGGCGAGCTGCTCGCGCCAGACGCGGTCGCTCTCGTCCTCGTCGTGTCCGGCGAGCCGGCGCACGTAGTCGGGGAAACCGGCGAGCGGGTACACGGTTCCCGGGGCGTGGTACTCGGCGAGCAGGGCGCGGAGCATCGGCGGTACGGACCAGCCGTCGGCGATGATGTGGTGCACCGTCTGCACCAGGACGGTGCGGCCGGAGCCCGCGCGGACGAGGGTGTACCGCATCAGCGGGCCGGTGGCCAGGTCGAACCCGGCGCGGCGGTCCCGCTCGGCGTGGTCGCGCAGCTCGGCGTCGGTGATGCCGGGGCGGTCGAGGATGCTGAACGGCGCGCGCACACCGCTCTCCAGGACGGAGACCACCCGGCCGTCGGCGAGGGCCGTGAACCGGGCCGCCAGGTTCGGGTAGAGGGTGAGCAGCCGGGTGGCCGCCGCCTCCAGCCGGTCGGCGTCCACCTCGCCGTCGAGCGTGAGCAGTTGCTGCTCGACGTACGAGCCGGCCGAGTCGTCGTCGAAGACGGAGTGGAAGTAGAGGCCTTCCTGCAGCGGGGTCAGCGGCAGGATGTCGAGGAGGCCGGGGCCGTCGAGGGCGTCGACGTCGGCCTGGGTGAGCCGGACCAGGTCGAAGTCGCTGGGCGAGTGGCCGCCTTCGTCGAGCCCGGCGAGTCCGGTCAGGGCCGCCCGGAAGTAGTCGGTGAGGGTCGTGATGTCGTCGTCGGTGAACATCCCCTCGGGCCAGGAGACCGTGGTGACCAGTTCGTACGCGCCGTTCGCGGTGGGTTCGGCGATGGCGTTGAACTCCAGGGGGCGCGGCAGACGCATGTCCGGGTCGCGCTTCTCACCCAACTGGCCCGTGGTGCCCGCGAGTTGCCAGTCGCCGGGGGCTCCCGCGTCGAAGCGGCCCAGGTAGTTGAAGAGCACCTGGGGGGCCGGTACGTCGAACTCGGCCTGGGCCAGGTGGCGCAGGGCGCCGTAGGACACGCCGTTGTCCGGCACCCGGGCGAGGTCCTCCTTGACCGCCTTGAGCGCGGCGGCCAGATAGGGGGGTGCGGTGAAGTCGGCGGTGTCGCCGGGGTCCACGGTCACGGGGAACAGGGTGGTGAACCAGCCCACGGTCCTGGACAGTTCGGGCTCGAAGCCGGCGGAGGGCGCCACGAACCGTGCCTCGCGGCCGTGTCCCTCGAGCTCGATGTGCGCGAAGGTCTGCCGCTGGCCGAGGTCGCGGCGCCACCGGGCGAGGGCCACGGCGAGCGCGGTCAGCAGGACGTCGTTGACGCCCGCGTGGAACTTCGCGGGGATCTCGCCCAGCAGCGCGGCCGTGGCCTCGGGCCCGACCGAGACGGTCCGCAGCCGCTCGTGCGCGACGGTGTCGGCCGCGGACAGGGCGCGCCGGCCCACCGGCCGGTCCTCCCCCGGCAGGGGCTGCCGGTAGTAGGCGCTGTCCGCGTCGAACGCGGCGCGTTCCAGCAATTGCGTCCAGCGCCGGAAGGAGGTGCCCCCCGTGGGCAGTTCGACCGGCGTGCCCGCGGCGCGCTGCCGCCAGGCCGTGGCCAGGTCGTCCATGAGGATCCGCCAGGACACGCCGTCGATCACCACGTGATGGGCGACGAGGACCAGTTGGCGTGCCTCGCGGCGCCAGACGGCGCGCAGCATCGTGCCGCCCGCCGGGTTCAGCCCCTCGGTGGCGAGGGCGACGCAGGCGTCGAGCGGCCGGTCGCTCTCCTGCCATCCGGCCACGGCCCGGTCCGCCTCGGGGATCTCGAAGCTCCACCGGTCGCCGCGCACCAGCCGGGCGCGGAGCATGTCGTGCCGGCGGACCACGGCGGTGAGGATCTCGTCGAGGGCGTCCGCGGTCAGGTCCGCGGGGGTGGTCAGCACGACCGACTGGACGAAGCCGTCGATGGCGTCGGTGGTCTCGCCGAGCCACTGCACGATGGGCGATCCCACGACGGAACCGGTGGCGACATCGCGGTGGTCGACCGTGGAGACGTCCTCCCGGCTCGCCACGGCGGCCAGCGCGCCGACCGTGCCGTGGGTGAAGATCTGGCGTGCCGTGACGTGCAGTCCGACCTCGCGCAGCGCGCTCAGCAGGGAGATCGCGAGGATGCTGTCCCCGCCGAGCTTGAAGAAGTTCTGGTCGACGCCGACCTCGTCGAGCCGCAGGACGGCGGCGACCGCCGTGCACACCGCGCGCTCGTTCTCGGTGGCGGGCCGCGCGAGCGGGCCCGTCCCGATCACGGGCTCGGGGAGCGCGGCCCGGTCGAGCTTGCCGTTGGCGGTGAGCGGGAACTCCGTCAGGACGACGACATGGGCGGGCACCATGTACTCGACCATGTGCGCGGCGGCCCACGCCGTGACGTCGTCCGCCCGCAGGTCCTCGCTCCCGGCGGCCGGGATGACGTACCCCACGAGGTAGGTGCCGCCCGCCGTGTTCTTCTTCGCGACGACGCAGGTGTGCCGGACGCCGGGGTGCTCCGCGAGGCCGACCTCGACGTCCTCGATCTCCAGCCGCATGCCACGGATCTTGATCTGGTTGTCGGCGCGGCCGAGGAAGTCCAGCGATCCGTCGGGGTTGAAGCGGGCGAGGTCACCGGTCCGGTAGAGCCGGGAGCCGTCGGCGGCGAAGGGGTTCGCGACGAACCGGGAGGCGGTCAGGCCGGGTGCGCCCACGTATCCGCGCCCCAGGAGGAAGCCGCCCACGTACAGTTCGCCGCCGGCGCCCACCGGGACGGGGCGCAGTTCGTCGTCCAGGACGTAGAGCTGGGTGTTGGGGTTGGCCTTGCCGATCGACGTCGACAGGCGTTCCGCGGCGCCCCGGTAGATGACGTGCGAGACGCCGATGGTCGTCTCGGCGGGGCCGTAGCCGTGGTACATCGGGATGTCGAGCCTGGTGCGGAAGCGTTCGTACAGTTCCGGGGTGAGGACCTCGCCGCCGCACCACACGTGCCGCAGGCTGTCCAGGCGCCCCGACTCGCCCGCGATCTCCAGCAGGACGTCCAGCATGGACGAGACGAGGTAGGTGAAGGTGACGCGCTGCTCGGCGATGACGCTCAGCAGATGGTGCGGGTCGCGTTCGCCGCCGGGCCGCAGCACGACCAGCCGGCCGCCGGACACCAGCGGCAGGAATATCTCGTTGATGGAGATGTCGAAGGAGAGCGGCGCCTTGAACAGCGAGGCGTCGTCGTGGCCGAAGCGCAGGATCTCGTTCACCTGCCACAGCAGGCGTTCGCTGATCGCCTCGTGCCGGATCATCGCGCCCTTGGGCCGCCCCGTGGAACCGGAGGTGAAGATGACGTAGGCCAGGGCGTCGCCGAGGACGGTGACGCCGGTCCCCCCGGTGGGGTAGGCGCCGAACCGCCAGTCGCCGAGGTCGACGGCCACGGCCTCCGGTTCGCCCGGTGCGGGCTCGCCCGAGGCGTCGAGCTGCAGGACGACCCGGGCGTCCTCGATGACGACGGCCCGGCGCGCGGCGGGCCACTGCGGGTCGAGCGGTACGAACGCGCCGCCCGCCTGGAGCACGGCGAGCAGAGCGACGACCATGTCGGCGGAGCGGCCGAGGGAGATGCCGACGACCTGCTCGGCGGTGAGGCCGCGCCCGATCAGATGGTGGGCCAACTGGCTGGAGAGCTCGGCCACCTGACGGTAGGTCAGTGAACGGTGTTCGTCGACGACGGCCACGGCGTCCGGCCGGGTGCGGGCCTGCTCGCGGAACATCTCCACGATGGTCGGGCGGAGGCGGTCGGCCCGGTTGTCGTTCCAGTCGGCCAGGGTGGCGAGCCGCGCCGCCACGCTGGACGGGCCGATGGTGCCGAGGGGCCGGTCGGGGAAGTCGGCCAGGTCGTCGAGGGCGAGCTGGGCGTCGGCCGGGTCGACGCCGTCCGGGACGGTGATGCCGCGTCCGTCCGCGCCGACCTGCCAGCCGTCGGGCGCCGCACCGCCGTTGTCGACCCAGCCGAGGACGTCGGTGAACAGGGTGCCGGGGGTGAGGTCGATGCCGTCGGGACTCAGGCCCGTCGCCCAGTACGACAGCCCGATGGCGCACGCTTCGGCGACGGTCCGGTCGGAGTGGTCGCCGATGCGCCGGCGTACGTCGGTCAGACGATCGGTGGACAGCAGTACGAGACGAGCGCTCGATTCCATCGACGACTCAACGCCCCTTCTGAGCATGAAAGTTGCCTCACATAACGTCGGGCTGCCTGGCTCGGGCCGCTCAACTGCCTTCTCGCCAGGCCCGCCACAGTCGTGCGTAGCGGCCGCCCACAGCCACCAGTTCGTCGTGCGTGCCCTGTTCGACGACGCGTCCGGCGTCCAGTACGGCGATCCGGTCGGCCGCCATCGCCTGGGTGAGCCGGTGCGCCACGAACAGGGTGGTCCGGCCGGAGCAGGCGGCCAGGACGGCCCGCTCCAGTTCGGCGGCGCCCTCGCTGCCCGCCTCCGCGGTCGACTCGTCGAGCACGACCACCGGCGAGCGGGCCAGCACCAGTCGGGCGAGGGCGAGTTGGGCGACCTTGGTGACGTCCAGCCGCTCGCCGCCCTCGCCGACCGGGGTGTTGAGCCCCTCGGGCAGCGCCTCGGCCCACGCGCCGGCGCCGACCGTGCGCAGGGCGCCCGCCAGTTCGCCGTCGGTGGCTTGCGGAGCGGCCAGCCGCAGGTCGTCGGCGAGCGGACCGGAGAACACATGGGTCTCCTGGGTCAGGATGCTCACCAGGGCCCGCGCCCCGGCCTCGTCGAGACCCGCGAGGTCGGTCGATCCGATGCGCACGGACCCGGCCGTCGGGGTCCCGATGCCGGCGATCAGCGCGGCCAGGGTGGTCTTGCCCGCGCCCGTCGCCCCCACGAGGGCGAGCGAACCGCCGGCCGGGATCGTCAGGTCGACGTCCCTGAGGACCGGCTCGTCGGTGCCGGGATAGCGGAACGTCAGTCCCTTGACCGTCACCGGCAGGGGCGCGGGGTCCGCCGGCGCGACGGAGGGGTCGCCCACGAGCCGGCCCTCGGCCGCCTCCCCCAGCACGCCGACCAGCCGGGTCAGGCTCGCGCCCGACTTCTGCGCCTCGTCGAAGGTGAACATGATGAGGCCCAGCGGGGTGAACAGCCGGTGGAACAGCAGCGGCGCCGCGGACACCTCGCCCAGGGTGGCGGCGTCCGCCTCCAGCAGGCCGTATCCGACGAGGAGGATCAGGACCAGCCCGATGAACTCGGCGCGGTTCTCCCGGCCGACGAACCGGCCGAAGAACCGGAAGACGTCGATGCCCAGGTCGCGCACCCGCCACGACTCGGCGGTGACCTTCTCGCGGAAGGCGTCCTCGAGGCGGTAGGCCCGGACCGTGTCGATCCCGTTCAGGCCGCTGATCAGCGCCTGGGCACGGTCGGCCTGGGCGATCCGCTGCCGCTGGTAGAGGGGGGCGGAGCGGGGCAGGTACCAGCGCAGGGCCAGGGCGTACGCGGGCAGGGCCGCGGCGCCGGCCAGGCCCAGCCGCCAGTCGAGTCCGAACATGCCGGCCGTGGCGATGGTGACCAGCACCCCCGCCGAGAACACCGTGGGGACGGCCGTACGGATGCCCTTGGAGATGACGGCCACGTCGTCGCCGACCCGGGAGAGGACGTCTCCCCGGCCGACCTCCTCGATACGTGCGCTCGGCATGCCGAGCACCGCGCGGACGGCGCCCTCCCGCAGCCGGGCGAGCAGGTCGGCGCCGAGCCGTCCGATCAGCCGGGTGGAGACCGCGGTGGCCGCCGCGCCGAGCAGCGCGGCGGCCCCGATCAGCACCCCGACGGTGACGAGGATCGAGCGGGACTCGCCCTCGACCACTCCGTCGACCACCCGGCCGAGCAGGAGCACGGGGAGCACCTGGAGCGCCGCCCCGGCCACCGTGGTGAGCACGGTGGCCGTGGTCAGCCAGGGCGCCTCGCGGCAGTGCGCCGTGACCCATCGGGTGGCCTCGCGTCCGGACGCGGTACGCAGGGTCGCGGGGGCCACACGCGTGTCGGTCGACATCTACTGGCCGGCCGCCGACTCGACGAGCTCGTCGATGGCGTACGGCATCGACAGCAGGGTGCCCTGGGAGATGGCCGCGCCGACCGCCGGGCCCTCGCTGTCCAGCAGGTAGGACACGTTGCCCTTCTTCACGGCGTCCAGGTTGGCGAACAGCTTGAACTTCTTCAGGGCGTCCGTGTCGGCCTTGTCGTTGATGACGAAGATGCGGTCGACGTCGACCAGGTCGACGCGCTCGGGCGAGAGCTTGGTGTAGAAGCTGCCGTCCGCGATCTTGTCGATCTCGGTCTGGTACGAGAAGCCGATGCCGGACACGAGCCGTCCGCGGACGTCGGTGGAGGTGAAGGGCGCCACGGAGTTCTCGTACCAGGACAGCACGACGGCCTTCTGGCCGGCGAACTCGGGGTGCGCCTTCTTCGCCGCGTCGAG
Source organism: Streptomyces sp. NPDC005820 (assembly GCF_040630255.1). NCBI lineage: Bacteria > Bacillati > Actinomycetota > Actinomycetes > Kitasatosporales > Streptomycetaceae > Streptomyces > Streptomyces sp. NPDC005820. The sequence goes on from NZ_JBEXXE010000006.1 coordinate 100,378, forward strand.
CTTGGCCTCGATGTCGTCGACCATCTTCTGGCCTTCCTCGGCCTTGCCGAGGGCCTTGGCGATCTGGAGGGCGTTGTCCTGCCAGGGCGCGCTGAAGAGCTCCTTCTCGGTCTTGGTACGGCCCACCGTGGGAGCGATCTTGGAGAGCTTGTCGTAGGCGGCCTGGTCGACCTCGGAGTAGACCGCGATGATCAGGTCCGGGCGCAGGGCGGCGATCTTCTCGTAGTTGGGGCCGGAGTCGCCGTTCTTCATGATGACCTCGGGCTTGGTGTCGCCCCACTTGTCCTTCACCCACGGCCACTGGGTGTTGATGTCGGGGCTCTGGCCCGTGGGGTTCGGGTACTGGTCGACCATGCCGACGGGCTTGATGCCGAACGCCAGGACGGTCTGGTCGTCGGTGTAGCCGACGGTGACGACCCGCTCGGGAGCCTTCTTGACCGTCGTGCTGCCGAACGCGTGCTCCACGGTGACCGGGAAGGCGCCGGCCGCGGTGGTCGAGGTGGCGTCGCCCGCCTTGTCGGCCGCGTCCGTGTCCGAGCCGGAACCGCACCCCGCGAGGAGGCCGACGCCGAGGGCCGCGGCGGACAGGGTCGCCGCGGGCCGGCGCCACGGCGTCCTGCGCGTCGTTCTGTGGAGGAGCATCCGTCAATCCCCTTGCTGTTCGCGCTGTCCAGTTAGCCCCGGGTAAGGGCAGGCAAACCGTACCGCATTGAAGTAAGGTTAGCCTAGCCTAACTTACCCAACTTTGTTGGGGTCTAGTCGAGTTGAACGTGCGTACGCCCGATCGGGACGATGAGCGGCCGGTCCCCCACCGGGTCGTCGATCACCACGGCGCGCAGTCCGAACGCCTCGTGGAGCAGCTCGGCCGTGATCACGTCGCGCGGGTGTCCCTGCGCCAGGACCGCCCCGGACCGCATCACGACGAGGTGGTCGCTGTAGCGGGTGGCCAGGTTGAGGTCGTGCAGCACCATGGCCACGGTGCACCCCGAGCCCTGGAGGTCGCTCACCAGGTCGAGCACGTCGATCGCGTGCGCCAGGTCCAGATAGGTGGTCGGCTCGTCGAGCAGCAGCAGGTCGGTGCCCTGGGCCAGGGTCATCGAGATCCAGACGCGCTGCCGCTGGCCGCCGGACAGGGTGTCGACCGCCCGGCCGGCCAGGTCGGACACCCCGGTCATGGCGAGCGCGCGCTCCACCACGGCGGCGTCGTCGGAGGACCACTGCCGCAGCCAGCTCTGGTGCGGATGGCGGCCCCGGGCGACCAGGTCGGACACCGTCAGCCCCTCCGGCGCGACCGGGGCCTGCGGCAGCAGACCGAGCTTCTTCGCCACGTCCCTCGTCCTGAGTCCGGCGATGTCCTCGCCGTCCAGCACGACGGTCCCGCCGGCCGGCTTGAGCAGCCGCGCCAGGGTCCGCAACAGGGTGGATTTCCCGCAGCCGTTGGGGCCGATGATCGTGGTGATCAGGCCGGGCGGTATCGCCACGTCGAGATCCTCGATCACGGCCCGGGCGCCGTACCCGACCGTGACGCCCCTGGCTGCCAGCCTCGCGGCCGTATCGGTCCCGGTCTCGACGCCGGTGATGGACTGAGCGACCACAAGGCCCCCTTGTTCAGGCTTACCTAACGTAGTGTCAGCTATCTGCGGTTCGCCCGCACCAGCAGATGGACGAGGAAGGGGCCGCCGATCGCGGCGGTGACCACACCGACCGGGAGGCTGACGGGGAGGGCCGTACGCGCCAGCAGGTCCGAGCCGGTCAGCAGCAGGGCGCCCACCACACCGGAGGCCGGCATCGGCGGGGTCGGGGACCGGGTCAGCCGCATCGCCACCTGCGGGGCCACCAGAGCGACGAACGGCACCGGGCCCGCCGCGCTCACCGCCACGCCGGCCAGCAGGACCGCGCACAGCAGAAGGGCCGCCCGCACCGCCGAGTGGCGGACGCCCAGGCCCGCGGCGACATCGTCGCCCAGGTGCATCGGCTTGAACTGGAACGACAGGCACGCCACCACGACCAGGAGCACGAGCGTGCCCCAGAGCGCCACATGGACCTCGTTCCACGACCGGTTGTCCAGCGAACCGACCAGCCAGGCCTGGGACTGGGCCACGTCCCTGATGTCGGCCGTGGCCAGCAGCCAGGTGGTGATCGCCTCCGCCACGGCACTCACCGAGATGCCGATGAGGATCAGCCGGAAGCCGTCGATCCCGCGCCGCCACGCCAGGAAGTACACCAGGAGCCCGGTGCCGAGACCGCCCATGAGCGCGGCCGCGGACACCCCCACGGAGTCGACGATCGCCGAGGCGGTCCCGCCCGTCGCCGTGACCAGGAACACCGCGGTCGCCCCCGCGCCGCCGGTGATCCCGAGGATGTCCGGACTGGCCAGCGGATTGCGCGCGACGGACTGGGTGATCGCCCCGGACACGCCGAGCGCGATCCCCACGACGACCCCGGCCAGGGCACGCGGCATCCGCAGATCCATGATCACGAACTCGTCGACCTGCTCGCCCCGGCCGAGGATCGTGGCGATCACCCGGGACAGGCCGATGGGGAAGTCCCCGACGCCGACGGACAGACAGAACACCAGGAAGGTGACCGCCGCCAGCAGCGCGGTGACGAGGACCAGCCAGGGCCGCCACACGAACGACACCCGGCCGAGCCTGAGGCCCGGCGCCACCGATGACTTCACGTCCGTCCCGTTCATGCGTTCTTGAACTTTCCGAGCCACACCAGCCCCGCGAAGAACGGCGCGCCGAGGAGGGCGACGAGGACACCCGCGTCCAGCTCCCCCGGACGCACCACCAGCCGCCCCACGATGTCGCAGACCAGCAGCACGATGGCGCCGAGCAGACCGGCGTACGGCACCAGCCAGCGGTAGTCGGGTCCGGTGAGATACCGGGCCACATGGGCCACCATGAGCCCGAGGAAGGCGATGGGGCCGCAGGCGGCCGTCGCCGCGCCCGCCAGCAGGGTGATGGCGGCGATGCCGACCGTCCGGCTCAGCGCGATGTTCACGCCCAGCCCGCGCGCCACGTCGTCGCCGAGGTTCAGCAGGTTGACGGTGGGCAGCGTGGTGAGCGCCAGCACGAGCCCGACCACGATGAACGCGGTCACCGGCCAGATCACGTCGAAGCCGATCCCGGCCACCGAGCCCGCGTTCCAGAACCGCAGGGCGTTCAGCGACTTCTGGTCCGACAGCGCGACCGCCGTGGTCATCGCCGCGAGGAACACCGTGACGCCCTGCCCGGCGAGGGCGAGGGTCAGCGGATTGCCGGCGCCCCGGCCGATGCTCGCCAGGCCGAACACGACGACGCCGGCGACCGCCGCGCCGAGGAAGGCGAACCAGACGTACTGGAAGGGGTGGGCGAACCCGAACACAGAGATCGCCGTCACGACGGCGAAGGACGCGCCGGAGTTCACCCCCAGCAGGCCCGTGTCGGCGATCGGGTTGCGGGTGTAGCCCTGGATCAGCGCACCGCCGACGCCCAGGGCGAGGCCCGCGACGATGGCGAGCACCGTCCGGGGCACCCGGACCGTCTGCACGATGAGCCGGATCTCGGTGAGCCGCCGATCGGCGTCGGGCGCCGCGAACAGCCCGTGCCACACCTCGCCGGGAGTCAACGCGCGCGCACCCACCGCCAACGACACCACCCCGGCGGCGACGAGAACCGCCGCCAGCACGCCGAGACCCACAACTCGCCTGCGGCGGGCCTGCGTCGGGGCCTCGGAGGCGGGTCGCTCCACTGCAGTCGTGCCCATGTCGACGTACGTTATCCCTTTGATCGGATGGACCGGACTAGCGCGCGGTGCTGCTGGTGCCGTCGGTGACCGTCCGCGCCGCGGAGGGCTTCGGGCCCCGGCCGACGAGCGAGTCGAGGATCTCGCCGACCCTGATGGCGGTGTTGGACAGCAGCGCCGAGGTGATGCCGTGCGTGTGCTCGGTGCCGCCCTGCAGATAGATGCCGCAGCGCAGGTCGGGGTCGGTCGCGATGCGGTAGTCGCGCTCGACGCGGACCCGGCCCTCGTCGTCGCGCAGACAGCGGTCCGCGACCTCGCCGAGCAGGGCGACGGGGTCGGCGGGGCTGTAGCCGGTGGCGAAGACCACCACGTCCGCGTCCAGGAGGGTCTCCTCGCCGGTGACGAGGGAGGTGACGGTGGCCCGCACCAGGCCCTGCGCGTCCTTGACGTCGGTGAGCCGGGAGACGTTGAGGAAGCGCAGGCGCTCGCTGCCGAGCACCTTCTCCTGGTACATCTGCCGGTACAGGTCGTCGATCAGGTCGATGTCCACCACGGAGTAGTTGGTGTTCCCGTGGTAGTCCATCAGCCGGCGCTTGACGTTCTCCGGCGCGGTGAAGAACTCGTCGACGGCCGCGGGATCGAAGATCCGGTTGGCGAAGCTGCTGTCGTCGGCCGGGCTGTAGCCGTAACGCGAGAAGACGGCGCAGACCTCGGCCTCGGGGAAGCGCCGGTGGAGGTAGGCGACGTTCTCCGCGGCGCTCTGTCCGGCGCCCACGACGACGAAGCGGGAGGGCGAGCTGCCGTCCAACCCGTCGACCTTCGCCAGGAGTTCGGAGTTGTGCCAGACACGCTCGGAGCGCTCCACGCCCTCCGGCATGAGGGGACGCAGACCGGTGCCGATGACGAGGTTGCGGGCGCGGTGGACCGCGAGCCCCTCCCCCGACCGGACCGTGACGTCCAGGTACTCCACCACGCCGTCGCGGACGACGGGCATGACGCCGACGACCTCGTGGCCGTAGGAGACCATGTCGTCGACCTTGCGGGCGGCCCACTCGAAGTAGTCGTGGAACTCCACCCGCAGCGGGAAGAGGTTCTTGTGGTTGATGAAGTCGATCAGCCGTCCCTGGCTCTGGAGGTAGCACAGGAAGCTGTACTCGCTGGCCGGGTTCCGGAGCGTCACCAGGTCCTTGAGGAAGGACACCTGCATGGTCGCGTCGTCGATGAGCATGCCGCGGTGCCATCCGAAGCGCGGCTGCTGCTCGAAGAAGTGGGCGGTGACCGCTTCCTCGGGGTCGGCGCCTGCGTTGTGCTCGCTGAGCGCGATCGCCATGGCCACGTTGGACGGCCCGAAGCCGATGCCTATGAGGTCGTGGATCAAAAGGGCGTCGCCAGGACGAGCCTGTGCCATGTCACTCCCATCGTGCGGGCGGCCGCCCTGCGGGGCAGGCGGCCGTTGGTCGAGCATCGGGAAGTACGAATGCCGGGCACGCCGAAGAGCCGCGACCCGAACTTAGGTAAGGCTAAGCTCATTCCGTGGGGCCTGTCCATAGAACAAACCGGACAGCCCACGAGTGACCGCCCGTCAACCCACCTCTCGACAGGCCCCGTTGACCACTTAGGTAAGCCTTGCTTTACTGGCCAGGCCCAATCCCTGCCTTGAGGAGGAACCCCATGCGGGTCGTCATGTTCGGTTACCAGACCTGGGGGCACCGCACCCTGCAAGCCCTCCTGGACTCCGAGCACGACGTGGTCCTCGTCGTGACCCACCCCAAGAGCGAGCACGCGTACGAGAAGATCTGGAGCGACTCGGTCGCCGACCTCGCCGAGGAGAACGGCGTGCCGGTCGTCATCCGCAACCGCCCCGACGACGACGAGCTGTTCGCGCGCCTGAAGGAGGCCGACCCGGACATCATCGTCGCCAACAACTGGCGTACGTGGATCCCGCCGCGCATCTTCGATCTGCCCCGGCACGGCACACTGAACGTGCACGACTCACTGCTGCCGAAGTACGCCGGCTTCTCCCCGCTGATCTGGGCGCTGATCAACGGCGAGTCCGAGGTGGGCGTCACCGCGCACATGATGAACGACGAGCTCGACGCCGGCGACATCGTGCGCCAGGAGGCGGTGCCGGTCGGACCGACGGACACCGCCACCGACCTCTTCCACAAGACCGTCGACCTCATCGCCCCGGTCACCATCGGAGCGCTCGACCTCATCGCCTCCGGGCAGACGGAGTTCACCCGGCAGGACCGCTCGCAGGCCAGCTTCTTCCACAAGCGGTCCATCGAGGACAGCCGTATCGACTGGACCTGGCCGGCGGAGGACCTGGAGCGCCTGATCCGCGCCCAGTCCGAGCCGTACCCCAGCGCGTTCACCTTCCACAAGGGCAAGCGGCTGGAGGTCCTGGCCGCCTTCGTCTCCGAGGGGCTCTACGGCGGCACACCCGGCCGCGTCTTCTACCGCGAGGGCGACGGCGTGGTGATCGTCGCCGGAGCCGACGCCCGCACCGGCCGCAACCACGGCCTGGCCCTCACCCGCGTCCGCACCGAGGACGGCCGCGAGCTGCCCGCGACCGAGTACTTCACCTCCATGGGCGGCTATCTGACCACCCGCCCCTGACCCTCGCCTCCCGCACCGTCCCGGCCATCGCTCGCGCGAGGATCAGCCGATCCCCCGTGCGGCGATGGCCTTTTGACGGTACGTCACCCCCTGTCCCCGCACACGGAAGCACTCAAGTTAGGGTAACCTAACCAGAGAAGGGGGATGCCGTGGACCAGACGGCTGTCACGGGAACGGCGCCGACCGGCGTGCTGCGTCTCAACGCGTATCTCATGTACGCGATGGGCAAGGCCGCGCGCCGCACACTGTCGGAGAGACTCGCCGCGCGAGGGCTGCGGCTGTGGCACCTCACCGTCCTGACCATGGTCGCCGACCTCGGCCCCCAGCCCAAAGGGGTGCTGGCCGCCCGGCTGGACATGAACGCCAGCGACCTGGCCAAGATCGTGCGGGACCTCGACAGGGCAGGACATGTCGAGTGCGTCCGCAGTCCCCTGGACCGCCGTCTCGTCCACGTACGCCTCACCCCGGACGGCCGCACGGCCCTCGACCTCCTCAACGCCGACATCGCCGCCACCGACGACGACCTCCTGGCCCCCCTGAGCGAACCGGAACGCGACCAACTGGCCTCCCTGCTGCGCCGCGTGCACACCCACCTCGCCCCCGCCCGGCCACCGGGCGGAACCGAATCCCCGGCCGCACGCGATCGGCCCCGCCCGGCACCGACCGTGCCCTAGGCTTCCCCGAGGGGCGGTGTCCGGGCCGTACGGGGGAGGCGCGATGATCGTCGGGATCCATGGCATCCGGTGCTACCGGTATCTGGCCCGGGCGGGCACGGTGGAGCTGGCCGGTCGGGCGCTCGCCGACGAATGGGCCGCGGCGCTCGGGCTGCCGCTCGATCCCGGGGCGTTCCATGCCGCCTACTACGCCCAGTTGCTGCACCTCGGCACCACCATGGGCACCGACGAGGCGGAGCACCTGCCGCCGGGGGCCCAGCGACTCCTGGTGGAGTGGGTGTCGGCGCTGGGTGCGCCGGCCGAGGTCACGATGGGGCCGGGCACGCTGCCCGTGCGGCAGGCGGCCGGCTGGCTCGCCGAACGGTTCGGGACGGCGGCGCAGCGCTTCGCGGCGCAGTTCTGCCGGGAGGTGGACACCTATGTCTCCGACCCGGCGTCGCAGCGACGGGCCGCGGTGCGCGACGAGGTCCACCGGGTGCTGGCAGAACGCCGTCCCCGGGTGGTGGTGGCGCACTCGCTGGGATCCGTCGTGGCGTACGAGGCCTTGTGGCACCGGCCGTTCGCACTCGACCTGCTCGTGACACTGGGCTCGCCCCTCGGCATGCCGCATGTCGTCTTCGACCGTCTGGCCCTCGGCGAGGGCAACGAGGCGCACAAGGGGCTACGGCCGCCGAAGGTCGCCCGCTGGGTCAACATCGCGGACGTGGGCGACATGGTGGCCGTCCCGCGTGACCTGCCCGGCCGCTTCCCGGGAATCGACGAGCACCACGAGGTCACCCTCGGACTGGTGGCCTCGCACAAGGCGACCCGCTATCTGGCCCGGCCCGAAGTGGCCGGCATCCTCGGCCCCATGCTCTCCGCCCCCTGAGCCCGCTCAGCTCGCCCCGGCCGGGGTCCGGCGCAGGACCACGACCTCCCACTCGCATCCCAGGACGAGCTGGTGGTCCCGCAGCAGCAGGGCGGGCACCGTCCCGGGGACGCCGATGTCCTCGCGCGGCCGGCCCGACGCGAGATCCCAGACACGGACCGCGCAGTCGTCGGCGGCGACCACCACCGGCGTCCCCTCCACGACACCGCACGCCACCGCGTTCACACCGCCGGTCACCCGCAGCGGAGCGGTCAGGCGTCGTCCGTCCGCCAGGTCCCAGACGCCCACGGTGCCGTCCTGTCCCCCGCCCGTGACCGCGACCACGGTGCCGTCGTCCAGCACCGTGCACGCCAGGGCCGTGGCCCATCCCCGGTGGGCCTCGACCGGGGCCTGCGCGGTCAGCCCCGTCCGCAGGTCCCAGGTCCGCAGCGTGCCGTCGTCGCCGCAGGAGACGGCGGTGGGCCTCCCGCCGACGTCCACACAGACCACGGCGTTGACTCCGCCCCGATGACCGGCCAGGGGCAGACCGCGCGGTGCGCCGTCCGTCACGTCCCAGCACGACAGACGCCCGTCCGCGCCCCCCGACAGCAGCACGGGACGGCCGTCGAGGCCGGTGGCGGCGAGGGCCTGCACCGGTGGGCTCCCGGTGTCGATCAGCTGGTCGTACGGCGTTCCGTCGGCAAGACGCCAGCAGCGGATGATGCCGTCCGCGCCCCCCGACGCCAGGCCCGGGCGGCCGTCGAGGTCGATGGCGGCGAGGGCGTGCACCGGTCCGCCCCTGGTGTCGATGGGTGTGCCGTACGGCGTTCCGTCGGCGAGGTGCCAACGCCGGAGGTGGCCGTCCGCTCCCGCCGAGGCGAGCACGACGCCGTCGGGGAGTTCGGTGATCGTGAGGGCGTTGACCCAGCCGGTGTGCCCCACCGGCGCGGTCGTGCGTTGCCGCTCCCAGGGCACGTTCCACACCCGCAGCACCGGGTCCGCGCCGGCCGAGACGACCACGGGAGGATCCGACGGGGGATGCACGAGGGCGGTGACCGCGCCCATGTGCCCCACCAGACGGTTGACCTCCGACAGTTCGTCGCGTTCCTCCTCGGGGTCCCAGCTGCGGATCGTGCCGTCGCTGCCGCCGCTGAGGATCCGGACGCCCTCCGCTCCGGTGACGCACGTCAACGCGTACACCGGTCCGTCATGCGGGGCCGCCGACCGCGCCGTCAGCGCATGGGTACGGGCGTTCCACACCCGTACGTGTCCGTCCTCCCCCGCGGTCACCACCTGCGGCTCGCCCCGGGCCGTGAGGGTGAGGAGGGCGTTGACCTTTCCCGGGAGGTGAATCCCCGGGCCGCGCTCCTCCTCGGTGACGAGGGACCAGAAACGGACATGGCCCTCGTCGTCGGCGGCCACGGCGAAGGCGGAGTCGTCCGCCGTGCCGTCGGCGGTGTCGGTGTCGGTGTCGTCGGCGGTGTCGTCGGCGGTGTCGTCGGCGGTGTCGTCGTGCACATACGCCAGCGCGGTGATCTGGTGGGGGCTCGGGGACAGCCCCAGCGGACTCACCGGCTCGTCGCCGCGGAGGTCCCACAGCAGCAGCCGGCCCGACTCGTCCGCGCTCAGCGCCGTCCGGCCGCCGGCCACCTCCCCGCAGGCGAGGCCGCGTACCGTCGCGGTGTGCCCGTCCAGCGGCACGCTCCTGACGGTCAGCCCGGGCATATCCCACAGCGCCAGGGAGCCCCCGCTGCCCGCGCCCAGCAGGACGGGTTCCTCGTCGACCTCCGAGCAGACCAGGTCCTGGATCTCTCCCGCGTGCGGGTCGGCCGACGCGCGCTGCCGTCCGGTGCGCGTGTCCCACACCCGCACCGATCCGCTCCTGCTGCCGGTGACGACGAGCGGGGTCCCGTCGACCGTCACCGCGGCCAGCGCGGTCACCCGGTCGTCCGGCACCTGGAGGGTGAAGGCGTGCGCGGCGCTGATCCGGCTGCCGGTGGCCCAGGAGGGACGCCAGAGCATCGGGGACCCGGTGGCCGAGGGCAGCGCGGCGAGCCGGTCGGCGAGGGTGTACGCCTCGTGCCGTACGGCGTCGAGCGCCAGGATGTGGCGCCGCTGCTCGGCGCCGACCTCGCGATGCAGATGCGCGCTCGTCCGGTAGGCGCCCGCCGCGCTCCTCGCCGGCTCCGACTCCGTGTGCCGCAGCTCGGGGACGAGCCAGTCGGGGTCCGCGTGCACCAGGAACTCGGGTTCGGTGCACAACTCGTCGAACCGCCCGGCGTCCACGGCGTGCTGGGCCAGGTGCCGACGGGTGTAGCCGTCCATCGCGTCCCATGCCGCACGGCCGTGCGAGCCGTCGCGCAGGGACCCCACCAGTGCCTCGTACACCAGCGCCTCGGGTGCCGGGGACGGCGTCCCGTCCTGGGGGACCGGGCGCTGACGCAGTTCGTCCGCGACGCTCTGGTGGAGCAGCCGGTGCAGCATCGTGCCGTCCCGGTCCGGCACCGAGCGCAGGAACGCCCGTACGTCGTCCAGGAGCGGGCCCACCGTCGACGCGTCGGTCGGCACGGCGGCGGGCGCGAACGCCCCGGCCACGGCGGTGACCGCCGACACCGGCATCCCGTCGCCCTGGGTGAAGGCGAGTGCCGTGAGGACCGGACGCAGCAGCTGGTGGGCGTGGTCCCGGCCGAAGCTCAGGTCGAGGAGACCGGGAAGCGTCAGCGGCACCTGGGCACCGAGCTCCGCGGCGCTCGTGGGATCGGCGAGCCGGGACCGTACGGCGTCCTGCAGGACGTACGAGGTGAACAGCGCCGCCATGAGGTACGGCCCGGTGGCGCCGCCGGCCAGGACGCCGGCCGTGGCGGCGGCGAACGCGGCCACGGCCTCCCCGGGTCCACCGTCCGCGGCCGGATCCGGCAGGGCGGCCGAGAGCAGCTTGACGATGTACTCCGCGAGATCCTTCGCCAGGTCCTCGGGCCGGGCGGCGTCCAGATCGACCAGGCCACCGGACGCCCGGGCCGCGTCGACGAGCGCGGCGAACGGCTCCTCGTCACGGGCGCCGAGCAGCAGCCGGCAGACGGGTCTGCCGTCGGGTCTGACCGTGGTGGTGAGCGGCTGGAGCAGCGTCCGTACGGCGTCACGGGCGTCGCGCATCTCGTCGAGGGCGTCGACGACCACCACGGGAGGCGGCCCCGCCGACCGGCGCAACGCGTCGATCAGGCGCTCCACGCCCCGGTCGGACGGCGCCGGCCCGTTCGGCCCGGCCGTCCGCAGGTCGAGCTGGAGCGCCAGGGAGTCCACGATCTCCTGGACGGTACGCCGCCGGGCGTGGACGGCGGCGAGCGGCGCGCTCGTCGTGACGGGCCCGCCCAGGGGTGCCCAGAGAGCCCGCGTCCGTGCCCGCAGCTGCGGATGGGCGGCGCACAGCAGGACACCGACGAGCGCCGACTTGCCCGCTCCCGGACTGCCGGTGACCACACAGACGCGGGAGGCGGAGTCGTCCGCCAGCCACTGCGTCAGCAGCGAGGTCTCCCTCGCGCGGCCGGTGAACAGTCCCCGGCCGTCCTCGGCGAGCGCCGCCTCGGGGAAGCCGGAACCGCCCTGGGCGTGGCGCCGGAAGTGCGCCAGGTCGGCGACCTCGTCGAGGAACGAGCCGAGCTCACCGCCCAGTTCGGCCGCCACCTCGCTGCGGACCCGGTGGAGCGGACTGGAGTCGTGGTACGGGTTGGGCAGGAAGGGCAGTTCGGGGGCGGGCCGGTCCAGGGGGATGGCGGCGACCCGCTGGGTCAGTCCGCCGACGGCCCGGGCCAGACGCAGCAGCCGCTTCTCCACCTGGTCGACGAACCACAGGTAGTCGATGAACGGGTGGCCGCGGTCGTACTGGAGCCGTTTCTCCGCCAGATCGTTCAGCACCTCGGTGACCGCCCGGGTGAATCGTCCGGCGAGGGCGAGTTCCCCCTCGTCCGAGGCGGCCAGCACCCAGGCCCGGTTCGTGCCGTGCGGCTTGCGCAGCTGCCACTCCTGTCGCGCGGCCCGGCCGGCGTGGCACAGGTCGAGCAGGAAGAGCACGGCCGGCCGGCCGGGGAAGTCCTCGACCGCCGCGAGCCAGGCCTCGACGGAGGTCTCGGGCAGATGGGCGCTGTCCGATCCCAGCGCGTACAGCCCGGTGGTGCGCGGCACTCCGTGGCTGAGGACATGGACGATCAGGATGTCGTCGCCCGGCGATGCCGTCAGGGTCTCGCGCAGGGCGGCGCCCAGCGCGGCCGCCGTCGGCCCGGGGTCCGCCTCCGTGCCGGTGCCGGTGCCGGTGCCGGTGAGCGTGGTGCAGACGTAACCGAAGGCCTCGTGTTCCAGGGCTTGCTTCAGCGCGGTGACGTACTCCTCGGCGAAGGGCAGGTCGTCGGGGCCCTCGTCGTCCTCCGACGCGTACTCGGGGTGGGGCGCGAACCGGGTGACGCCGATGCTCAGGGCCCTGCGCCGGAGCGGAGCGGCCGTCTCCCCGCCCGCCGGGTGGACGGCGTCGGTGTCGCCGTCGGCGTCCGGGGGCACGGCGGAACCGCCCGGGGCGAGGACGGGGGCGTCGTCCTGGCGGGCGGGTCTGTGGGGGCCGGCGGTGGCGGTCACGTGCCGCCCGTTCCCTGCCGCAGCCAGTCCTCGGGGTCGGTGCCCAGTGCGGCCGCCTCCTCCCCGGCGCCGCACTCCTCCAGCACGTCCGCGAGCAGCTCCACCAGCACCCGCACTCCGTGGTGGGCGACGCCCGCGGTGGCCGCCAGCCGCCGCAGGGCCAGCGTGCCGAGGGCCCGGCAGCCGGCGGTGTCACCGCAGGCCCGCAGGTACCGCAGCTGCCGCAGCACGAGTTCGCGGAGGTCCGGATCCTTGTCGCCGAGGGCGCCCACCGGATCCAGCTGCCGGGTCAGCGCGGCGAACCGCGGCCACAGGACGGGGGCGTCCGGCACGTCGGAGCCGAAGGAGGCGACCATGCGGGCCCGTACCGCCCTGCGGGCGACGGCCGGTTCGTCCCCGCTCATCCGTTCCCGGCAGGCGCGCTGCACCACGGGGTGGACGAACACCGTGTCGCTGCCGGGTTCTCCCTCCCGCAGCAGGGCGAGGCCGCGCAGCCCGGCGAGGGCCGGGCCCACCGTCCAGGAGTCCCGGTCGGTCAGGAGCGCCAAGTCCACGGGGCCGGGGGCGAGCACGCCGAGGCAGTGCAGGACGCCTCGGGCGGACGGGTGCTCCCGCAGGACGTGGTCGAGGGAGATCCCGCACACCTGTACGGCCGGATCGGGCGGATCGGGCGGCGGGGTGCCCGCCGGGGAGGGACCGTCGCCCGGTCCGAGCCGGTCGAGAAAGGCCTCGGCGGACTCGTGGGTGACCGTCAGGAACGTGGCGGCCAGTTCGAGGGCGAGGGGGGAGCCGGCGAGCCGCGCCACGAGGTCCGTGGCCTCCGTGGCGCTCAGCGCCGGGGCGTGCAGGCGCGCCAGCGGGATCGCCTTGCGGCGTCTGAGGGCCGGCACGCGGTGGACCGTACGGCCCTCGGGCCAGTCCGGGTCGGCCGAGGTCACGAGGGCGGCGCGGCGGCCGACCGGCAGTGTCGGCAGTTCCTCGCCGGGGGTCGCGCCGTCCAGGACGAGAAGCCAGGACGGTTCCGTGCCCCGCTCGCTCAGCCGGGTGAGTTCGTCGGCCAGGCGGGCCAGGTCCGCGCCGCCCACGGTGGGAGATCCCGCGGAGAGCCACAGCACCCGGTCGAAGTCCGAGCCGTGGGTGTGCGCGTACTCCACCGCGACGGCCGTGGCGCCGCCGCCCTCCGGCGCGCTCAGGACCTGGGGCGTTCCGTCACCGCTGGTGAGGGCCCGGTGCAGCTCCGTCAGCAGCGGCTCCCGGTCGAGGAGTTCGGGTGCCCGCGGGGGCAGGGTGCCCCTGAGCATGCCGGCGTCCACGGTCGGGTCCGCCGGCGTGGCCGCGGTGGGAACGTGTTCCAGGTTCTGGGCGATCGTCTCGTAGTTCGGGCTGAGCCGCCGCAGCACCTGGGCGGACACCACGGCGAACGGCCGCTGCTCCCGCAGGTTCGCCACGGCCGTGTCGTCGCCCCGCAGCAGCGCGGGGAAGTGGACCGGGGCGTGGTAGTGGTCGCTGACGTACTGCGAGACGAGCTTCAGGATGTGCCGGGCGGGCGTCCGGCCGAGTCCGCCGAGGAGTGCCTCGCGCACCCCGGGAAGGAAGTCGAACACGATGGCGTCGCCCCGCGCCCCGACGTTGTCCTCGGTCCGCACGAGAAGACCGCTGAGCTGGATCTCGGCGAGCGGGGACGGATGCGGGGTCTTGAGGATCGCGCGTTGCACGATGCGCATGACCGGGGGGCTCAGCGGCACGGCGGACAGGTGCACGAGCAGCTTGTAGGCGTCGTCGCTGGCGGAGGCCTTGAACTCCTGCACCCGTTCGGTCGCGGAGAGCTCCCGCGTCGGCGGGGCCTCCGCGAGCGCGGTCGCCGCGGCCCCGCCGACCATGGTCACCAGGGCGTCGAAGTCCGGCGACTCCCCGCTCGTCAACGAGGCCCACGGGCCGAGCGAACGGGGATCCAGCATCAGCAGCGGGACGGGCATCCCGGTGACGGGGGCATCGGGGCCGAGGCGGGAGGTCGTCGCCAGCCGCGCGTTGGCCGCACCCGCGCCGGGCGAACGCAGCTTCACCTCGTGCAGGTTCAGCCGGCAGCGCTCCCACATCCTGCGGGGCAGCGGCTGGACGATGGCGACCGGCCCGGTGCGGCCCCAGAGCCGGAGCAGCTGGTCGAGGGTGCCGTCGGACCAGGGGGCGCTGATGCAGTCCGAGACCACGAGGACCACGCGCCGCCCGTTCGGGTCGACGAGTTCGCCGGGGCTCCTGTCGATCTCCGAGGACGCGGAGGGCAGTCCGCGGCGCACCACCACCCCGCCGGAGCCGGACTCCTCGGACGGCAGCGTCCAGTCCTGCACCGACCGGAAGGCGCCGGCCGTGTGCAGCAGGTCCCGGAACTCGTGCACCGCGCGATCCCACACGGCCATCGACACGCTGTCGTCGACGACGAGCGCCACATCGAGCCACCGCGTCGGCGCGGGCCGCAGCACCGGAAGCCAGAACCCGGTGTCGGCGACGCGGTCCACGGTGGCCTCCTCGTCCAGTTGCAGCGCGGTCCGGAGCCCGGGGGGAGTCCGGCGTCCCAGGGGGCGCAGCGCCCTGCGCAGCGCCAGGGCACTCGGCAGGGCGGGCGTCGTGGGCATCCGGACCCGCAGGCCGTCGGGAACGGACTCCGTCCCTCCGGGCAGGTACAGGCCCGCCGGAAGGGGCGGGACGTCGGCGGTGTCCTCCACGACCGTCGGGGGCGTCCCGGACCCCGGCGGGTCCGCTCCCGTCGCCCGGGGGACCGTCTCCGGCGGCCGGGGCTCGGGCCACGGCCGGGTGTCCTGTACCGGCTCCCGGCCGGCGGGCTCGGCGCCGTGTCGGCCGGGGGCGGGCCGTGGCAGGTGCCCGGCCAGCCAGAGGGCGTCCGCCAGCTCCTGCCAGGTCGGCCGATCGTCGGCGGGCCGCAGGAGTCTCGCGAGCAGGTCGTCGGTCATCAGAACTCTGAGTCCAGACGCCTGAGCACGGTCTGCAGCACGCCGGCGCCCCGGTCGGTCCCGTCGAGCCCCTCCCCGGCGCCCTCGCGCATCAGCAGGTACACGGCGTTGAGCAGTTGGTCGGTGGCGAGCGCCTCGGCCGACCGGCGTCGTACGAAGTCCTCGATCAGTGCGGCGCCGCGCGTCACCGCCTCCCGTCCGAGATGCGCCTCGACGATACGGAGCAGCTGCTCGAAACTCGGCTGGGGCAGGTCCAGCCGTAGACAGCGGCGCAGGAACGCGGCCGGGAACTCCCGCTCGCCGTTGCTGGTCAGCACGGTGAAGGGAAAGGCCTCGGCGCGCACCCGGCCGTGGACCACGCGTGCCGTCTCGGTCGGGTCGTACGTCTGCACCCGGGCCTCCGGCTGGTCGAGCCGGGCCAGTTCGGGAATCTCGAACTCGCGCTCCTCGAAGATGTTGAGCAGGTCGTTCGGCAGGTCGGGATCGCTCTTGTCGATCTCGTCGATGAGCAGCACCCGGGGCACGCGGCTCGGCAGCAGCGCGGTGCCGAGCGGGCCGAGCCGCAGATAGCGCCCGATGTCCCAGGCACGCGGGGACCGCCCGAAGCCCGTGAACTCGTCGTCGGGCGCGGACCCCTCGACGCGCAGGTTGGCGTCCTGGAGGCGGCCCAGCGCGTCGTAGGTGTACAGACCGTCGCCCAGGGTGGAGCGGCTGGTGATCGGCCAGCTCAGCACCCGGCCCAGTCTCAGCTCGCGGGCGACGTGGTACGCGAGCGAGGACTTGCCGGAGCCGGGCGGGCCGGTGACCAGCAGCGGACGCCGTAGATAGAGCGCGGCGTTGACGATGTCCACGGTCTCGGACGTGACCTGGTAGGCGGCTCCGCGCCGCCAGGTGTCCGGGCCCGTGTGGTCGTACGCCTCGGGCGTGGACGGGGCGCGCCAGGGCGGCGGCTCCGGGAGCATCTCGATGCCGTCGTGCGGCACGCCCGAGCCCCGGTAGACGCCCCATGCGTGCGAACCCGGTGTCGTCGTCACTTTTCGTCGCCTGTCCTTCGTACTCGTGGCCTCACAGAGGCGCCCGGAACTTCTCCGCCCGCACCGGGGAATGCTCCGGGTCGTCCCAGAGCAGGGCGACGTGGCCGACGGGACGGTATGCGTCGTCCCGCGCCTCGTACCGCCTCCGCCAGGTCAGCAGGGTGTGCGGGAGCCTGGTGAGCTCCCCCGCGTCCGCCAGCCGGGGGGCCAGCTGGTCCCGGAGGAAGGGCCAGGACGCCTCCGGGTCCCCGCCGCGGTGCCACAGCATGACGGGGACGCCGCACTCCAGGGCGCCGGTCAGATACCGGGGCAGGGAGGCGTCGCGCTGCTCCCGGAGCGGCGTCCCGCCCGCCAGGACGGTGAGGGCCTGCTCCATCCGCGGCGCGAGGTCGGCCTCGGCCGCGGACGCGTCCCACGCGTCGAGCAGCAGGGACGACGAGCGGTCGACGTGCCCGGACCGCAGCCGCCGCCACTTCCGCTCCCACGCCTCGCGACGGTTGGGGTCGGCCTGGCGCTCCAGATCGCGTACGACGACGGGATACAGACATCCCAGCGGCCTCTCGGGGTCGTCCGCGGACGTCCGTACGAGCCATTGGTCCACGGGCAGGTTCAGCAGGTCCCGCGGCAGCATGAACTCGACGCGGCTCGGCCCGGCACGGTCGTACTCGCGTGCCGTGGACAGGAAGTCCGTGAGACGTGCGGAGATCTGGTCGACGCGCCGGGGCGTGTCGTCGTGGACGAGGGGCGTCCACTGCCGGTCCCCGTGGCCGAGCCACACCGACAGCAGGTACTCCGGCCGGCCCGGCAGGAAGGCCTGCAGCCGCAGGACCAGGGTGAGGGTCTCGGGGGGCCGGCTCGACGGGTCGTGGGCGGCGGGGTCCTCGCGTCGGGAGACCGGGATGCCGAGGCGGTCGGCGACCTCGACGTACCAGTCCCGCAGACGCCGGCGGTCGTGGGCGGACGAGCGCTCGGCGAGGGTGAGGACGAAGCGGAGGAGAGGCGGGGCCTCGCCGGACGGCCGGACGAGGTCCTCCAGGATCTCCAGGGCGTGCGGCAGGTCCCGGGGGCGCTCCGGCGCCAGCGCGGCCACCTTGTCGTAGGCGCCGCGCCAGCCGTCGTCCTCGCGGGACCGCAGCATGCGCAGCAGGACGTCGCGTTCGTCACCGGTGAGCACGGACGGGATCGTGGCCCGGGGCGCGAGTTCCTCGAAACGGAGCGTGTCGGCGGTGTCTCCGTGGAAGTCGCGCAGCAGGTCCGCCAGGACCGGCAGCGTCCCGGGGCGCCAGGCGCACTGGCGGATCAGGGAGCGTGCCTGCCACGCGGGGTGGTCGTCCGTGACCTCGATCCGCTCACCGGTCTCCGCGGAGAGTTCCTCCAGGAGCACCCCACGCGTCCGCGCGTCGCGGAAGCCGTCGAGACGCAGCAGGATCCCGGTGAGTTCGTCCAGGACGGCGTCCGTGCCGTTCAAACGGACACCATGGTCGAGCCTGCTGACGACATCGCGCCTCCAGAGGGTCCGCCTGCGCACCGGAAGGGCCGGTCGGCCAAGTGCAGACACATGCTACGAAGTTGACGGCTCCCGCACCTGCAACTTCGGACGATGAAGTACGACGAAGTAAGCTGACACGAATTGATCACGCGGGAGAGGTTCATGAGGAGTCCGGAGCCCACGGATCCAGCGGCCCTCGGCGGCTATCCCCTGCTGGCACAGCTCGGCGCCGGCGGCATGGGGCAGGTGTTCCTCTCCCGTACGGCGTCCGGCAGGCCGCTGGCGCTGAAGACCGTGCGGAGCGAGTTCGGCGCCGATCCGGGGTTCGAGGAGCGGTTCGCCCGCGAGATCGCCAGCAGTGAGCGGGTGCGCTCCGCGTGGACGGTGGCCGTCGTCGACTACAGCCCCGCGGGACACCGGCCGCAGTGGCTGGCCACGGAGTACGTTCCCGCCCCCTCCCTCGCGGAGTGGGTGGAGCGGCACGGTCCGCTGCCCGAACCCGCCGTCCGCGCCCTCGTGGCGGAACTCGCGGAGGGGCTGCGGGCGGTGCACCGGGCGGGCCTCTCGCATCGCGACCTGAAGCCGTCCAACGTGCTGCTGGCCCGCCGTCACCCCCTGCTCATCGACTTCGGCATCGCCCGTGCCGCCGACGACACCCGGCACACCCGGACCGGCGGTGTCATCGGCTCACCCGGATACATGGCGCCGGAGCAGGTGACCGGCGGGACCTCGGCGGAGCCCGGTGACCTCTTCGCCCTGGGCGCCGTACTGGTGTACGCGGCCACCGGAAAGAGCCCTTTCCTGCACCCCGGTGAGAATCCGTCGGCGGCGCAGCTCCTCTACCGGATCGTGCACGAGGAGCCGGTGCTGGACGGCGTACCAGCCGGGCTGCTGCCGCTGGCGACCGCGTGCCTGGACAAGTCCCCGCGGGCCCGGCCCACGACGGACGAGCTGCTGGAGCGGCTCGGCGGCGACCAGGACGCCTGGGCCGGGGCGCTGCCGCCGGGCCTGGAGCGGGAGATCGCCGCGAAGGAGGCCGAGCTGCGGTCGGCACTGGCCCGCCCGACCCTCCCCTCGCGCGTCCCGCCGCCCCCCGCGCCCTCCCCCGTCGCCTCGCCCGCGCCCTCCCCCATCGCCTCGCCCGCGCCCTCCCCCGTCCCGTCCCCCGTCGCCTCGCCGGTCCCGTTCCCCTATCCACCCCCGTCGGCGGGATTTGGACCGCCCCCGGCCTACCTCCCCGCTCCGGCCCTGCCACCCGGCGCCGTGGCGGGCCCCGTGCCGGGCGCCGTGCCGGGCCCCGTGCCGGGTCGGCGATCGATATACGTCCGTACGGCCGCCGTCCTGGCGGGCGTGCTGGCGGCTGCGGCCGTGGTCGCGGCGATCACCTGGCCGGACGACACCAAGGGCGCGTCTCCGTCCCCTTCCCCCTCCGCGTCCGCCTCCGCATCCACGGCGTCGGATGCCCTGCCCGCGTCCTGTGCGCACCCGGCAACGTCTACACCCTGACGAAGACCGGCGCCGACGCCCTCACCCTGGAGGACGAGGGCAGCCAGACGGCGGGGGCACCGGCCCGACTGACCCGGTCGTCCTGAGTCACGGCGGGCGACGGACGGGGCGCTGTCAGTGGCGGGTGGCAGCATCGGGGGCATGACGGACACCACAGCGTATTGGCGGTCCTTCCTGCTCAGGTGGAGCGGGGAGTGGGCGGATTCCCTGCCGGAGGACGAGACTCGGGCCGAGGACGACGAGGCCGCCCGGCAGGCGCGGTGGCTGGGGTTCCCGCCCGCCTCCGAGGAGCGGATCGCCGCCATGGAGGAGCGCCTCGGCCGGCGGATGCCCCCGTCGTACCGGGAGTTCCTCGGGGTCACCGACGGATGGCGGCACGCGGGCGGATTCGTGTGGCTGCTGGCCGGGACCGAGGACGCCCGCTGGCACGACGACGCGTCGGGACTCGCAGACGTGTTCGAGGAGTACCTGGACGAGGACGCCGGACCCGAGGAGCGCCGGGAGGCGGACATCTGGCGGCGCGGGCTGCAGCTCGACGTGGAGTCCGACATCACCCACGTCCTGATGGATCCCGAGGACGTGGACGAGGACGGTGAGTGGGCCGTGTACACCTGGGCGAGCTGGCGGGCCGCGCCACCCGAGCGGCACGCGAGCTTCCGCGCGTTCATGCGGGAGATGTACCGGGAGTTCCACAGCCTGCGGGCGCACCGGAGCGACGGGGAGCCGGAGTTCGTCAACGACACGACGCGGACCCTGGACGCCCAGGTGGACGAGGCCCGGCTGGAGGCGCTGCGCGGCGACTGGGAGCGGGCCGCGAAGGCGCTGGACGAGGCCAAGGACTACGGCAGACCGCGGGCCGCGGGACTGGGCGACCAGATACGCCGTCTGCTCGGGCAGACCCACACGGTGTCCTTCGACGGCCTGGTGACGGACCCGCGGTACGCGCCCGAACTGCTGCCACCGCTGGTCGCCGAGCACGCGGCGCACTCCTACCGGGACGACTCCACCCTGACGTTCTCGCTGCGGGGCGCCGACGACGACCTGGTGTCACTGGCCTACGCGACGCTGGAGCTGGTGCGGAGCGGCACGTACCGGTACACGGCGGCCGGACCGTTCGGGGAGGCGGTCGAGCGGGCGCGGGAGCTGGCCCGGTGGGGTGACGGCGACGGGGCATGGCGGACGCTGCGGGACGCCGTACCCCTGTGGGAGCCGCTGGGACCGGACCATCTGGCGCCGCTGGGGTGGGTGGCCGACCCCGTGCTCGGGCCGCTGCTGACCCCGGAGCGGGGCCGCGAGCTGCTGTCCACGCCGAGGGGCGGGCAGGTGGGTGAGGCACCGGGGCCGACGGCCGGGCTGGACCCGGGCGACCTGGCGTGGCTCGCGGAGCCGGACCCGGGCAACAACCGCACGTCCTACCGGTTCGTCCTGGTGGAGGGGGTGGAGCCGGAGGAACTGCCCGGCCGTCTCGCGGACGGGGACGGCACCGTGCTGAACGCGCCCATGACCCTCTGGGAGGCGCGCCGCAGATCGACGCACGAGCAGAGGGAGTCCTCGTCCTACGACGACAGGGCGCTGATGGCGGTCGGCCGGGCCGGCGCCGGCTGGAGCTTCGCGTTCGACGGCGAACCCGCCCCGTTCGTCCGGCAGCGCTTCGTCTCCCCTGCCGCGGCCGCCGGCGCGGGCACCCGCTCGGTGGTGGTGTGGAGCGGCCTGAGGACCTGGCACGGGAAGCCGTTCTTCCACCTCTCGGTGGCGCAGGACGGCGCCGAGGAGTACGCCTTCACCTACGCCGACGGCGAGGTCCGGCGGAGCGGGGAGATACCACCGGCGCTGGACCCGGACCGCTTCTTCGGTGCCGGGGCGGACGGCACCGGGGCGGAACGGTCGCTCCTGGACGCGGTGGCCGGGGAGTTCGGTGCCCAGCTGCCGCGACACGCCATCGTGCGCGGGCGGCTGCACACGTTCACCACCCGCTCCTGGACACGACCACCCCGGAACGGAGAGGGGTACGTGGCGATCCGCGTGCACCGGGGATCCCCGCGCCCGGCGGGAGACGAGGGGCCGGGGAGCAGGTAGCGCCCGGCCGGTGAGGGACGCTCAGGGCAGGGTCCAGAACCGGACCGTGACGAGGTAGAAGACGGCGGCCCAGAAGGTCATCGCCACCGCGACGACGCCGAGGCCACGGAGGTTGTTCCTCGCCGCCGGTTCCTCCGGCGGCGGCCGCAGCCATCGCCCGAGCAGCGGGTTCACGTAGTAGGGCATGGTCAGGAAGCTCATGAGGAAACTCGACAGCAGGTTGCCGACGAGCAGACCGATCCAGAGCGGCATGTGCAGCGGGATCAGAGCGAGCGTCAGCAGCACGACGGTCGGGTACAGGCCGACCCAGACGGCGAGGGAGGTCCGGGTCTCGGAGGGCGGCGGCGGTGCCTCCTTGCCGTTGCCCTCGAAGGCGAACCAGCTGCCGAACGAGTTGTCGATCGTACGGAGGCTGAAGTCGCTGAACCTCTCGCCCTCGGCCAGGATCTCCTGCCGCTGGGGCGACGTCAGCCAGGCGTCGAGGTGCTCGGCGCTGTCGTAGCGGTACAGCGTGGTCCACTCCTCCTGGAGCCCCGCGACGGGACGGAAGAGCTCGGTCCCGCGAAACCCCTCGAACTTGCTCTCCTCCTGGACCATGTGGTGCTGCCAGTCGAGGAAGTCGTCGACCTGGTCGGGGTGGACACGGTGGGTGACCACCACGGTGACCAGCGGATCCAGTGACCTGGTGCCGCTGCTGACCACCTGCTGGGTCGCCGGGCCGTCGAAGTACCGGGCGCCGGTGTCGAGATACGTCTGCCGGGTCGCGCTGTTGGTCCACGCCTGCAGATGCGCCACCGAGTCGAACCGGTAGACGACGACCCAGTCGGGTTGCAGCGGGGTCGGCGGCGAGATCTCGGCGCCGAGGAAACCGGGGTAGTGGGCGGCCGCCGCGTTGAGGTCCTCCTGCCAGGACTCGTACGCGCGCTCCATCCCGGGCAGGACCTTCTGGCCGATGATCGCCGTCGCCGCGGCGGCTGCGTTCTTCTCGGTCCTCCCGGTGTTCATGGCGGCTCAACCTGTCGACACCGACTGCTCCGCGGGGAGCCGGCCGTAGATGCGTTCCGGAGTCAGGGGCAGCGCGCGGTAGCGGATGCCGGTGGCGTCGTGCACCGCGTTGGCGAGCGCGGGGGCGACCGGGTTGATGCAGCACTCCGCCATCCCCTTCGCCCGCACGGGTCCCACCGAATCCGTCGAGCCCACCAGGAGGACCTCGGTACGGGGGATGTCGGCGTAGGTGGGGATGCGGTAGTTGCGGAGGTTCGGGTTGGCCATGACTCCGTTGTCGTCGACGTGGAAGTTCTCGGTCAGCACGAAGCCGATGCCCTGGGCGACACCGCCCTCCACCTGTCCCCGGACCTGCGCCGGGTTGATGATCACTCCGGCGTCCGCCGCGTGCACGCTGTACAGGATCCGTATCTCGCCCGTCACGCCGTGCACGGCGACCCGGAACCCGTGGGTGTTGGAGGTGACGCTGCGGGGCGAGCCGTATGCCTTGCGTGCGGCGGTGAACCGGATCCCGCGCTCCCGGGCCAGCGCGACCAGTTCGGCGAGCGACACCCGCCGGTCCCCGCACACGACACCGTCGTCGTCCAGCGTGCACATCACGACATGGACGCCCGTGTGCGCCGCGGCGAACTGCAGGATGCGGTCGCGCACGGCGTTGGCCGCCCTGAGGACCGCGTTGCCCGCCACGAAGAGACCCGCGCTCGCGAAGGCGCCGGTGTCGAATCCCGTGCGGTCGGTGTCGGACTGCACCAGACGGATCCGCGACGGCGTCGTGCCCAGCTGGTCGGCCGCGATCTGGACATGGGCCGTGGAGGTGCCCTCCCCGAACTCGACGGTCCCGACGGCCAGTTCGTAGAGGAGGTCGTCGCCCAGCGTGACCCAGGCCTCGGAGAGGTGTTCCGTCGGGGGCGCGGTCTCGTGCAGGGAGCTCGCCGCGCCGGCCCCGACGAGCCACTCGGGGCCGGGGGGCGGCCGGTCGGCCGTACGGGCCAGGGCACGCTCGACGAGGTCGATGCACTCGGTGAGTCCGTCCTCGGTGAAGATCACGTCGTCGGGGCCGTCGTGCAGGGCGACCAGGGGCTCCCCCGGCCGCACGATGTTGCGTCGGCGCAGTTCCAGCGGGTCGAGGTGCAGGGCGCGGGCCAGTTCGTCCATCGCCGACTCCACGGCGAACGCCGGCTGCGTCATCCCGTACCCGCGCAGCGCGCCGCTCGGCACGGTGTTCGTGTAGACGGAGTACGCGTCGTACTTCTTGTTGGGGCAGCGGTAGATCATGACGGCGGAGCCGCCCGCGTACACCGTCTCGCCGCCGTGGTTGCCGTAGGCGCCCGTGTTCGAGACGTTCCGCACCTGGAGGGCGGTGAGTGTTCCGTCGGCCTTCGCGCCGAGTCGGACCGTCAGGGTCATCGGATGCCGTGGGGAGGCGGTGGTGAACTCCTCCTCGCGGGTGTATTCGAGGCAGGTGGGGCGGCCGGTGTCCAGGGTGGCGAGCGCTACCAGGTCCTCCGCGATCACCTCCTGCTTGCCGCCGAATCCGCCGCCGACGCGCTTGCAGAACACCCTCAGCCGGTCCGGACGCAGCGCGAACAGGTACGCCAGTTTGACCTTCGCGATCGACGGCGACTGCGAGCTGGTGCGGACGTTCAGCCGGCCGTCCTGCATCCAGGCGATCGCGCCGTGGGTCTCCAGATGCGCGTGCTGCACCCGTGGTGAGGAGTACGTGCCTTCGTGGATCACGTCGGCCGCGGCGAACCCCGCGTCGACGTCGCCGATGTGGGAGTGGAGTTCGAGCAGGATGTTGTGGACGGGGTCGTGGACGAAGGGGTCGTCGGAGCCGTGCAGTTGGGGGGCGCCGTCGGCCATCGCCGCCTCGGGGTCGAACACCGCGGGCAGCACCTCGTACTCGACCGCGAGCCGCCGGCAGCCCTCCTCGGCCGCCGCGACCGTGTCGGCGAGGACCGCGGCGACGCGCTGGCCGGCGAAGCGGACGGTGTCGTCGAGGATGCGGGTGTCGTCCGGGTCGACGAGGTGGTCGGTGTGGATCGCCGTGGTGAAGCGTCTGCGGGGCACGTCCTGCCAGGTGTAGACCCGGTGGACGCCGGGCACCGCGAGGGCGGCGCTCTTGTCGATCGCGAGGATCCGGGCGTGTGCGTGCGGTGAGTGCAGCACCTTGAGGTGCACCATGCCGTCGATCCGGGTGTCCATGGTGAACTCGGCGTGCCCCGTCACCACGTCGTGGCCCGCGGGCGCGCCGACGCTCGTCCCGACGGCCTTGCCCGGTGCCGCGGTCTCCACCGCGCCGACGCCCTTCACGGCGTCCTCGATCGCCCGGTATCCGGTGCAGCGGCAGAGGTTGCCCTTCAACGCCCTGGGGAGGTCCGCCTTCTGCTCCTCGCTGAAGGTCGCCGACGTCATGATCATCCCCGCGGTGCAGAAGCCGCACTGGAACCCGGGGGCGTTCTGGAACTGGCGCTGCAGGGGATGCGGGGCGCCGGGCCGGCCGAGGCCCTCGATCGTGGTCACCTGGCGGCCGTCCGCGCGGAAGGCGGGGGTGATGCAGCTGTGGACGGGTGCGCCGTCCAGCCACACCGTGCAGGCGCCGCAGTCGCCCGCGTCGCACCCCTTCTTGACGCCGAAGTGGCCGAGTTCGCGCAGGAAGGTACGCAGGCACTGGCCGGGGGCCGGTTCCCGGTCGTATTCCGTGCCGTTCACGAGGTAGCTCATGGCAGGTGCCCGTCCATGAGTTCGCGGCGGATCTCCTCGGCGAAGTGCCGGGTCAGATGACGCCGGTGGTCAGGGGTTCCGTTGGGATCGGCGAACCAGAGACCGGCCGGTACGGCGTCGATGCTCTGCCGCAGTGTGCGGGCATCGGGCAGGGCGTCGAAGGCCATGCGGACCGGCCGTGTGGTCCCGGCGGTGACGGTGAGCAACAGGTCGCTCGCTCCGGGCCGTTGGGTGCCGACGAGGAACACGGTCGAACGGCCCAGCCGGGTCAGCGTGAAGCGACGGTGCGCGGTGCGTTTGCGCAGCGCGTGCTCCGGAAGGGTGATGCGCCGCAGGATCTCTCCGGGGGCGAGGAGGTTGCGGTGGTCGCCCGTGACGAAGTCGAGGGCGTCGACGAAGCGCACGGAGCCGTCGGGAGCCCAGAGTTCGTACCGCGCCTCCAGCGCGACCGTCGACGTGATCATCGGGCCGGCGGGCAGGGACATGCAGATGTTGCCGCCGACGGTCGCCGCGTTCCAGACCTTGAACGAGGACAGGAAGGCCTCACAGCTCGCGCGGAAGAGGGGCCCGACGGTCCAGCCCTCCGGCCACGGGAAGGCGTACAGATCGCGGATGGTGCACGTGGCGCCGATCTCCAGGCCCTCGGCCGTCGGGACGAGCGGCTCCCAGCGCAACGCCGTCAGGTCGATCAGCCGCCGCAGGTCCGACTGCTCCGTGGAGTAGAGCCAGGTCCCGCCCGCCAGCCAGGCGTCGCCCTCGCGCCAGTCCCCGCCCGGCCGCTCGGACGGCCGCCGGATCACTTCGGTGATGGTGTTGAGGT
The DNA here is from genome assembly GCF_040630255.1 of Streptomyces sp. NPDC005820. Taxonomy (NCBI): domain Bacteria; kingdom Bacillati; phylum Actinomycetota; class Actinomycetes; order Kitasatosporales; family Streptomycetaceae; genus Streptomyces; species Streptomyces sp. NPDC005820. Next base: position 126,490 of record NZ_JBEXXE010000006.1, read on the forward strand.
CCATGAAGCCGACCTACGGGGAACGGACCTGCGGAGGAGTCACAGTTTATCGCGCCAGGAGAACGACGGCCCGTGGACGAGGACGGCGGAAAGTGGCCGATGCGGCCCGGACAGTCACCGCGGTGGCCGTCCGGGGCGTCGCACGGTCCGTCATCTCACCTGTCGCGGACGGCGGCGAACACACCGCCGTCGACGAGGACGTCGATGCCGTTCAGGAAGCTCGCCTCGTCCGAGAGCATGAACGCGACGACCGCCGCGACCTCCTCCGAGCGCCCGGTCCGGCCGAGCGGCGTCGCGTCGACGAGCCGTTGCATCGAGGCCTGCTCGGCGGCCTCCTGCCGGCCCTGCGGGGTGTCGATGATCCCCGGTGCGAGCGAGCAGACCCGGGCCCCGACCGGCCCCAGCCGCACGGCCTCCTTGCGCGCGAGCCGGGCGACGCCGTGCTTGGCCCACGGGTAGGCCAGCGTGGACTGCTCAAGGTCGGGCCCGACGGCCTCGCGGATCCGGTCGAGGAAGTCCTCGTGCAGCGGGTCGTCCAGGATCGCACCGACGGCCGGGTCGGGCTCGACCCGCGCGAGCAGGGGCGACATGGAGGAGAAGTACACGTGCGCGGTCCCCTCGGTGGCCAGCGGGCGCAGCGCCTCCGCCAGCAGCGCGGTGCCGATGAGGTCGACCTCGAAGATGCGCCGCCAGTCGGCCATGGTGGGCGAGATGCCGGCCGCGTGGGCGACGGCCCGCAGCGTGCCGGCCCGGTCGACCCGGTCGGCGAGCCGGGCCAGGCCCGCGCGGTCGGTGACGTCGAGGCCGAACGGCTCGGCGACGGCCCGGCATCCCGTGTCGTTGAGGTCCTTCGCGACCGCCGCCGCGCTGTCCTCGTCGCGGTCGACGAGCAGCAGCACGTCCACGGTCCCGGCGAGCCGCCGCGCGCACGCCTTTCCCATCCCGCGTCCGGCGCCGGTCGCTATGCCTACGGTCGTCATACGTACTCCTTGGTCGAACGATGAACAGTGAAAGGGGTCCCCTGCAGGCGGTTGAACCCGCCCGGACCGGGCCCGGTACGAGCGGCCACGCGCGGCGGGGCGCCTGATACGTGCCGCCGGGCTACCGCCCCCAGCTCTGGGTCAGTGCGGGCCGAGCGCGCCCTCGGGCCCCTTGCGGGTCGCCTCGGTGACATGGCCGTGGCGTTCGAGTGCGGTGACGTCGGCCGCGACATCGTCGGACCAGTGGCTAGGGGCACCGGAAGTCGATGACGGCGTCACTGCCCGGCGGGGCGACTGGTCCGAGGGCCGCAGGGTGCCGATCATGGTGTCTCCTCGCTTCGTGGGCTCCGGGCGCTGGGCTGCCGACCCCTGGGGTCAGTGCGTGTCGCACAGGAAAGCGAGGCGGGTTGACGCTTCTCGGACGGCTTCCCGACTATTTCCGGACGTGACGGGCGTCACGTCCGCATGCCCGGGCGGTCCGACGGGCGCCTCAGGCGCGGGAGCTCCCGAGCCAGTAGCCGAACCCCCGGCTCGTGTGGATCAAGGGGGGTTGCTCCCGGTTCACCTTCTGCCGCAGCCGGGAGACGAGCTTCTCGATGGCCTCACTCGCGCGGAAGTCGCCCCAGACGTACCAGCTGATCTGCTCCTTGGACACCACGCACTCCACGTTGGCCAGCAGGTGGCGCAGCAGCCGGTACTCGGCGGGGGTGAGGCCGAGGGGCCTGGAGCCACGCCGCGCCTGGCGGGTGGCGTCGTCCAGGACCAGGTCGGCGTAGCCGGACGTCCCCGCGCCGGGCTCGGGACGCCGGTCCCGCAGCAGGACCTCGGCGCGGGCCAGGACCTCCGCGGCCCGGACCGGCCTGGTGACGTAGTCCTCCTTGCGCCTGCCGAACTCGGGAAGGAGGGTGTGCAGATAGTCGCAGGTGATCAGAAAGAGCAACGGCGGCACCTCGGCCGGCGCGGCTCCGCGGTGCCGGACCAGGTCCCTCAAATCGGGCAGCGTGGCGTCCCAGACCACCAGGTCGAACCGGTGCTGCGAGATCCGGGCGAGCCCCTCGGCACCGGTGACCGCCGTGGCGGCGACCCGGTAGCCGGCGAGCTGGAGCGTCGTGGTGAGCAGATCGGTCTCCCCGGGATCGCCCGCGACGATCAGCACGTCACGCCCTCCTCGACGAAGCGGCGACGGCTTGGACATGACGGACATGACCTCACCCTAACAGATACTTGCCTAACTTAAGCAATGCCGGGAAAACGTCGGCCTGGAAGATCAAGAGCACTCACATGAGTGAAAGAGGCCGGGCCGATTTGCTCTCGACGGTAACGGCTCGACTACGGTGAGAGAAGAGCGGCTGCTGGACCCATCGACACGGAATGAGACCCAGCAGGGAAATCGCGAATTCCCGGGGTTCCTGTCATACGAATGCGTAGTGAGGATGGAGCATCATGCCCCCCGTAGTACCGCCCTTCCTGATCGGCCTTATCGTCGCACCACTGGCCAAGCGTCTCCTCAAGCCGCTGATGCGCGGTGTCGTGAAGACGTCCGTCGGTCTCGCCCTCGAGGTGAAGAAGGCGACCCACGAGGCCGGGGAGAACATCCACGACCTCGCGGCCGAGGTCGCCGCCGAGGTGATGGCGGCGCAGCTCGCCGCCGGTGACACCGACACCCGTTCGGGCAACGGCCAGGAGGCCGCCAAGAGCGCCACCCCGAACAGCGAGAAGGATGCGGCCCCCGCCCGGACCGAGGGCGAGGCGAGGGCCCCGAAGATCCGCGCGACCACGGGCGCAGGCAAGACGCACTGACGGTTTCGTCCCGCCCCCGGGCGCGTATTCCGATCGGCTCGAGGAAATGCGCCCGAGCGGCGGTCGACCCTGTGTGGTTGACCGTAGAACAACCAACCTGCCGACCGCTTTTCTTTTCTCGGAATTTCCACTCCGCCGCATGAATTCGTCGTGCTCGTGACGGTTTTTGCGACCTCCACAAACAGGTGATCGTACACATGTCATCTCTGCCGGGTGCCGCAGCCGGATATCGCTCCGTGGATGTGGACGTGCGCCCGCGTTCGGTCATTCCGGGCCGCCAGCGCTGGGACGTCAAGCCGGTCCTCGGACGGCCTCGCACGGCCGAGGTCCTCGCCGCGGCCCTGCGCCGCCTTCCCGGGATCACCGAGGCGCAGGCCAGCCCGGTCACCGGCGGGGTGCTCGTCCGGCACGACGCGCGGGTGACCGCCGCCGACGTCGGCCGGCTCGTCCGCAGGGCCGTCGCCCTGGTCGTGGAGGGCCCGGCCGGAGCGGGGCGTCCGGCCCCGGCCCGGGCCGCCGCCGCACCGGCCCCGCCTGCGGACCGCCGCCTCGTGGGCCCCGTGCTCGCCGTCGGGGGTGGGGTGGTCGCCGGCATCGCCCTGATCCGCGGGTCGGCGCTGAGCAAGCAGCTGGTGGCGCTGGGCGGAGTGGCGGCGGCGACCACGGCCGTCGTCCGCAAGGCCTGGCGCCGAGCGGTCGACGCGACCCGGGACCTGCCCGGAACCGGAGCCGACCGCCACCCCCTGCTGGAGATCGTCGGACCGCACCGCCGGCGCCTGTACCGGGCCTCCGCGCTGTCGGTCGCCTGCCAGGTCTCGGAGATGGCGCTCGGCACCTTCCTCGGCTGGACCGCGCTGGTGCTCATCAAGGGGGAGGCCGCACCGCTGGTCGGCCTCGGCCTGACCACCGCGTCCGCTCAACTCTGGTGCCTGGCAGGGCTGGTGGCCGCCGCCTGTGCCGCCGTGGCGGGCCTGTCGTACTCCTCGAACCTCCAGTGGCGCCGCCTCGGCCAGGACATCGAGCACGACTGGCGCAACCGGACGTACGCCCATGTGCAGCACCTCGAACTGCGCCACCTCGAAGGCGAGCGGACCACCCGGATCGCCGGCGCGCTCACCGACGACGTCCGTCAGCTGGGCGCCTTCTTCGCCACCTCGGCGGGCGACCTGATCCAACTGGGGACCAGCCTGGCCCTCCTGGTGCCGCTGTTCCTGCTGCTGGCACCGCAGATCGCCTGGATCGCGTTCCTGCCCATCCCGGTCATCGCCTGGCTGTCGTTCCACTATCAGGACAAGGTCGCGGCCGACTACGCCGTCTCCGGAGAGCACCGGGCCAGGCTGCACAGCCAGCTGGTGAACACCCTGGAGGCCGGCGCCACCGTCAAGAGCTTCTGCACCGAGGACTACGAGGCCGAACGCATCGACCGGCTGAGCGGGGAAGCCCAGGAGAGCAGCAGGCAGACCGACCGGACCACGATCGGGCACGCCGAGATCGTCCGGGTCTGCACGACCAGCTCGATGGCGGCCACCCTGCTGATCGGCGGCCGGGCGGTGCTCGACGGCAGTCTGCCGTTCGAGGTGTTCAGCCCGCTGATCGGGCTGCCCCAGATGGTGCTGCTGCGGATGAACCGGCTCGGCGGCATCGTCGACCAGTACCAGCGCACGCTCGCCGCCCACGACCGGGTCCAGCGGCTGCGGGCCCTCCCCGTGGAGACCGACGGCGACGGCGGACCGCTCGACGTCGAGAAGGTGCGCGGTGAGATCGTCCTCGACGACGTGACCTTCTCCTACCCCGGCCGGCCGCCGGTGCTCGAGGACCTCTCGCTGACCATCCCCGCCGGGCAGGTCACCGCCCTCGTCGGCGCCACCGGCTCGGGCAAGACGACCGTCGCCAAGCTGCTGATGCGCTTCCAGGACGCCGAGTTCGGCAGCGTGCTGCTCGACGGGCGGGATGTGCGCGACCTGCGGCGGCACGATCTGCGCCACGCCATCGGGTTCGTCGCGCAGGACCCCTTCCTCTTCGACGGCACCATCGCCGACAACATCCGCTACGGCAGCTTCGGCGCCTCGGACGAGGCCGTGGTCGAGGCGGCCACCAAGGCCGAGGCCCACCCCTTCGTCGCGGCGCTGCCGGACGGCTACGACACGGTGATCGGCGAACGCGGCGCCGCCCTCTCCGGCGGTCAGCGGCAGCGGATCGCCCTGGCGCGCGCGATCCTCAAGGACGCTCCCGTGGTGATCCTCGACGAGGCCACCTCCGCCGTGGACAACGAGACCGAGGCCGCCATCCAGCGCACGCTCCGCGTCTTCGCGGCCGACCGGACCATGGTCGTCATCGCCCACCGGCTCTCCACGGTCCGCCACGCCGACCGGATCTACGTCATGGACAAGGGCGGCGTCGTGGCCGAGCAGGGCACCCACGACGAACTCCTCGCCCGGCACGGACTCTACGCATCCCTCTGGCAGCTCCAGGCCGGCGAACTCGCCGCCTGACCGCACCGGCCCCGCCACCCGACCGCCCACCGCGTGACGTCACCGCGGTCGGCGCGGCTCGGCGCGCCCTGCGCACACGCCTGCCCATACTCCTGGAGGTACCCCCATGTCCCGTCGCGACGGCGACTCCCTTCCCCTGACGGCGGCCCAGCGTGAGATCTGGCTCGCCGAGCAGCGCGCGCGGACGGCGCTCGACGCCTACCGCATCGGCGAATACCTCGAGATCCACGGCCCGCTCGACCCCGCTCTCGTCGCGACCGCGCTGCGCCGGGTCGTCGACGAGATCGACGCGCTGCACGTGACCTTCGTCCACGACGGGCAGGAGCCGCGCCAGGTCGTCCGTGCGGCATGGGACTGGGAACCGACCCTGCTCGACCTGAGCGCGGAGTCCGCCCCCCGGGCGGCGGCCCTGGCGTGGATGGCCCGGGACCGGATGCGTCCGCTGGACCTCGCCCGCGATCCGCTCTTCAGCTTCGCGCTGATCAGCCTCTCGCCGGAGCACCACCTCCTGTACCAGAACCACCACCACCTGGTGATGGACGGGTTCGGTCTCTCCCTCGTCCGGCGGCGGATCACACGGATGTACACCGCGCTCGCCGCGGGCACCCCGGTCCCGCCGTCGCCGCTCGGTTCGTTGGACGACCTGCTGCGCAGCGACGCCGACTACCGCGCGTCGGGACAGTACGCCGCCGACCGGTCGTACTGGACGGAGCGGCTCGCCGGCCGGCCGGAACCGACCCACCTCACCGCCCGCGCCCCGCGCGGCGGGAGCGGCCCGCGCGCCGCGGGGGAACCGGCGGAGCTCCGCGTGGACGCGCTGCGAGCGGCGGCGGCGGGGACCGACGCCCACTGGTCCCGGACCCTGATGGCGGCGGCGGCTCTCTACACGCACCGGCTCACCGGAGACCGGGACATGCTGCTCGGTCTTCCCGTCACCGGGCGCGAGGGGGCCGAACGCGCCCTGCTGTCCTGCCCCGGCACGGTGGCCAACGTGGTGCCCCTGCGTCTGTCGGTGCGACCGGACACACGATGGCAGGACCTGGTCGCGGAGGTGGCGGGCGAGGCCGACGCGGCCCTCGCGCACCAGCGCCACCGCAGCGAGGAGCTGTTCCGGGACCAGGGAACTCCCGGTGCCGACGGGGCGGCGTTCCCGCTCGTCGTCAACATCATGGTCTTCGACTCCGCGCCCCGTTTCGCCGGGCATCCCGCCACGCTGCACTATCTGCTGCCGGAACCGATCAGCGGGCTCGCCCTCTGGGTGACGGGCAGGCGGGGCGACGACGAACTCCGGGTCGTGCTCAAGGGCGCGTCCCGGACCTGGAGCGCCGACGAACTCGCCGTCCACCAAAGGCGCCTGGTCGCGCTGCTCGACACCGTCGCGCACTGCGCCCCGCAGGAGCCGGTCGGCCGGATCGGTCTGCTCGCCGCGGACGAGGAGCGTGAGCTGCTGGCGCTGGGCACCGGCCCGGTGGCCGAGGCCTGTGCCGAGAGCCTGCCGGAGGTGTTCCGGGCGCAGGTGCGGGCGACGCCGGACGCGCTCGCCGTGGTGGGGCCGGACGCGTCCCTGACGTATGCGGAGCTGGACGCGCGGGCCAACCGGCTGGCGCACGCCCTGATCGCCCACGGGGCACGGCCGGAGCGGCCGGTGGCCGTGGCTTTGCCGCGCTCGGTGGAGCTGGTGGTGGCGATCCTCGCGGTGCTGAAGGCCGGTGCCGTCTACGTGCCGGTCGATCCGGAGTACCCCGCCGCCCGCATCGGATTCATGCTCGACGACGTCCGGCCGGTCCTGGTGGTGACCGACGCCCGCACCCGGGCCCGGCTTCCCGAGGCCGGTCCCGTCGCGTATCTGGTCGTCGACGCCCCGGAGACGGCGGAGACGGCGGCGCACTGCCCGACAGCGGATCCGGAGGTGGCCGTCGGGCCGGAGCACCCGGCCTACGTCATCTACACCTCCGGCTCCACCGGGCGGCCCAAGGGCGTGGTGGCGACGCACCGCGGGCTGCTCAACCTGTTCGCCGACCAGCGGCAGGCACTGTTCGCGCCCCTGCCCGTGGAACGGCGCCCGCTCCGGGTCGCCCTCACCACGTCGGTCTCGTTCGACGCCTCCTGGAACCAGCTGCTCTGCCTGCTGTCGGGCCACGAGCTGCACGTCCTGGACCACGCGACCTGGGCCGCCCCGGACGCCTTCGTCGACTGCGCCAGGCGCCGTCGCCTCGACTTCCTCGAGGCCACCCCGTCGTACCTGCAGATCCTGGTCGAGCGGGGCCTGCTGGACGATCCGCGGTGGCGTCCGGCGATGGTCGCGGCGGGCGGGGAGGCCGTCCCGGAGCAGCTGTGGGAGCGGCTGCGGGCGGCCGACGGGGTGTCCTGTCTGAACTTCTACGGGCCGTCCGAGTGCACGGTGAACTCGGTCGTCGCGCCGCTGGGGACAAGCCCGCGCCCGGTGATCGGCAGGCCGGTCGGCAACACCCGGTCGTACGTGCTGGACTGCGCGCTGCGGCCGATGCCCGCGGGTGCGGCGGGTGAGCTGTACATCGCGGGCGCGGGTGTGGCACGGGGCTATCTGCACCGCCCGGGGGCGACCGCCGAGCGTTTCGTGGCCGACCCGTTCGGGCCGGCCGGCTCGCGGATGTACCGGACCGGTGACCTGGCGCGGTGGGGATCGGACGGGAATCTGGAGTTCCTCGGCCGCACCGACGACCAGGTCAAGGTCCGGGGCTTCCGCATCGAACTCGGCGAGATCGAGGCCGTACTCGTCGAGCACCCGCAGGTCGCGCAGGCCGCCGCTGTGGTGCGTACCGACGCCGTGGTGCGTACCGACGAGGACGCCCGGCTGGTCGCCTACGTCGTGCCGGTGCCCGGTGCCACGGTGGCCGTGCCCGCGCTGCGCGAACACCTGCGCGAGCGGCTGCCCGAGTACATGGTGCCGGCGGCGTTCATGACGCTGGACGCGCTGCCGCTGACGCCGAACCGCAAGCTCGACCGACGGGCCCTCCCGGCCCCGGAGCAGACCGCGGCTGCCCCGGGCCGCGCGCCGCGCACCGCGACCGAACACCTGCTCGCCGGGTTGTTCGCCGAGGTGCTCGGGGTGGCCGAGGTCGGGCCGGACGACAGCTTCTTCGATCTCGGCGGGCATTCGCTGCTCGCCACCCGGCTGGTCGCCCGCGCCCGGTCGGTGCTGGGCGTGGAACTGAGCCTCGGCGACCTGTTCGACGCGCCGACGGTGGCGGAACTGGCGGCGGCGGTGGACGTCGCGGGCCGGGCGCGGCCCGCGCTGGGGCGGCGCGAGCGGCCCGAGACGGTCCCCCTGTCCTTCGCTCAGCGCCGACTGTGGTTCCTGCACCGCATGGAGGGCCCGAGCGCCACGTACAACATCCCGCTGGCGCTGCGGCTGTCCGGAGAGCTGGACCAGCAGGCCCTGGGAGCCGCCCTGGCGGACGTGGTCGAGCGGCACGAGAGCCTGCGCACCGTCTTCCCGACGGTCGAGGGCGTGCCGTGCCAGCGGGTGCTGGACCTCGACGCGGCACGGCCGCGGCTGCGGGTGACCGAGGCCGGCCCGGGCGACCTGGCCGATCGGCTGGCGGCGGCGGCCCGGCACGGCTTCGAGCTCTCCGAGGAGCCGCCGCTGCACGCCGAGTTGTTCCGGCTGGGAGCCGACGAGCACGTCCTGCTGCTGGTGGTGCATCACATCGCCGGCGACGGCTGGTCGACGGGGCCGCTCGCACGGGACCTCACGGCCGCCTACGCGGCGCGCTGCGAAGGGGCGAAGCCGGAGTGGTCGCCGCTGCCGGTCCAGTACGCCGACTACGCCCTCTGGCAGCGGGAGCTGCTCGGTGACGGCTCCGACCCGGACAGCCTGCTGAGCGGTCAACTGGCCTACTGGAGAGAGAAGTTGGCCGACCTGCCCGGACAGGTCGAGCTGCCGTTCGACCGGCCCCGTCCGGCGGCGATGTCCTACCGGGGCGCCCATCTGCCGGTGCGCATCGACGCGGAGCTCCACCAGGGCCTGCGCTCGCTCGCCCGGGACGGCGGGGCCAGCCTCTTCATGGTGCTCCAGGCCGGACTGGCCGCCCTGCTGGGCAAGCTCGGCGCGGGCACCGACGTCCCGATCGGCACGCCGATCGCCGGACGCACCGACGAGGCCGCGGACGACCTGGTCGGCTTCTTCGTGAACACGCTGGTGCTGCGGACCGACCTGTCCGGCGACCCGTCGTTCACCGAACTGCTGGGCCGGGTGCGCGCCGACGCGCTGGCCGCGTACGCCCATCAGGACGTGCCGTTCGAACACCTCGTGGAGGCCCTGAACCCGGCCCGGTCGCTGGCACACCACCCCCTCTTCCAGACCATGCTCGCGCTGCAGAACGGGCCGCTCGGCACGTTCGACCTGCCGCGGCTGCGCGTGGCGACCGAGCTGGTCCCCACCGGGACGGCCAAGTGCGACCTGACCTTCCTGCTGACCGAACAGCCCGGCGCGCACGGGCTGTCGGGCCTGGTGGAGTACAGCACCGACCTGTTCGACGCGGCCACCGTGGCGGGGATCGTCGACCGCTGGCTGCGGCTCCTGCGCGCCGTGGTGGCCGCCCCCGGCCGGCGCCTCGGGCAGGTGGACGTGCTCTCCGCCGAGGAGCTCCGCGCGCTGCTCCCGGCCGTGTCCGGCCGGAGCGTGGAGTCGCCGCAGACCACCCTCACCGCTCTCTTCGAGCGGCGGGTACGGGCGAACCCGGCGGCGGTCGCCGTGGTGAGCGGCGACGACACGCTGACGTACGGCGAGTTGAACGCTCGCGCCAACCGGCTCGCGCACGCCCTGATCGCCCGGGGCATGGGGCCCGAGCAGCTGGTGGCGCTGGCGCTGCCGCGCTCGGCCGAGCTTGTGGTGGCGGTCCTCGCGGTCCTCAAGACGGGTGCCGCCTACGTACCGGTGGACCCGCAGTACCCCGCCGCCCGGATCGCCTACCTGCTCCAGGACGCCCGGCCGTCGCTGCTCGTGACGACGGGCGGGATCGGCGAACTGCCGGGTGCGCAGTCGGTGGACCGGCTCCTGTGGGACGCCGTCGAGCTGGACGGACTGCCGGACACCGACCCGGACCTCCCCCTCGATCCCGGCCACCCCGCCTATGTCATCCACACCTCCGGGTCGACCGGCGCCCCCAAGGGCGTCGTGGTCCCGCACCGGAACGTGGTGCGGCTGTTCGACGCCACCCGGGAACTGTTCGACTTCTCCGCCGACGACGTCTGGACCCTCTTCCACTCCTACGCCTTCGACTTCTCGGTGTGGGAGCTGTGGGGTCCCCTGCTGCACGGCGGCCGTCTGGTGGTCGTGGACCACGAGACCAGCCGCTCGCCCCGGCGGTTCCTGGAGTTGCTCGCCCGTGAGCGGGTGACGGTGCTCAACCAGACGCCGTCCGCCTTCTACCAGCTGATGCAGGCCGACCGGGACGCCGCCGGGCACGAGCTGTCCGCATTGCGCACGGTCGTCTTCGGCGGCGAGGCGCTGGACCACGCCCGGCTGGCGAGCTGGTACGAACGGCACCCGGACGACGCGCCGCGGCTGGTCAACATGTACGGCATCACCGAGACGACCGTGCATGTGACCCATGCCGCGCTCGACCGGTCCGGCACCGCCACCGGCGTGATCGGCACGGCCCTCCCGGACCTGCGCACGTATGTGCTGGACGCCCATCTGCGGCCGGTGCCCCCGGGCGTGCCCGGCGAGCTGTACGTCGCGGGCGCCGGGTTGGCGCGCGGTTACCTGAACCGGGCGGCGCTGACCGCCGGGCGCTTCGTGGCCGACCCGTTCGGGCCGGCGGGTACCCGCATGTACCGCAGCGGCGACGTCGTACACCGGTGTACGGACGGCAGTCTGCGGTTCGTGGGCCGGGCCGACGACCAGGTGAAGGTGCGCGGTTTCCGGATCGAGCTGGGTGAGATCGAGGCGGCGCTCGCCGCGCACCCCGGCGTGGCCCAGGTCGCCGTCCTGGCACGGCAGGACCGGGCCGACGACACCCGGCTGGTCGCGTACGTGGTGCCCGCGTCGGGCGCGGCCGCGCAGCCGTCCGTCTCCGGGGCCGTACCGCGCCCGGCCGACCTGCGCGCGTACCTGAGGGAGCGACTGCCCGAGCACATGGTGCCGGCCGCGTTCGTCACCCTGGAGAGCCTGCCGCTGACCGCCAACGGCAAGCTGGACCGCCGTGCGCTGCCCGCGCCCGACCTCGCTGCGACGGGCACCGGCCGCGCGCCGCGTACTCCGCAGGAGCAGGTCCTGTGCGAGCTGTTCGCCGAGGTCCTCGGCGTGGCGGAGGCGGGCGTCGAGGACAGCTTCTTCGACCTGGGCGGGCACTCCCTGCTCGCCACCCGTCTGGCCGCCCGGGTCCGCGCGACCCTGGGGGTGGAGCTGGAGCTGCGCACCCTGTTCGAGACCCCGACCCCGGCCGGGGTGGCCTCCGCCCTGACGGGCGCCCGCCGGGCGCAGTCGGCGCTGGTGCCCCGGCCGCGTCCCGAGCGGATCCCGCTGTCGTTCGCGCAGCGGCGGCTCTGGTTCCTGCACCAGTTGGAGGGGACCGGCGCGAACTACCACATCTCCCTGGCGTGGCGGTTGTCCGGGGATCTGGACCGGCGGGCCCTGGAGGGCGCCCTGGCGGACGTGGTGGCCCGGCACGAGACCCTGCGGACCGTGTTCCCCGCGGTGGACGGCGTGCCGTACCAGCAGGTGCTGGACGTCGTGGCCGCCCGCCCGCGGCTGGACGTGGGCCGGACCTCCGAGGCCGGGCTGCCGGATGTGCTGGCGAGGGCGCAGGCCCGGCCGTTCGACCTGGCGGTCGAGGTGCCGCTGCGCGTCGGGCTGTTCGCGCTGTCGCCGGACGAGCATGTGCTCCAGGTGGTGCTCCACCACATCGCGGGGGACGGCTGGTCGCTGGGCCCGCTCGCGCAGGACCTGACCGCCGCCTACGCCGCGCGCCGCCGCGGCGAGGAACCGCGGTGGGCGAAGCTGCCGGTCCAGTACGCGGACTACACCCTGTGGCAGCACGAGCTGCTCGGCGACGCCGCCGACCGGGAGAGCCTGTTCGCCCGCCAGGGGGCCTACTGGACCGGGCAGCTGGCCGGTCTGCCGGAGCAGATCCGGCTGCCCGCCGACCGGCCCCGCCCGGCCGTCGCCTCGCACCGGGGCGGCTTCGTGCACGCCCGGCTGGACGCCGAACTGCACCGCGGTCTGCGCGAGCTCGGCCGGGTGCACGGGACCAGTCTGTTCATGGTGCTTCAGGCCGGGCTGGCCGCGCTGTTGAGCAGGCTCGGCGCGGGCGACGACATCCCGGTCGGCAGCCCGGTCGCCGGCCGCACCGACCAGGCGCTCGACGAGCAGGTCGGCCACTTCGTCAACACCCTGGTGTTCCGTACGGACACCTCGGGCGATCCGACGTTCGCCGAACTGCTGGGCCGGGTGCGGGACACCGCGCTCGCCGGATACGCCCACCAGGACCTGCCGTTCGAGTACCTGGTCGAAGCCCTCAACCCGGTGCGGTCGCTGGCGCACCACCCGCTGTTCCAGGTCATGCTGGTGCTGCAGAACGTTCCGCGGGCCGAGTTCGCCCCGCCCGGGCTGCGCGTCGGCGAGGTGGAGCCGGCCACGACCACGTCCAAGTTCGACCTGGTCTTCTCGCTGTCCGAGCGGCATGCCGGGGACGGTTCCCCGGACGGGATCGACGCGTTCGTCCAGTTCGCGGGCGATCTGTACGATCCGGCCACCGTCGACACGATGGTCGCGCGCTGGCTGCGGCTGCTGCGGGCGGCCGTCGCCGACCCGCGGCAGCGGCTCGGCCGCGTCGATCTGCTCTCCGTCGAGGAGCGCCGCGCGCTGCTGCCCGCCGTCGAGGGCGGCGCGGGCGCCGCGAGCCTGCCGGAGATGTTCGCGGCGCAGGTGGCGGCGACGCCCGGGAACCTCGCTCTGGCCTTCGACGGCATGGAGTTGACGTACCGCCAACTGGACGCACGGGCGAACAGGTTCGCGCATGCGCTGATCGCCCGGGGCGTGGGTCCGGAGCGGATCGTGGCGGTGACCCTGCCGCGGTCGGTGGAGTTCGTGGTGGCCGTCCTGGGCGTCCTGAAGACGGGGGCCGCCTATCTGCCGGTGGATCCGGCGTATCCGGCGTCGCGGATCGCTTTCATGCTGGAGGACGCGCGGCCGACCGTGGTGGTCGACGACCCGGCGATGGTGGCCGACGTGTCCGGGCTGCCGGACACCGATCCCGCCGTCCCCGTGGACACGCGGCACCCGGCGTACGTGATCTACACGTCCGGCTCGACCGGGCGGCCCAAGGGCGTGGTGGTGAGCCACGCGGGCCTGCGGGCCATGGTGGCCGAGCAGGTCGAACGGCTCGGCATCGACGGTGCGAGCCGTGTGCTCCAGTTCGTCTCGACCAGCTTCGACGTCTCACTGTGGGACCTGTGCGGCGCCCTGCTCACCGGTGCCGCCCTGGTGCCGGCGCCCGCGTCCGAGCCGGTCTCCGCGCTCACCGACCCGAGCCTCGCCCTGACCCATGCGACGGTGCCGCCGTCCGTGCTGGCGGCGCTGTCGCCGGACGTGGTGACCGTGCCGACCCTGGCGGTCGCGGGTGAGGCGTGCCCGCCGGAACTGGTGACGCGCTGGGCGCCGGGGCGGCGGATGATCAACGCGTACGGTCCGACGGAGACGACGGTGTGCGCCACGATGAGCGGGCCGCTGTCGCCGGGGTCGGGCGTACCGCCGATCGGCCGTGCCGTCGCCGGCCTCCGGGCGTATGTGCTGGACCGGCGGCTGGGCCTGGTGCCGCCGGGTGTGACCGGGGAGCTGTACCTCGCCGGACCGGGGCTCGCGCGCGGCTACCTGAACCGGCCGGGACTCTCCGCCGGGCGGTTCGTCGCCTGTCCGTACGGCGCGGCGGGTGAACGGATGTACCGCACCGGGGACCTGGTGCACCGACGCGCCGACGGCCAGTTGGAGTACCTCGGCCGGGCCGACGACCAGGTGAAGGTGCGCGGCTTCCGGATCGAACTCGGCGAGATCGAGACGGCGCTGGCCGGACACCCGCAGGTCGGTCAGGTCGCCGTGATCGCCCGCAGGGACCAGGCGGAGGACACCCGCCTGGTCGCCTACCTGGTGCCCGCCCCCGGCGCCGGGCCGCGGCCCGAGGACCTGCGCGCCCATCTGCGCGCATGGCTCCCCGACTACATGGTGCCCGCCGCGTTCGTCGTCCTCGACGCCCTGCCGTTGACCGCCAACGGCAAGCTCGACCGGCACGCCCTGCCCGAGCCCGAGTTCACCGGAGCGCGGGGCGGCAGGGCGCCGCACACCCCGCAGGAGCAGGTGCTGGCCGGGCTGTTCGCCGAGGTGCTGGGCCTGACGCGGGTCGGCGTCGACGACAGCTTCTTCGACCTGGGCGGACACTCCCTGCTGGCCACCCGGCTGGTCGCCCGGGTCCGGGCGACCCTGGACGTGGAGCTGCCGCTGCACACCCTGTTCCGGACGCCGACGGTGGCCGGGCTGGCCGCCGCCCTGGGCGGCGCCGACCGGGCCAGGCTCGCCCTGGAGCGGGCGGAGCGGCCCGGAACGGTACCGCTCTCGTCCGCGCAGCGGCGGCTGTGGTTCCTGCACCAGTTGGAGGGCGCCGGACCGGTCTACAACATGCCGCTGGCGTGGCGGCTCTGCGGGCCGCTGGATCGGGTGGCCCTGGAGCAGGCGCTCGCGGACGTCGTCGACCGGCACGAGAGCCTGCGCACGGTCTTCCCGGCGGCGGATGGCGTGCCGTACCAGCGGGTGCTGGCCCCCGGGGCGGTACGGCCGAAGCTGCGGACCACCCCTGCCGACGAGAAGGACCTGCCGGAGCTGCTGGGGGCGGCCGCGGCGCACGGATTCGATCTCGCGGCCGAACCGCCGCTGCGTGCCGAGCTGTTCGAGGCGGCGCCGGACGAGCACGTGCTGCTGGTGGTGGTCCATCACATCGCCGGTGACGGCTGGTCGCTGGGCCCGCTGTCGACCGACCTGGCCACCGCCTACGCGGCGCGCCGCCGGGGCGAGGAACCGCAGTGGGCGCCGCTGCCCGTGCAGTACGCCGACTACGCCCTGTGGCAGCACCGACTGCTCGGTGACGCGGCCGACCCGGAGAGTCTGTCCGCCCGCCAGGCGGCGTACTGGAAGCGGACGTTGGCGGACCTGCCGGAGCAGATCCGGCTGCCCGCCGACCGGCACCGCCCCTCGGCTCCCTCCTACGCCGGCGGCCATCTCGCGGTCGAGCTGGACCCCGAGCTGCACGCCGGGCTGATCCGCCTGGGCCGGGAACACGGGGCCAGCGCCTACATGGTGCTGCAGGCCGCTCTGGCGGCGCTGCTGGACAGCCTCGGCGCCGGGACTGACATCCCGGTCGGCAGTCTGATCGCCGGCCGGACCGACCAGGCCCTGGACGACCTCGTCGGGTTCTTCGTCAACACCCTGGTGCTGCGCACCGACACCTCGGGCGACCCGACCTTCGCCGAGTTGCTGGCCCGGGTCCGGGAGAACGCGCTGGCCGCGTACGCGCACCAGGACCTGCCGTTCGAGCACCTCGTCGAGGCCCTCAACCCGGCCCGGTCGCTCGCGCGCCAGCCCCTGTTCCAGGTCCTGCTCGCGCTGCAGAACGTGCCCCGCACCGAGTTCGCCCTGCCCGGCCTGCGCACCGAGATCGTGCTGGTGCGGACGCCCACGGCGATGTTCGACCTCTCCATCCATCTGCTGGAGCGCGGCGGCACCGGCGGGCCGGCCGAGGGCATCGTCGGGCGGGTCGAGTACAGCACCGACCTGTTCGACCGTGCCACGGTGGAGGCGCTGGTCGCCCGGTGGCTGCGCCTGCTCGCGTCGGTGGTCGCCGAGCCGGAGCGGCCGCTGAGCCGGATCGACGTCCTCACCGCCGAGGAGCGGCACGACCTGCTGGTCGTACGCAACGCCACCGAGTGCCCGGCTCCGGTCGCCGGACTGCCGTCCCTGTTCGAGGCCCGGGTCCGGGCGACCCCCGAGGCCCCGGCGGTGGTGTTCGAGGACACCGCGCTGACCTACGGCGAGCTGAACCGCAGGGCCAACCGCCTGGCGCACGCGCTGATCGCGCGCGGGGTGGGGCCGGAGCAGGTCGTCGCCCTGCGCCTGCCGCGCTCCGCCGAGCTGGTGGTCGCCGTCCTCGCGGTCCTCAAGACGGGTGCGGCCTACCTGCCGGTCGACCCGGACTACCCGGCCGCCCGGATCGCGTACATGCTTCAGGACGCGCGGCCGGCGGTGGTGCTCGACGACCTCGCGGCCGTCACCCCGGCCGAGGAGCGGCCGGAGCACGATCCGGCCGTCGCCGTGGACCCGCGGCACCCGGCCTACGTCATCTACACCTCGGGCTCCACCGGCCGGCCCAAGGCCGTGGTGATGCCCGCCGCCGGGCTGCTGAACCTGCTGGCCTGGCACCACCGGGCCGTCGGTGGCGAACCCGGCACGCGGACCGCGCAGTTCACCGCGATCGGCTTCGACGTCTCGGTGCAGGAGACGCTCTCCGCGCTGCTGTACGGCAAGACCCTCGTGGTGCCGACCGAGGAGCAGCGCCGCAGCGCCGAGCTGTTCGCCCACTGGCTGGACCGGCACGGGGTCCAGGAGCTGTTCGCGCCCAATCTGGTGGTCGAGGCGCTGGCCGAGGCCGCCGAGGAGGCGGGCCTCGAGCTGCCGGCCCTGCGGCTGGTCGCGCAGGCCGGCGAGGCGATGCGGCTGGGCGGTGCCGTACGCCGCTTCCAGACCCGGCGGCCGGGGAGGGCGCTGCACAACCACTACGGCCCCGCCGAGACCCATGTGATCACCGCCTACCCGCTGCCGGGCGACCCCGCGGACTGCCCGCTGCCGGTGCCGATCGGCCGGCCGATCGCCAACTGTCAGGTGTACGTGCTGGACGCGGCCCTGCGGCCGGTCGCCCCGGGTGTGACGGGTGAGCTGTACCTCGCCGGGACGGGACTCGCCCGCGGGTACCTGAACCGGCCCGGGCTCACCGCCTCGCGGTTCGTCGCCAACCCGTACGGTCCGGTCGGCGCGCGGATGTACCGCACCGGTGACCTGGTCCGCTGGCGCGCCGACGGCGAGCTGGAGTTCGGGGGCCGGGTGGACCACCAGGTGAAGGTCCGCGGGTTCCGGATCGAGCCGGGTGAGATCGAGGCCGAGCTGACCGCGCACCCGGGCGTCGCCCAGGTCGCGGTGCTCGCCCGGACCGAACGGGCGGACCGGACGGACCGGCCGGACCTGGCGCACCGTGCGGGCGAGACCCGGATCGTCGCGTACGTGGTGCCGACGGCCGGGACCGGGGCGACGGCCGCAGGGCTGACGGCGTATCTGCGCGACCGCCTGCCCGACTACCTGGTGCCGTCGGCGTTCGTGCTGCTGGACGCGCTGCCGCTGACGCCGAACGGGAAGCTGGACCGGACGGCGCTGCCCGCGCCCGGGCCGGGCGCGGCCGGGAGCGGCCGTGCGCCGCGCACGCCGCAGGAGGACATCCTGTGCGAGCTGTTCGCCGAGGTGCTGGGCGCGCCGCGGGTCGGGGTGGACGACGACTTCTTCGACCTGGGCGGGCACTCCCTGCTCGCCACCCGGCTGGTCTCGCGGGTCCGGGCGTCCCTCGGCGTGGAGCTGGAGCTGCGCGGTCTGTTCCGTACGCCGACGCCCGCCGGGCTCGCGGCCGGGCTGAACCACGCCGGCGCCGCGCGGCCGGCCCTGGTTCCCCGGGCGCGCCGCGAGCCCATGCCGCTGTCGTTCGCGCAGCGCCGGCTCTGGTTCCTCCAGGAGTTCGGGACGCCGAGCGCCACCTACCACATGCCGCTCGCCCTGCGCCTGTCCGGCGATCTGGACCGGGCAGCGCTGCATGCCGCGCTCACCGACGTGGTGGCCCGGCACGAGACCCTGCGCACGGTCTTCCCGCACACCGGCGGCGTTCCGCACCAGCGGGTACTGGAGGCCGCCGAGGTCGCGGTACCGCTGGCCGTGCGCGCGGCCGGCGAGGCGGAGCTTCCGGCGCTGCTGCGCGAGACGGCGGTACGGGCCTTCGACCTGACCTCGGAACTGCCCCTGCGGGCCGAGCTGTTCGAGGTCGGGCGGCAGGAGCACGTGCTGCTGATGGTGATGCACCACATCGCCGGCGACGGCTGGTCGATGGGCCCGCTGGCCCGCGACCTCGCCGCGGCCTACGCCGTCCGGCGAAGCGGCGGGGCGCCGCAATGGCCGCCGCTTCCGGTGTCGTACGGCGACTACACGCTGTGGCAGCACGAGATCCTCGGCGACGAGCACGACGCGAACAGCGCGTTCGCGCGCCAGGTCGCCCACTGGACCGAGGCGCTGGCCGGGTTGCCCGACCAGCTGCACCTGCCCGTCGACCGGCCGCGTCCGGCCGTCATGTCGTACCGCGGCGACCTGCTGGACGTCCGGATCGACGCCGAACTGCACGCCGCCCTGGTGGAGTTGGCGCGGCGTACCGGCACCAGTCTGTTCATGGTGCTCCAGGCGGCGCTGGCCGCGCTGTACACGCGGTTGGGCGCGGGGACGGACATCCCGATCGGCAGCCCGATCGCGGGACGCACGGACGAGGCACTGGACGACCTCGTCGGGTTCTTCGTGAACACCCTGGTGCTGCGCACGGACACGAGCGGTGACCCGAGCTTCGCCGAACTGCTCGCCCGCGTCCGCGAGACCGCACTGTCCGCCTACGCCCACCAGGACGTGCCGTTCGAGCACCTGGTGGAGGTGCTCAACCCCTCCCGGTCGCTCTCCCACCACCCGCTGTTCCAGACCGGACTGGTCGTGCAGAACGCGCCGGGCGGCGACTTCGAGCTGCCCGGCCTAAGGGCCACCGGGATGGCCGTGGCCACCGGGACCTCCCGGCTCGACCTCACGTTCGGCCTGGCGGAGCAGCACGGGTCGGACGGTGCGCCGGCCGGTCTGAGCGGTGCCGTCGAGTACAGCGCCGACCTGTTCGACCGCTCGACGGTGGAGGCCCTGTTCGCCCGCTGGACCAGGCTGCTGGCCGCGGTCACGGCCGCTCCGGACCGGCCGATCGGCGGTATCGACCTGCTGTCCGACGAGGAGCGCCGCGCGCTGCTGCCCGCTCCCGACAGCGGGGCCGCCACCGCGAGCCTGCCGGAGATGTTCGCGGCGCAGGTGTCGGCGACGCCGGATGCGGTCGCGCTCGTCTGCGGCGATCGCGAGCTGACGTACGGGCAGTTGAACGCCCGGGCGAACAGGTTCGCGCACGCACTGATCGCGCGGGGCGTGGGTCCGGAGCAGGTCGTGGCGGTGGCCCTGCCGCGCTCGGTGGAGTCCGTGGTCGCCGTCCTGGGCGTGCTCAAAGCCGGGGCCGCGTACCTGCCGGTCGATCCGTCGTACCCCACGTCACGGATCGCGTACATGCTGGACGACGCCCGGCCCACGGTGGTCATCGACGACCCGGCGACGGTGGACGAGGGCGACCAGCTGCCGGACACCGATCCGAAGATCGCCCTCGACGTCCGGCACCCCGCCTACGTGATCTACACCTCGGGCTCCACCGGCCGGCCCAAGGGCGTCGTCGTGAGCCACACCGGCGTGTCCGGCCTGGTGGCGGCGCAGGTGGAGCGGCTCGACGTGGCGGCGGGCAGCCGGGTGCTGCAGTGCGCCTCGCCCAGCTTCGACGCGTCGTTCTGGGACCTGTGCAGTGCCCTGCTCACCGGTGCCGCCCTCGTCCTGGCCCCTTCCGAGGCCCCGTTGGAGGCCCTGACGGACCGCCGGCTGGACGTCACCCATGTGACGCTGCCGCCCTCGGCCCTGGCCGCACTCGACGGCGCCGACGTCACGGCCGCCACCCTGGTGGTGGCGGGTGAGGCGTGCTCGCCGGAGCTGGTGGCCCGGTGGGCTGCCGGACGCCGGCTGATCAACGCGTACGGTCCGACGGAGACCACGGTGTGCGCGACGATGAGCGACCCGCTGTCCCCGGGATCCGGCGTGCCGCCGATCGGCCGACCGGTGGCGGGTTTCCGGGCCTACGTGCTGGACGAGCGGCTGCGGATCGTGCCGCCCGGTGTGGTCGGGGAGTTGTACGTCGCGGGTCCCGGGCTGGCACGCGGGTACCTGAACCGGCCGGCACTGACGGCCGGGCGGTTCGTCGCCTGCCCGTTCGCAACCGACGGCGAGCGCATGTACCGCACCGGCGACCTGGTGCGCCGGCGCGCCGACGGCGGGCTGGAGTACGTCGGCCGCGCCGACCAGCAGGTCAAGGTGCGCGGCTTCCGCATCGAACTCGGCGAGATCGAAGCGGCCCTCGCCGAACACCCCGCCGTCGCACAGGCCGCCGTCCTCGCACAGGACGACCGGCTCGTCGGCTTTGTGGCGGCGCGTCCGGACTCGGTCGTCCGTCCGGCGGAGCTGACGGCATATCTGCGCGACCGCCTGCCGGACTACCTGGTGCCGTCGGCGTTCGTGCTGCTGGACGCGTTGCCGCTGACGCCGAACGGGAAGCTGGACCGGGCGGCGCTGCCCTCGCCCGAGTCGGTGGCCGCGGAATCGACGGGCCGGGCACCGCGCACGCCGCAGGAGCAGATCCTGTGCGAGCTGTTCGCCGAGGTGCTGGGCGTGGCCCGGGTCGGGGTCGACGACGGCTTCTTCGACCTGGGCGGGCACTCCCTGCTCGCCACCCGGCTGGTCGCACGGATCCGCTCGGTGCTGGGCGTGGAGCTGGGGCTGCGGGCGCTCTTCCAGGCGCCCACCGCGGCGGGCCTGGCCGAGGCGTTGGCCGAGGCAGGCCGCGCCCGCCCGGCGCTCATGGCGCACACCCGGCCGGAAGCGGTACCGCTGTCCTTCGCCCAGCGCCGGCTCTGGTTCCTGCACCGCATGGACGGCTCCGCCGCGACGTACCACATCCCGCTGGCGCTCCGGCTGACCGGGACGCTCGACGGCACGGCTCTGGACGAGGCGCTCGCCGACGTGGTGGCCCGGCACGAGAGCCTGCGGACGGTGTTCCCGGAGGTCGACGGGGTGCCGTGCCAGCGTGTCCTGGCCCCTGGCGCGGCCCGTCCCCGGGTGCGGTCGACCGAGGTGTCGGGGGCCGAACTGCCGCAGCTGCTCGCCGAGTTCGCCCGACTGCCCTTCGATCTTGCGGCGGAACCGCCGTTGCGGGCGGAGCTGTTCGAGGTCGGGCCGCAGGAGCACGTGCTGCTGATGGTGATGCACCACATCGCCGGCGACGGCTGGTCCACCGGTCCGCTGGCCCGCGATCTGGCCGAGGCGTATGCCGCCCGGTGCGAGGGTCGCCCGCCGAACTGGCCGGTCCTGCCGGTGCAGTACGCCGACTACACGCTGTGGCAGCGCGATCTGCTCGGGGACGCCACCGACCCGGAGAGCCGGTTCGCCGAGCAACTCGGCTACTGGGAGCAGCAGTTGTCCGGCATGCCGGAGCTGCTCCAGCTGCCCGCCGACCGGTCGCGGCCGGCCGTCGCCCGCTGGCACGGAGACCACGTCGGCCTGGAGTTGAACGCCGAACTGCACGCCGCCCTGGTGGAGTTGGCGCGGCGCACCGGCACCAGTCTGTTCATGGTCCTCCAGGCGGCGCTGGCCGCGCTGTACACGCGGTTGGGCGCGGGGACGGACATCCCGATCGGCAGCCCGATCGCGGGACGCACGGACGAGGCACTCGACGACCTCGTCGGGTTCTTCGTGAACACCCTGGTCCTGCGCACGGACACGAGCGGTGACCCGAGCTTCGCCGAACTGCTCGCCCGCGTCCGCGAGACCGCACTGTCGGCCTACGCCCACCAGGATGTGCCCTTCGAGCACCTGGTGGAGGCGCTCAACCCCTCCCGGTCGCTCTCCCACCACCCGCTGTTCCAGACCGTCCTGGCCGTGCAGAACGCTCCGATGGGCCGCTTCTCCCTGCCCGGCCTGGACGTCGCCACCTACGCGGTGGCGACCGGAACCGCCAAGTTCGACCTGGGGGTGAACCTCGCCGAACAGTTCGGGGCGGACGGAAGCCCGGCCGGGATCGTCGGCGCGGTGGAGTACGCCACCGACCTGTTCGACCGGGACACGGTCGCCACTCTCGCCCGGCGCTGGACGCTCCTGCTGGAGGCGGTCACCGCCGACCCGGAGCAGCCGATCGGGGGGATCGAACTCCTCGACGGCGAGGAGCGGCGCCGGCTCCTGGAGTGCGGCGACGCGACCGCCCGTGAGGTGGACGCCGTACCCGTGCCGCAGGCGTTCGCGGCGCAGGTGGCGGCGACACCGGATGCGGTCGCGCTCGTCTACGGCGATGTCGAGCTGACGTACGGGCAGTTGAACGCCCGGGCGAACAGGTTCGCGCACGCACTGATCGCGCGGGGCGTGGGTCCGGAGCAGGTCGTGGCGGTGGCCCTGCCGCGCTCGGTGGAGTCCGTGGTCGCCGTCCTCGGCGTACTCAAAGCCGGGGCCGCGTACCTGCCCGTCGATCCGTCGTACCCCACGTCACGGATCGCGTACATGCTGGACGACGCCCGGCCCACGGTGGTCATCGACGACCCGGCGACGGTGGACGAGGGCGACCAGCTGCCGGACACCGATCCCAAGATCGCCCTCGACGTACGCCACCCCGCCTACGTGATCTACACCTCGGGCTCCACCGGCCGGCCCAAGGGCGTCGTGGTGAGCCACACCGGCGTGGCGAGTCTGGTCGCCGCCCAGATCGAGCGGTTCGGGATCGAACCCGACAGCCGGGTGCTCCAGTTCGCCTCGCCCAGCTTCGACGCCTCGGTGTCGGAGGTCTTCACCGCCCTGCTGCGCGGCGCGACCCTGGTGCTTCCCCCCGTGGCCGAGCCGGTCGCCGCGCTGACCGACCCCGAGCTTGCGGTCACCCATGTGACCGTGCCCCCGTCCGTCCTGGCCGCCCTGCCGGAGGACACGGTGACCGTGTCGACGCTGGTGGTGGCGGGTGAGGCGTGCTCGCCGGAGCTGGTGGCCCGGTGGGCTGCCGGACGCCGGCTGATCAACGCGTACGGTCCGACGGAGACCACGGTGTGCGCGACGATGAGCGACCCGCTGTCCCCGGGATCCGGCGTGCCGCCGATCGGGCGACCGATCGCCAACGCCCGGGTGTACGTCCTGGACGAGCGGATGCGGCTGGTGCCGCCCGGTGTGGTCGGGGAGTTGTACGTCGCGGGTCCCGGGCTGGCACGCGGGTACCTGAACCGGCCGGGGCTCACGGCCGGGCGGTTCGTCGCCTGCCCGTTCGCAACCGACGGCGAGCGCATGTACCGCACCGGCGACCTGGTGCGATGGCGCGCCGACGGCGAGCTGGAGTACGTCGGCCGCGCCGACCAGCAGGTCAAGGTGCGCGGCTTCCGCATCGAACTCGGCGAGATCGAATCGGCCCTCGCCGAGCACCCCGCCGTCGCGCAGGCCGCCGTCCTCGCACAGGACGACCGGCTCGTCGGCTATGTCGTCCCCCAACGGGAGACGGTCCGGGACAGCGGTCTCGAAGCGGATCACGTGGGTGAGTGGCGGGACATCTACGACGCCCTGCCCATCGTTCCCGGGGAAGCCGCCTTCGGCCAGAACTTCGTCGGCTGGAACAGCAGTTACGACACGAGCCCGATCCCGGTGGAGCAGATGCGGGAGTGGCGGGACGCCACCGTGGCGCGCATCCTGGCCCTGCGCCCGCGCCGGGTGCTGGAGGTCGGCGTCGGCACCGGCCTGCTCCTCTCGCAGATCGCACCGCACTGCGAGGCCTACTGGGCGACGGACTTCTCCGCCACCGCGGTCGAATCGCTGGCCGCCCAAGTGGCGCGGGAGGACCGCCTGGCCGGGCGGGTGGTGGTGCAGACCCGCCCGGCGCACGACACCGACGGGCTGCCGGCCGGGCGGTTCGACACCATCGTGCTGAACTCGGTGGTGCAGTACTTCCCGTCCGCGGACTATCTCGCGGAGGTGATCGACCGGCTGATGCGGCTGCTCGCCCCCGGCGGTGCGCTCTTCGTCGGCGACGTCCGCAACCTGCGGCTGCTGCGGCCGCTGGCCACGGCCGTCCAGCTGCACCGGGCCGCCGACGGCGCCGACCTGCCCTCGGTGCGGCGGGCCGTGGAGCAAGCCGTCCTGGTGGAGAAGGAACTCCTGGTCGACCCGGACTTCTTCACCGTCCTGCGCGACCGCGGCACCGTCGGCGCCGTGGCCGTGGAGGTCAAGCGCGGCCGGCACCACAACGAGCTCACCCGCTACCGCTACGACGTCACCCTGCGCCCGCAGCCGGCCGTCCCGACGTCACCGCCCACGCCGCGGGAGGTGACGTGGGGCCGTGAGGTCGCCGACCTCACGGAACTGCGCGAGCTGCTCGCCCGGCACGGCGCGGACCCGGTGCGCGTCACCGGCGTGCCGAACCGGCGCGTCGCCCGCGAGGCGGCCCTGGCCCGGGCGGTGCGCGACGGGGAGGGCACGCTCCCCGACCTGCTGGACCGGCTGCACGCCCCGGACGGCGGCGACCTGCCCGACCCGGAGGACCTGCGTGAGCTCGGCGACGAACTCGGCCGCCGGGTGGACATCACCTGGTCGGCCGTCGCGCCGGACGCCCTGGACGTCGTCGTCGGCGGCGCACCGGGGGACGCCCCGGTCGAGGTCTACCGGCCGTCGCGGCGGTCCGGCACCGCATTGTCCTCGCTCACCAACCGCCCGACCGGAGGGCGCACCTCGGGCGCCCTCGTCGCCGAACTCCGCGACCGGCTGCGCGACCGGCTGCCCGACCACCTCGTACCGTCGGCCTTCGTCGTGCTGGACGCACTGCCGCTGACCGCCGGCGGCAAGGTCGACCGCCGCGCTCTGCCCGCCCCCGATCTCGGGACGGCCGTGGGTGGGCGGGCGCCGCGCACCCCGCAGGAACAACTGCTCGCCGATCTCTTCGCCGATGTGCTGGGGCTGCCCGGAGTCGGCGTCGACGACAGCTTCTTCGACCTCGGCGGGCACTCCCTGCTGGCGACCCGTCTGGCGGCCCGGGTCCGGGCGGCCTTCGGCGCGGAGCTCGAAGTGCGCACGCTCTTCGAGCACCCGACCGTGGCCGCCCTGGCGGCCCGGCTCGACGGCTCGGTCACGGAGCGGCCCGCGCTGACCGCCCGTCCGCGCCCCGAGCGGGTCCCGCTGTCCTTCGCCCAGCAACGCCTGTGGTTCCTGCACCGCATGGACGGGCCGAGCGCCACCTACAACATGCCGCTCGCGCTGCGGCTGGACGGCGACCTGGACCGGGCGGCGCTGCACGCCGCGCTCGCCGACGTGGTCGCCCGGCACGAGAGCCTGCGGACGGTCCTGCGCGAGGCGGACGGCGTGCCGTACCAGCTCGTGCTGAGCGCCGACGAGGCCCGCCCCGGGCTGCCGGTCGTCGAGCTGGACGACGAGCGGCTGCCCGGCCGGCTGGCCGAGGGGGCCCGGCGCGGTTTCGACCTGGCCGCCGAGCCGCCGCTCCGCGCGGAGCTCCTCACGCTCGCCGCCGACCGGCATGTGCTGCTGCTGGTGGTGCACCACATCGCGGCCGACGGGTGGTCGATGGGCCCGCTCTCCCACGACCTGGCGACCGCCTACGCGGCCCGCTGCCGGGGCGAGGAACCGCCGTGGGCCCCGCTGCCGGTGCAGTACGCCGACTACACCCGGTGGCAACGCGATCTGCTGGGCGACGCCGGCGATCCGGACAGCCTGTTCGCCCGGCAACTCGCCTACTGGAGCGAGGAGCTGACCGGGCTGCCGCAGCAGCTGCAACTCCCCGCGGACCGGCCCCGGCCGGCCGTGGCCTCCCAGCTGGGCGGCCGGCACGCGGTCCGGCTGGACGCCGAACTCCACCAGGCACTGCGGGACCTGGCCACCGCGCGGGGCGCCAGTATGTTCATGGTGCTCCAGGCGGGCCTCGCCGCCCTGCTCACCCGGCTCGGCGCCGGCACCGACATCCCGATCGGCAGCCCCATCGCCGGGCGCACCGACCAGGCCCTGGACGACCTCGTCGGGTTCATGGTCAACACCCTGGTGCTGCGCACCGACTCGAGCGGCGACCCCGGCTTCGCCGAACTGCTCGGCCGGGTACGGCAGAAGGCGCTGTCGGCATACGCCCACCAGGACGTGCCGTTCGAGTACCTGGTCGAGGTGGTCAACCCGGCCCGCTCGCTGTCGCACCACCCGCTGTTCCAGATCATGCTGGCCCTGCAGAACGCGCCGTTGGGCGAGTTCACGCTGCCGGGGCTGTCGACCGGCCATCTGGAGGCGCCGACCGGCACCGCGCGGGTCGATCTGACGTTCAGTCTGGCCGAGCAGTACCGCCCGGACGGCGGCCTCGACGGCATGGTCGGTGCGGTGGAGTACGCCACCGATCTGTTCGACCCGGCCACCGTGGAGCTGCTGTTCGCCCGCTGGGCGCGGTTGCTGCGCGCGGTGGTCGCCGACCCCGACCTGCCGATCAGCCGGATCGACATCCTGTCCGGCGAGGAACGCCACCGGCTGCTGTACGCGTTCAACGACACCGTCACCGAGCTGCCCGAGGCGGCGTTGCCGGAGCTGTTCGCCCGTCAGGTGCGCGCCACCCCGGACGCGGTGGCCGTCGTGTCGGGCGGCACCGAGCTGACGTACCGGGAACTCGACCTGCGGGCCAACCGCCTCGCACGGGCGCTGATCCGCCAGGGCGTGGTGCCGGAGGCGCCGGTCGCGGTGCTGCTGGAGCGTTCGGCGGAGCTGGTGGTGGCGATGCTGGCGGTCGTCAAGGCGGGCGGCGCCTATGTGCCCCTCGACGCACGGTTCCCGCAGTCCCGCATCGATCTGATCCTCCAGGAGTCCGGGGCCGCGCTGGTGCTCACCGAGGACGTGCTGACCGCGCTGATCGAGGCCGAGCCCGACGCGTCCGATCCCGAAGTACCTTGCGAACCGGGTCAGTTGGCGTACGTGATGTACACCTCCGGTTCGACCGGCCGGCCGAAGGGCGTGGCGGTCACCCACCGCGACGTGGTGGCCCTCGCCCTGACTCCCTGCTGGCACGACGGCGGGCACGAGCGGGTGCTGATGCACTCCCCCACCGCGTTCGACCTCTCGACGTACGAGCAGTGGGTGCCGCTGCTCGGCGGCGGCCGGGTCGTGGTCGCACCGCCCGGACGGCTCGATCTCGATCTGCTGCAGCAGGCGGTCGCCGAGCATCGGGTGACCGGACTGTGGCTGACGGCCGGCCTGTTCCGCCTGGTCGCGGAGGAGCGGCCCGGCCTGCTCGCCGGGGTCCGCGAGGTGTGGACCGGCGGTGACGTGGTGTCCCCGGCCGCCGTCGCCCGGGTGCAGGCGGCCTGCCCCGGTATCGAGGTGG
Organism: Streptomyces sp. NPDC005820; assembly: GCF_040630255.1. Classification (NCBI taxonomy): domain Bacteria; kingdom Bacillati; phylum Actinomycetota; class Actinomycetes; order Kitasatosporales; family Streptomycetaceae; genus Streptomyces; species Streptomyces sp. NPDC005820. The sequence goes on from NZ_JBEXXE010000006.1 coordinate 154,084, forward strand.
TCAACGGCTACGGGCCCACCGAGGCCACGACCCTGGCCACCTGCCACCCGGTGCGCCCCCTGCCCGAGCACGCCGCGACCGTGCCGATCGGCCGGCCGATGGCGAACATGCGCGCCTATGTGCTCGACGCCGGGCTGCGGCCGGTGCCGCCGGGCGTGGTCGGCGAGCTGTACCTCGCGGGGGCGGGTGTGGCCCGGGGTTACGTCGGCCGGCCCGGCCTGACGGTGCAGCGGTTCACCGCCGACCCGTACGGTCCGGCCGGGAGCCGGATGTACCGCACGGGCGACCTGGCGTGGTGGCTGGCCGACGGCACCCTGGAGTTCGCCGGACGGACCGATCACCAGGTCAAACTGCGTGGCCTCAGGATCGAGCCCGGCGAGATCGAGGCGGTGCTCGCGAGTTGCCCGGGCGTCGCCCAGGCGGCCGTCGTCGCCCGCGAGGACCGGCCGGGCGACAAGCGGCTCGTCGCCTACCTGGTGTCCGCCGGCGAGGGTGCGCCCGAGGCGGGCGAGCTGTCCGAGCGGCTGCGCCGCGAACTGCCGGAGTACATGGTGCCGTCGGCGTTCGTCACCGTGGACGTGCTGCCGTTGACCGCCAACGGCAAGCTGGACCGGGCCGCCCTGCCGGCCCCCGACTACGGCGCGCCGGGCGCCGGGCGCGGCCCCCGCACGCCGCAGGAGCAGCTGCTGTGCGACCTGTTCGCCAAGGTCCTCGGCCGGGAACAGGTGCGCATCGACGACAACTTCTTCGATCTCGGCGGCCACTCGCTGCTGGCCGCCCGCCTGGTGTCCCGCGTCCGCGAGACGCTCGGCATCGAGGTGGGCCTGCGCACGCTGTTCGAAGCGCCGACCGTGGCCGGGCTGACGGAACGCCTGGTGATGAACGATCCCGACGACGCGCTGGACGTGGTGCTGCCGCTGCGTACGACCGGGAGCCGGACACCGCTGTTCTGCATCCACCCCGGCGGCGGCATCAGCTGGTCGTACAGCGGGCTCCTCAACCACATCGGTGCCGAGTACCCGGTCTACGCGATCCAGGCGCGCGGCCTCGCCCGCCCCGAACCCCGGCCGACGTCCTACGAGGAGATGGCGGCCGACTACGCCGGCCAGATCCGCAAGATCCAGCCCGAGGGCCCGTATCTGCTGCTCGGCTGGTCCGCCGGCGGGCTGATCGCCCACGCGATCGCCTGCGAGCTGCAGGCGCAGGGCGAACGGACCGCGCTGCTGGCGATCCTCGACGCCTACCCGGTGAAGGACGTGCGGTTCGAGGAGATGCCCGTGCCCACCGAGCGGGACGTGCTCGTCGGCGTGCTCGACTGCGACCCGGACGAACTGGGCGACCGGCCGCTCACCTACGGCGATGTCGCCGAGATCCTGCGGGAGCGGGGCAGCGCGCTGGCCGGCCTGACCGGGCGGCAGATCGAGCTCGTCGTCGAGATCATGATCAACAACGCGCGGCTCGCGGTCGACTTCGTCCCCGGCAGGTTCGACGGTGACCTGCTGCTGTTCAACTCCACGATCGCGCGGGGCGAGGACAACGCCGGGCCCGGGATCTGGCGCCCGTACATCGCCGGCCGTATCGCGTCGCACCAGATCACCACCCGGCACGACCGGATGACCCAAGCCGGCTCGCTGGCCCAGATCGGACCGATCCTGGCCGCCGCGCTCGCCGAGGCCACCGGTGACACCCCAACCCTCGACCAGCCGACCCTCGACCAGTCAACCCTCGACCAGCCATCCCTCAATCCGGAGGACTGATTCCCATGACCAACCCGTTCGAGGACCAGGACGGCACCTTCCTCGTGCTCGTCAACCAGGAGAACCAGCACTCGCTGTGGCCGGAGTTCGCGGACGTCCCCGCCGGGTGGACCGTCGCCCACGGCCCCGACACCCAACCCGCCTGCCTGGAGTACGTCGAGCGGACCTGGACCGACATGCGGCCCAAGAGCCTCGTCGACGCCATGGACGCCCAGCGGTAGCGCGGCCGACGTGACCTCCACCGACACCCTGGACGGGGCTCGCGGCGACGCGGGCCCCGTCCGGCCCGGCGACCTCGCCGCGGCGCTGCGGACGCCCGAGGCCCGCCGGGACCCGTACCCGTTCTACGCCCGTATGCGGCGCGAGAGCCCGGTCCACCGCAGCGACCAGGGCATCTGGTACCTCACCCGGTACGCCGACGTCGAGGCCGCCCTGGGCGATCTGCGTCTGTCCAACGACCGGGACCGGATGACCCGGGCCTACGGGGCGCTCGGCGGCGACCTGAAGGCCTTCAGCCGGATCACCGACCGGCTGGGCCGGGTGATGACCAACACCGACCCGCCGGACCACGCCCGGCTGCGCAAGCTGGCCAACCGCGCCTTCACCGCCCGGCGGGTCGAGGCCCTGCGCGACGGCATCGGGCGGATCGTCGACCGGCTCGTCGACGAGGCGGTCGCGGCGGGACCGTCCATGGACCTGATCGAGGCGGTCGCCTCCCCGCTGCCGCTGTCCGTCGTCTGCGAGCTGTTCGGCATCCCGCCCGGGGACCGCCCGCAGGTCAAGGCCTGGTTCCGGCGCCTCGGCCGGCTCACCGAGGACATCGCCAAGTCCGAGGCGGCGATCGAGCAGTACGAGGACTACCTCGCCGGACTCGTCGCCCGACGCCGGGCCGACCCGGGCGACGACCTGATCAGCGCCCTGGTCACGACGCAGGCGCAGGACGACCGGCTCACCGACTCCGAACTGCTGTCCACCTGCTTCGTCCTGATCACCGCGGGCGACGAGACCACCACCCATCTGGTCGGCAACGGCATGCTCGCGCTGCTGCGCCACCCCGAGCAGCTGGCCCGGCTGCGCGAGGACCCCGCGCTGATCCGCTCGGCCGTCGACGAACTGGTCCGCTACGACACACCGACCCAGGCGATCGTCCGGGTGGTGGCCGAGGACGTCGAGATCGGCGGGCGGACGCTGCGCGAGGGCGAGCTGGTGTACCTGTTCCTCGCCGCGGCCAACCGTGATCCCGAGCGGTTCGACGACCCCGACCGGCTCGATCTGTCCCGCCCCGGCAACCGGCATCTGAGCTTCGGCAACGGCCCGCACTTCTGCCTCGGCGGTCCGCTGGCCAGGCTCCAGTCCGAAGTGGCCGTCGGCACGCTGGTCCGCCGGCTCCCGCACCTGCGGCAGGCCGAGGGGGCGGCCCTCGAATGGCGGCCCAACCCCCTGCAACGGCGGCTGAGCGCCCTCCCGCTCACCTACTGACCCCCTGAACGAGGACGAAGGAGAACTGACCATGGCCCGAGAGTTCGAGGTCCGCCGGGAGCAGGACCTGCCCGCCCGGCCCGAGCAGGTCTGGGATGCGGTCGCCACCGGCGCCGGCAACCTCGGCTGGCTGTACCCGATGGAGGTCGAGCCGCGCGTCGGCGGAAAGGTCACCCGCGCCGACGGAGACGTCGTGGCGTGGGAACCGCCGCACCACTTCGCCGTGCGCGTGGCCCTGGACGACGGGTTCTCCAACACGCTCACCTACCGGATCGAGCGGCTCGACGACAAAACCAGCCACCTGCGGATGGGAATCCACTGGGTGCACACGGGAGTCGTCGACGACTACTGGGACACCAAGGCGGACGCGGCCGAGAAGCACGTCGACTTCTACCAGCACGCCCTCGCCGAGTATCTGAGGCACTTCGCCGGCCGGCCCGCCGTCTACGTCAAGGCGGGCCGCGCCGAGCGCACCGACGACCCCGCCGACTTCGCCGCCCTGCGCCGTCGCCTCGGCCTCACCGACGACACGGCCGTCGGCGACCGGCTGCCGCTGGACGTCCCGGGTGCGGACGGCGGCCCGCAGGAGGTGGTCGTGGACTGGCTGAGCCCCGACTTCGTCGGCCTGCGCGGGCCGGACGCGCTGTACCGGTTCTTCAACGGTTCCACCTGGAACTGGCCGATCTGGCTGGGTCACCACCTGTTCGCCGAGGACGCGGACGAACAGCAGGCCACCAAGGTCTGGAACGCCTGGCTCAACGGCGCCTGACCCGTCGCACGACACAACCCGAGGACCTCTGGTGGAAAAGCTGCTCTACGCCGCCGAACTCGTCCAGGAGGACGGCGCCTACAAACTCGTCGTGCAGGACGTGGTGCGGGACACGGTCCAGGTCACCCCCGTCCCCAAATCCGCGGTGGACAGGCTCCCGACCTTCCTGTCGGTGCTGAGTTCCAAGCTCGACCCGGCACCGGCCCGCGGCCGCCGGTAGCCCTGTCCCGACGTGCACGAGGCCGGTGCGGTCCGGCACCGGCCTCGTGCACGGGCGTCCGTCGGCGCATGACGTCTCGACGGGCGGCACTCTCGGCCGTGGGCCGTTCACGCCGGGTGCACCCCGTCGGCGCGGTACGGGAAGTGGCATGCGGCACGGTGCGGCTGTCCCGCCGCGTCCTGCTGGGGGTCCCGTGCGGCGCAGACCTCCCGTCCGGGATGCCGGGCCGGCCCGACGGGGCACCGCGGATGGAAGCGGCATCCGGTCGGCGGCGCCGCGGGGTCGGGCACCTCACCGGAGAGGAGCGGCTCCACGGCCTGTCGCCGTCCGGGGTGCAGGCTCGGCACGGCGGACAGCAGCGACCGGGTGTAGGGGTGCCGGGGGCCACGCAGCAGGTCCTCGGTGGGGGCGGTCTCGACGATCCGGCCGAGGTACATCACGGCGACGACGTCCGACACATGGCGGACGGCGGCGAGGTCATGGCTGATGAACAGCATGGCGAAACCCATGCGTCGCTGCAGATCCCGGATCATGGTGAGCAGCGCCGCCCGGACCGACACGTCGAGCGCCGAGGTGACCTCGTCCGCGAGGAGAACCGTCGGATCGACGGCCAGCGCGCGGGCGACGGCCACCCGTTGACGCTGGCCGCCCGAGAGCTCCCCCGGCACCCGGTCGGCGCAGGCGGCGTCGAGGCCGACCAGTTCCAGCAGTTGGCGGATGCGCTGTTCGCGGCTCCGGCGGTCCAGCGGGACGAAGGCGCCCGCCGATTCCGCGATCGACTGACGGACCGTCATACGAGGGTCCAGTGCCGTGTCCGGGTCCTGGAACACCAGTTGGACCTGCCGCCCCAGCCGACGCCGCTCGGCCGCGCGACGCCCGCGGTACTCCCGCCCACCGACCGTGATCCGCCCGGCGTACGGGCTGTCCAGCCCGACGACCGCACGGGCCAGCGTGGACTTTCCCGAACCCGACTCGCCGACGAGGCCGACCGTCGTGCCCGGGGGAACCTCCAGTGACACTCCGTCCACCGCCGTGACCGGCCCGAACGGCCCCTGGTGGCGAACCGTGACGTCGTACAGCGTCAGCCCTCCCCTGTCCGTCACTGCTCCGCCTCCTCGGTCTCACGCGGTCCGCTGAACACGGCCGGGGGCAGCGGTCGCCAGCAGGCGACCTCGTGCCGGGGGCCGAGCGAGGCCGGCACGGGGCTCTCCTCGGCGCACCGGTCCACTCGATGAGCGCAGCGGTCGTGGAACGCGCAGCCCGGGATCGCGCCGTACAGATCGGGCGGTCCCCCCTCGATCGTGCGCAGGGGCCGGTCCGGCTCCGCGGCCAGGTCCGGGACCGAGGCGACGAGCATCCGGGTGTAGGGATGCCGTGCGCCGGTCGCCAGCTCGCGGGCGGGGAGGTTCTCCACGATCGTTCCTCCGTACATGACCAGGACCCGGTCGCAGGTGTCGGCCACCAGGGCGAGGTCGTGGCTGATGAGGAGGATCGCGGTGGCGTCCTCGCGCCGGACCCGGCGGAGCAGGTCCATGATCTGCCGCTGCACGGTGACGTCCAGGGCTGTCGTCGGCTCGTCCGCGACGATGAGGGCGGGCCGCATCATCGACGCGGCGGCGATCGCCACGCGCTGGCGCTGACCGCCGGAAAGCTGGAAGGGGCGGGAGCGCAGCAGCCGACGCCCGCCGGGCAGCGCGACCCGTTGCAGCTGGGCCAGCGCCCGCTCGACGGCCTCGGCGCGAGAGACGCCGTGGTGCGCACGCACGGCCTCCGTCAGCTGCGTTCCGATGCGCAGGGACGGGTTGAAGGCCGAGGCCGGGTTCTGGAAGATCATCGCCATTCCCGTCGCCAGCAGCCTGCGTCGCTCCGTGCGGGTCGACGACGCGGCGTCCCTGCCGAGGAACCGGTGGGTGCGCCAGGTCGCGTCGGCGCCGTCCGGCAGCAGGTCGGCGAGGGCGAGCGCCGTCAGTGACTTGCCGGAGCCGGACTCGCCGACCAGCCCGACCATCTCGCCGCGCCGCAGGGCGAGCGTGACACCGCGGACGGGCCGGACCACCCGGTCCGCCGTGGGAAGGGCGACCCGCAGATCCTCCACCTCCAGCACGGGGGCCGCCGCTCCCGGGCGATCGGCGTGTGCCGGCTGCGCCGGGTGCGCCGGGTGCGCCGCGGGCTCTTCCCTCCGGCGGGGGCGGGGCCGTCGCGCGGCGGCTCCGGCCAGCACCTCGCCGAGCAGTTGGAAGGCCACGGCGGCGTAGACGATGGCGATGCCGGGTGCCACGGCGGGCAGTGGTTCGGTGTAGATGCGGTCCAGCCCCTGGCTCAGCAGGAGTCCCCAGTCGTACGAGGGGGGCTGCACCCCCAGTCCCAGGAAGCTGAGTCCCGACAGGGCCACGAGTGCCGAGCCCGCGGCGACCGTGGTGTTGAGCAGCAGCGGTTCGGCGATGTGGGGCAGGACATGGCGCAGGAGGAGCCGATGGCGGCGCAGTCCCAGCACGCGCGCCGCCGCCATGAAGTCGGTCCCGGCGACTTTGGCCGCGAGGGTCTGGGTGAGCCGTGCGAAGCCCGGTGCGGAGGCGACGGCCATGGCGAACACCGCAGCGCCCGCACCCGCGCCGAGGAGGGCGGCGAGGAACATCGCGACGAGCAGTGCGGGAAAGGCCAGCAGGAGGTTGATCAGGGCTCCCAGCAGTCGGCGGGCCCGCTCGCCCACGACGGCGGTGAGCGCGCCGAGGGTGATCCCGGCCGCCGCCCCGAGGAGTGTGGCCACGACGGCCGACAGCAGGGAGGGCCAGGTCGCCGCGAGCAGCCGGGCGAGCAGGTCGCGCCCCAGCCGGTCCGTGCCGAGCGGGTGATCCGCCGTGGGCCCGAGCAGGACCGCCGACGGGTCCGGACCGCCGGCCGCCGGCCCGTACAGCACGGCCCCTACGGCGGCCAGTACGGCGAGTGAGCCGAGCATCGCCAGGGTGATCACGCCCAGGGGCGAGCGCCAGGCCGCCCGGAACGCACGAGACCGGGAAGGAGACAGGGAAGGGGAAGGGGAAGGGGAAGGGGACGACAGCACCATCGGATCACGTCTTCCGGATGACCGATCGGGGGTCGAGCAGCGCGAGGGCCAGATCGACCAGGAAGTTCACCACGAGGACGGCCGAGCCCAGCACCAGAACCGACGCCTCGACGACCGCGTAGTCCTGCGCGGCCACGGACTGGGCCATCGCCGAGCCGATGCCCGGCCAGGCGAACACCTTCTCGACCAGTACGGTCCCCGCGATCAGCGCCGGCAGGAGGTTCCCGGCGAGCGTCAGCGACGCGGTCAGCGTGTTCGGCACCACGTGGCGCAGATAGAGCGGGAGGGAGGGCAGCCGTTTCGCCCGGGCGGCCCGCACATGGTCCGCGGCGAGAACGTCGAGCGTCTCCACCCGTACGATCCGCAGGAGAACGGCGGTCGGAGCGAGCGCCAGCGCGAGCACGGGCAGGACATAGGACTGGGGTCCGACGTCCCCGGCCACCGGAAAGAGGCGCAGGGCGACCGCCAGTCCCGCGGTGAGACCGGCCGCCAGCACGAAGTCCGGCACGCCCGCCACGACGGCGGTGGTGGCGGTGAACGCCAGCTCCGCCCGGGGCCGCCGCCCGCCACGGGTCCACACCGCGGCCAGCAGCCCCCCGGGCAGGGCGACGACGAGTACGCAGCCGAACGCCAGGACGGCCAGCAGCAAGGTGGCCGGCAGACGTGCCCTGATCAGGTCGGCCACCGGCTCGCCGGTCACCAGCGACACCCCCAGGTCCCCGTGGGCCAGCTGCCGCAGATACTGCCGATACTGTGCCGACAGGCCTTGGTCCAGGCCGAGTTCGTGGCGTTTCGCCGCCACGAGGTCCGGCGGGGCGTCCACGCCCAGCGCGGCCCGGACGGGGTCGCCGGGGACCAGCCGGATCATCGCGAAGGAAGCGGTGACGACCAGGAAGAGGGACACCAGCAGCCGCACCGCACGCCGGCAGCAGAACACCACCCACGGGTGGCGCCGGGCCAGGACACCGGGCCGCGCGGACACGGTCGTCACGGGAGACCTCCTCGACTGGTGGTGGGCGAGTGCCGCCGCTAGCGGTGCAGGCGGATGCTGGTCGGTACGATCCGGCCGCCGGGCGCGACGGCGAACGTCGTCCGGTAGCCGTACACCGTGCTCGTGCCGTCGGCGACGGGCAGCGCGTCGGCCGAGCGGAGCAGCGCCGCGGCGGCCCTGTTCCAGTCCGCGCAGCCGGCCGTGCCCGGTGCGCGCAGGGCGCGGGCGACGAAGCGGTCGTAGGCGGGGTTGACGACGTACGCGAAGTTCAGTCCCCCGGAGGGCGGCGGGCCGGAGAAGTACGGGACGAGTTGCGCGGGCAGCGGCGGGCCCGGGGAGCTGCCGACCACCACGTCGAAGTCGCCGCTTCCGTACATGGCCTGGACCACCGCGTTGCGGCTCTCGCTGACGAGATCGACGTCCACGCCCAGCGCCTGCCATGTCACGGCCATGAGTTCGGCGACCGACGGAAGGGTGGAGCCGAAGTCGGCGCTGCTGAGCAGACGCAGACGCAGCGGCCGGCCCTGCCGGGCCAGCCTGCCGCGTGCGTCCTTCGTCCAGCCCGCGGCGCGCAGGGCCCGAACGGCGCTGCGCGAGGGCAGGTTCGCGGTGGTCAGGTCGGCGTGGCAGACGGAGTCGGCGGCGGTCAGATGGCTCGCGGGTGTTCCGTCGCCGCCGATCGCCACGTTGGCGAGGCCCTCGCGGTCCAGGGCGCCCACCAGTGCCCGCCGCAGCACGGGATCGCTCAAGGGGCGGCCGGACCGTTCGTTGAAGAAGGTCAGCCCCACCACGGTCGGCACCTCGACGGTGGCCAGGCCGTGACCGGTCAGCCGGGCGCGGTCCGGGCCGGTCACCGCCGCGATGTTCACGCCGCCCGTGAGCAGCAGATTCGCCGCCGTCGACTCCTGCGGCAGCACCGACACCACGATCCGCCGGGGCTGGCCCGCAGCCGCGTTGGTCGCTCCGCCCGGCCCCCACGCGTACCCCTTGCGCCGGGTGAAGACGTACGGACCGCCCGAGGTGTAGCGGCTCAGCACGTACGGCCCGGTGCCCTGCGTGGTCCTGTCCAGCGCGCCGGGATCCGCCAGCCCGGCGGGGCAGACGACGGGCAGCAGCCCGATCGTCCGCACGACGAAGCTGTACGGCGACGCCATCCGCACCGACACGGTCCGTGTCGCGTCGTCGGCCGACACCGTGAACGGCACCCCGGGCAGTGCCGCTCTGGCGCCGATGAGCCGGTTGCGGGGATCGCTCGCATGGCTCAGTGACCGGGCCACTGCGGAGGCCGTGAGGAGCGTTCCGTCGGAGCAGGTCACTCCCCGGCGCAGGGTGAAACGCGCCGTCGTGGCCCCGGCCCGCCACTTCTCGGCCAGGCCCGACACGACACGCCCGTCCGGCGCCACACTGACCAACGAGTCGTAGGCATAAGGAGCCAGGGCGGAGCCGAACTGCTGGTACGGATGGAAACTCGGGGTCTCGGCTGCGCTGGCGATCGTCACGGTGCCGCCCACGACGACAGGGGTGCGTGTCGACGACACGTCGCCGCCGCCACAACCGGCCAGCACGGCCGACACGACAGCGGCGGACACCACCGCGACCGACCGGGACCCGGGAAACGACACGGTTCGGCGGTGCATGGGGGAATCGTGCCACCGGGTCAGCGGGTGCCGGACCGGCTCTCCCGGGCCGGACACGAACGGGCCGGACGATTCCCCCGTCCGTGTGAGGCAGCCCGACTCGCGGTTGACGTCGTTTCCTGACGTGGCGCCATCTCGGCGGACACTGGCACCATGGCGCACCACCCCTCGGACTCCCCGGCCGGCTCGGCGACGCGCGAGGTCGACCGACTCGCGGCCCTGTACTGGGACTTCCTGCTCGCCCGTGAGCCCTTGCTGCGGACACGCCGCGGGCTGCCCGTCGAGTCGCTGCCGGGGGTGTCCGCCGCGGAGGCCGACGAGCGCGCCCGGTTCGCGACCGGGATGCTGGACCGGCTGGGTGCGCTGCGGGCCGCGGAGCTGTCCGGTCCCGCCGCCGACACCGCGGGCTTCCTCCGGGCGCTGGCCGAACAGGAGACGGAGTCGGGACGGTTCCACTGGCTCACCCCCACCGCCACGCCGTACCAGCTCTTCCGCCTCCAGCAGTACGGCGACACGGTCTTCCGTCAGTTCCGCTTCGAGGGCCGGGCCGACGCGAACCGGTACGTGTCCCTCGTACGGGATCTGGCCCGCTGCGTCGCGACGATCGGCGACAAGGCCACCGGGCAGGCGGCCCGGGGCTTGTGCATTCCGGCCCCGGCGCTGGCCGGGGTCCGCACCACCCTCACCCGGCTGCGGGCGTCGGCGGCAGGGTTCGTCCGGGCGGACGCCGAGCGGCTCGCGCGGCTCGACGCGGCAGCCCGGGGGCGTGTGCGCGACACGGTGGCGGGGCTCGTGGCCGCCGAGCTGGAGCCGGCGTTCGACCGCCTCCTCGCCCTGGTGAACGACCCGGACTACCTCGGGCGGGCGCCGCAGGCCGTCGGATGGGCCCACTGTCCGGACGGCGATGCGGCGTACCGGTCCTTCGTCAGGACGTACACCTCCGGCGACACCCCGCCGGAGCGCCTCCACGATCTGGGCCGGGAGCAGTGCCGGGAACTCGGCGAGCGGATGCGGGAGATGCGCGGCACGCTCGGCTTCACGGGGACGGAGGCGGAGTTCCATGAACGGCTCACGAGGGAGCCGCGCCTGTACGCCGGCGCCCCGGAGGAGGTCGAGGCCCGCTACCGCGGACACCTCGACCGCCTGGTGCCGCTGCTGCCGCGCTGGTTCGCGGTGCTGCCCCGCGCTCCGTACGACGTGGCCCGCCTCGACCCGGCGCTGGAGGCGTCGATGACGTTCGGCTACTACGAACCGCCGACCGCCGCACAACCGGTGGGGCGCTACCGCTACAACGCCTCGGACCTGGCTCATCGGTCCCTGCTCGGCGCGGCCGCGCTGATCTACCACGAACTGGCGCCCGGACATCACTTCCACCTCGCCCGTCAGGCCGAGAACACCGCGCTGCCCGACCTGCGCCGCGAACTCGCGGCCTTCAGCGGCTTCCAGGAGGGCTGGGCGGAGTACGCGGCGGGGCTCGGCTGGGAGATGGGGCTGTACGACGACCCGTGGGACGCGTACGGACGCCTCGCCCATGAACGGTTCACCGCGCAGCGCCTCGTCGTCGACACCGGCCTCAACCTCGGGACGATGACCCTGGAGCAGGCGCGCGCCTTCATGCGCGGCCACGCGGCGGCCGAGTCCGAGGGACAGATCACGACCGAGCTGCTGCGCTACGCGACCGACATGCCCGGGCAGGCGCTGACGTACCGGGCGGGGTATGTGGAGTTCACGGCCCTGCGGGCGGCGTGGGAACGCGACGCCGGCGCCGCGTTCGACGTGCGGGTCTTTCACGAGGCCGTGCTGGCCGGCGGTGAGCTGCCGTTCTGCGCCCTGCGCCGACGGGTGGCGAGAGAACGGCACGGGGTGCACGGGCGACCGCGGAGGCACTCGTGGTCCCCCGAGGAAGGCGGCTGATCCCGGCCCGACACCGCGCGTGGCGGCCGTGGGGTTCCCAGGGGACCATGCTGGTGCCGGGCGCGGGGGCGCGCGCGGTGTGTCCCTGACAGCGGCCACGACGGCTCGGACGGGAGGGAAGCATGCGACCGGGTGCACGTGTCGCCGACGCGCTGCTCCGGCTGCTCGGCCGGGACTGGGCCGGGCTGGCCCTCGCCCTGGTGCCGGCGGCCGTGGGCGCGTGGTGCCTCGCCCTGGGATCCGGCCGGCGCGTTCTCGGCGGCGTGCTCTGCGCCGTGGCCCTCGCCCTCGCGCTCGGGTCCCTCCGCCATCTGGTGCATGTGGCCCGGGTACGGGTGAGGTATCCGCCGCCCGGACGCATGGTCGACGTGGGCGGCCACCGCATGCACGTCCTCGCCGAGGGGGACTCCGGTGCGAGGCCCACCGTGGTCTGGATGCCGGGCGGCCACACCGGGGGGTACGCCCTGTACCGGCTGCACGCGCTGGCGCGGGAACGGGCGCGTTCGGTCCTGGTCGACCGTCCGGGTACCGGCTGGAGCGACGCGGGCCCCTTTCCGCGGACGACTGCAGCCGAGGCCGTCGAACTGCTCACGGCGCTGGAGCGGGCGGGTGAACAGGGGCCCTACGTCCTCGTGGGGCACTCTTTCGGGGGACTGCTCATGGCCAACGCCGCCAGGCGCCGCCCCGACCTGGTGGCCGGTCTGGTGCTGCTCGATCCGACCCCGCCCGAGGTCGTCGCATTCGGCCCGTCGCTCCCGGCCCTGCGGTATGCCACCAGGGACCAGACCGCCCTCGCGCTGCGCCGCCTCTTCGGCCTCCACGCCCTCCTGCGCAGGAACGGGACACGTTCCCCGGAGGACCCGGCGCTGGTCCTCACCATGATCGAGACCAGGACCAGGGCGAACTGCGCCGCGGCATCGATCCTGCGAGAGCTGTCGCCCGCCGGCATCACCAGAGTCGGGTGGCAGACCGTCGTACACGACGGCGAGCTCGGCTCGCTCCCCCTCCTCCTCGTGGCCCCACGCGATCTGACGGGCGGTCAAGCGATCTTCGACGCGGTGGGCGATCCGGAGGAGAGGGCCCGGGTACGGCACTTCTTCCTCACCGTGAGAGAACGGTCCCTCGCGGCCTCCAGCAGGGGCCGGAGGGTGTACACCCCGGAGGGAACCGGCCACGACTTCCCGGACCGCGTGCCCGAGTTCGTCGTGGAGGTGGTGTGCTCGCTGCTGGACGAGGGCGAACAGGGCGCGCCGGACCCGAACGAATGAAAGGCGTCGGCGTCCACGGGCGCATCGGCCGAGGCCCGCTTACGGTGTGTTTCGGTGGGGGTGAAGTCCTGCTCGGCACGGTCGGCCGGGCGGTGTCGGCCCGTGCGGCGGCGGCAGCCGTGCCGTGCACACACGAGAGGGTTCACGGATGCCCCCTGTAGTTCCTCCCTTCCTGATCGGCCTGATCACCGCCCCTGTGCTCAAGCGAGTGGTGAAACCGCTGGTACGAGGCGTCGTCATGACGTCGGTCGGCCTGGCCCTCGAAGTCAGGCGGGCAGCCGTCGAGACGGGCGCGCAGATCCAGGACCTCACCGCCGAGGTGGTGGCCGAGAAGCAGGCGCGCTCGGGCGGGGCGCCGCGCGCGAAGGCCGACGGTGTGGTCACGGCGCGGGGGGCCGGGGTCGGCTGAACCCCGGCGCCCGGCGCGACGCCGGTGCCCGCGACACCGCGCGGGCCCGTACCCCATGGGGTCAGCTCCCGCGCCTCACTCGGACGGGGTGGTCTCGAACCACGTCGGTTCGTCGGAGAGCGCCTGCTTGATGCGGAACACCTGCTTCTCGTGCATCGGCGGCAGGGCGTCCACCTCGAACCAGCCCACCTGGAGGGACTCGTCGTCGTTGACCCGCGCCTCGCCGCCGACCGCCCGGCAGCGGAAGGTGACGTCCATGAACCGGCACCGGTCGCCGTTGGGGTACTCGACCTCCCGACCGGAACGGATCAGGACGATGCGTTCGGGTACGCAGTGCACGCCCGTCTCCTCCTCCACCTCCCGCACGGCGCAGTCCGCGGGCTGCTCGCCCGGGTCCGGGATGCCGGTGATCACGGTCCACTGGCCGTTGTCCGCACGCTGTCCCAGCAGGACGCGTCCCCGGTCGTCGAAGACGACGGCGCTGACGCCGGGGAGCCACAGGAGCTGGTGGCCCGCGGAGGCCCGGATCTCGGTGATGAACTCAGGAGTCGGCATGGGACCGACCCTAACCGGACCGGCCCCCCGCCTCGACGACGCCTCAGGCAGCCGTACCGCGCCGGGCGCGTACGCCCGCGGCGACCGCCCAGCCCAGACCGCCTGCGGCGACGAGCACCAGGGCGATCTCCGGGAGGATCCCGAGCCGGGTCGCGGGCGTCTCGGAGGACCGCAGCGGCACCTTCTGCACCAGGTTGTCCGCGACGAACATGCCGGTCTTCTGGGTGATCCTGCCGTCCGGCATGATGATCGCGCTGACCCCGCTGGTGACGGGCACGGTCACGGTGCGGCTGTGCTCGACGGCACGGACACGGGACATGGCGAGCTGCTGGTAGGTCATCTCGCTGCGGTCGAAGGTGGCGTTGTTGCTGGGCACGGAGATCAGCTGGGCGCCGTCCGTGACCTCGGAGCGCACCGCCCAGTCGAAGGCGGCCTCGTAGCAGGTGACCAGGCCCACCTTCGCGCCGTCCATGCTGAACACGCCCGGCTTGGTGCCCCGGCTGAAGTCCTGGCGGACCATCGACGTCCAGTCGCTGTTGATCGCGCCGATCAGCGAGCGCAGCGGGAGGTACTCGCCGAACGGCTGGATCTGTCGCTTGTCGTAGGTCTGGGTGGGTCCCTTCTCCGGGTCCCAGAGGATCTGCTCGTTGTAGAGCTTGCCGTCGCGCTCGACGACTCCGCCGACCGAGATGGGCACACCGACGGCCTTGGCGGCCTTGTCGATGACGGCGGCCGCGTCCGCGTAGGCGAACGGGTCGATGTCGGAGGAGTTCTCGGGCCACAGCACGAAGTCGGGCTGCGGCTTCTTGCCCGCCTTGACCTCGGCGGCCAGCCGTTCCGTCTCGCGCGCGTGGTAGTCGAGAACGGCCCGACGCTGGGAGTTGAAGTCCAGACCGAGGCGGGGGACGTTGCCCTGGATGACGGCGACCGTGGCGGTGCCGTCCTCCGCCTTGTCGCTCACCAGGGAGCGTGAGGCCAGGGCGGCGCCGACGGGGACGGCCAGGCTGAGCAGGGCCACGGCGGCGGCCGACTTGCGCACCTCACCCGTACGCCGGCGGTCCAGGATCAGCCGGACCGTCTCGTAGAGACCGAAACCGCACAGGACGACGGCGAAACCGAGGACCGGGGTGCCGCCCAGCGCGGCGAGCGGCAGGAAGACGCCGTCCGCCTGTCCGAAGGCGACCTTGCCCCAGGGGAAGCCGTGGAAGGGCGCACGCGCGCGTGCGGCCTCGCCCGCCGTCCAGAGCGCCGCCGCCCACACCGGCCAGGCCGGCAGCTTCGAGACCTTGGCGACGCCGACACCGACCAGGGCGATGAAGACCGCCTCGATGGCGACCAGGGCGAGCCAGGGACCGGGGCCGACCTCGACCCCCGTCCACACCAGGAGCGGCAGCAGGAAGCCCAGGCCGAACAGGTAGCCGAGGCCGAGCGCCGCCTTCCAGGTGCGGCCGCGCAGCACCCAGCCGAAGACCGCGAAGGCCGGCAGGGCCAGCCACCACACGGTCCGGGGCGGGAAGCTGACGTAGAGCAGCACTCCGGCGAGTGCCGCCGCGGCGGCGGGCAGGAGGCGCAGCAGACGCGCGCGGCGGGAAACCGGCGTGGCCTGGGGCTCGAGCCGGTCGGGCTGGCCCACGGAAGTTGCGGTGACGGTCACTCCGGGAGTGTACGGCGGGTCACCTTTTGGCCGACAGCGCGGTCCGCGGGGGCACCCTGTGGACCGCTGTCGCGCTCAACCCCGGCACGGCTCATCCACAAACCGCCCATCAGCCGTTACGGTGTGCCAGAGCCCCGTTCGCACAGACGTCCGGGGCGGCATTGGCCGGGGGGCGACCGGGTTCGGGGGGTCTGGTGGGTTCCACGGGGATGACGTCGGCGACGGCCGGGGACGCCGACGGGGACAGACGCAACGTCTCCGACGCGGCCGGAGTGGCCGTGCTGGGGGCCTGCGCCGCGTGGTCGCTGGTCAGCGCGGCCGTGCACGGCGGACGGCCCGAGGGCGTCCTGCTCGCGGTGCTGGCCGTCGCGGCCGGCTACGCCACGGGGCGGATCTGCGGAGTGCTGCTGCCGGTGGCCGCGCCGTGTGCCGCGGCGCTGACCGGGCTCACCCTGACCGTGGCACTGCCGCGCCTCGCGCCGGGTCCGGAGATCGCCGCGCCACTGGGGCACGCGGGGGCCACCGCGGCCGTGCTCTCGCTGTCGGCCGGAGCCGCGTGCTGCGCCGCCTGGGCGACGTCCGTGCCGCTGCTGCGGCTCGCCCTGCGGTTGCTGGCCTGCGGTGTCGTGGTGGCGGGGGCCGCCCTGGGCTCGGTCGCGGCGGTCGTGACGTGCTGCGCGGTGCTGCTGTGCTCACTGGCGGCGGGGCGGATGCACCACCGTGGTCCGGCCCTCGCCGGCCTGGCCCTCGCCACGGCCGCGGTGACCGGTCTGACCTGGGCGGTCGCCGGGAACGCGCTGCCCGGCGACCTCGCCGCGTCGCTGGAGGACCAGCTCACACCGCGCCGGGTCGCGCTCTGGCGGGACGCCCTGCACCTGGCCCACGGCAACGCGGGGCTCGGCGTGGGGCCCGGCCGCTTCGGGGAGCTGAGCGCCACGGCGGCGCAGTCGACGTTCTCCGACGGCAAGCCGCACTCGGCGCCGCTGCAGCTGGCGGCGGAACAGGGTGTCGTGGGGATGCTGCTTCTCGCGGCGGCGTACTGCTGGGTGCTGTTCGCCCTGTGGCGGGCGCCCCGTCCCACGCCGGTCGTTCTCACGGCGGGCGCCGCGCTCACGGCCCTCGCGGCCCTCGCCGCCCTCGGCAACGCGCTGAGCTTCACGACGGTGTCGGTCGGCGCGGGCCTCCTGGCCGGCCTGGCGACGGCCCGCCCGCTCACCGACGAGCCGGTGTCCGGGCTGCCCACGGGATCGAGCAGGGAGCACGACCGGCCGGCCGTCTGAGGTCCGCGGCATCCCACGCACCTCACCAGCCCCACCCGCCAAAAGAGAAACGCGGCAGCGCGTCCGATGTTCAGAGCGCCGGGCCGGGCGTCCGCGACCGCAGACGGGCCCTGATCGCCGCCACGGCGGACTCGGCCTCGTCCACGGTGATCGTGAACGTATGGCCGTCCCACAGCCGCAGCACCACGCCCTCACCACGGCGTACGACGACGGCGGTGCCCTTCTCCGGACGCCAGCGGTAGCCCCAGCCGCCCCAGTGGCGCGGGGTGACGCAGGGGTCGAACTCGGCGCCGGCGACATGCGCGAGCGGGATCCGGCGGCGCGGCACGCCGATGTGGCCGCAGCGCACTTCCAGCACGTCCTGGTCGAGCTTGAGGTCGACGTGGACGAAGGCGAGGGTGCCGAAGAGAACCAGCAGTCCGGCGGCGATGCAGCCGACGACGGACATGACGAGGGGAAGGGTGCCGGACGTCCAGGCGGAGTCGACGGCCAGCTCGATGCCGAGGGCCATGCAGGCGGCGCCGACCAGCGCGAGCAGCCACTGGAACCGGTTGGTGGCGCGGCCGGTCCAGACGTCGGGATGCGGGGTGTCCTCGCCCGGGGGGTGAACGTGGGAGTGGTCCCTCATATACATGAGGTTACTCAGGTTTCGCTGCGCGGGTAGGGCGTCGCACAGGGTGACTGGGCCGAGTGGGCGCTGCACCGGGCCGGGGGGCTACCGCCGGTGACCGGTGGTCACGGGGCGGGGCTGACGGTCTGGAGCAGCCGGCCTTCCGCATAGGCGAGGGCGGGCTGCGGGATGCCGCCCTCGCGGCCGCTGAGCAGGACGGTCACGGAGCCGAGGCCGGTCGCCTCGGGCTCGGGCCGGGCGCCGATGCGGCGCAGGGCCTGTGCGGCGACGGCACCGGCCGAGCCGTGCAGGACGAGGGGCGGCCGGTCGGGGCGCTGCACGGCGGCGCGGATGCGGTCGGCGACCAGTTCGTAATGGGTGCAGCCCAGGACGACGGTCGTCACCTCCTCGGGAGTGAGGGCGGCCGCCGCGGCGACGGCGGAGGCGATCGCCGTCTCGTCCGCGTGTTCGACGGCCTCGGCGAGACCCCAGCAGGGGACCTCGGCGACGGTGACCCCGCCCGCGAAGTCCTCGATCAGACCGCGCTGGTAGGGGCTGCCGGTGGTGGCGGGGGTGGCCCAGATCGCGACGGGTCCGCCGCCGGCCGCGGCCGGCTTGATCGCGGGGACAGTGCCGATGACCGGGATGCCCGGTTCCAGGCGGGCGCGCAGGGCGGGCAGGGCGTGCACGGTCGCGGTGTTGCAGCCGACGATCAGGGCGTCGGGCCGGTGGGCCGCGGCGGCCTCGGCGACGGCCACCGCGCGGGCGGTGAGGTCCTGGGGGGTGCGCGGGCCCCAGGGCATGCCGTCGGGGTCGAGGGAGAGCACGAGATCGGCGTCGGGTCGCAGACGCCGTACCGCGGCGGTGGCCGCCAGCAGCCCGATTCCGGAGTCCATGAGCGCGATCTTCACCCGGCCACCATAGACGATGTGCTCCTGCGGACCGGCCGGGTGGGGGACACTGCGCGGGTGAGCGCCGTCGTGTGGATCGCCGCCGTGTCCCTGGCCGCCTGGGTGTGGCTGTTGCTCTGTCAGGGCTTCTTCTGGCGCACGGATGTCAAGCTGCCGGCCCGGCGGGAGCCCGAGGAGTGGCCGCCGGTGTGTGTGGTCGTCCCCGCGCGCGACGAGGCGGCGGTGCTGCCCGCGAGCCTGCCGTCGCTGCTCGCGCAGGACTATCCGGGGCGGGCCGAGGTGTTCCTCGTCGACGACGGCAGCTCGGACGGCACCGGGGAACGAGCACGTGAACTCGCGCGGCGGCACGGCGGGCTGCCGCTGACCGTCGGCTCGCCGGGCGAACCGCCGCCGGGCTGGACCGGGAAGCTGTGGGCGGTACGGCACGGCATCGCGCTGGCACGCGCGCGTGAGCCCGAGTACCTGCTGCTGACCGACGCCGACATCGCGCACGCACCCGACAGCCTGCGTCAGCTGGTCGCGGCGGCGCGCACCGGGGACTTCGACGTCGTGTCGCAGATGGCGCGGCTGCGCGTGGAGAGCCTGTGGGAGCGGCTGGTCGTGCCGGCGTTCGTCTACTTCTTCGCCCAGCTGTATCCGTTCCGCCGGATCGGGCGGCGCGGGGCGCGGACGGCGGCAGCGGCGGGCGGCTGTGTGCTGCTGCGCGCCGAGACGGCCGAGCGGGCGCGGATCCCGGACGCCATCCGGCACGCGGTCATCGACGACGTGGCGCTCGCGCGCGTGGTGAAGGGTTCGGGCGGCCACATCTGGCTGGGACTGGCCGAGCGGGTGGACAGCGTGCGCCCCTATCCGAGGCTGCACGACCTGTGGCGGATGGTCTCGCGCAGTGCCTACGCGCAACTTCGGCACAGTCCGCCGCTCCTGGCCGGTACGGTGCTCGGCCTGACGCTGGTGTATCTCGTGCCGCCGCTGGCCCTGGTCGCCGGATCGGCCGTCGGCGCCCCGGCCACCGCGCTGCTGGGCGGCCTGGCGTGGCTGGTGATGACGGGGACGTACATGCCGATGCTCCGCTACTACCGGCAGCCGCTGTGGCTCGCGCCGCTGCTGCCGTTCACCGCGTTCCTGTACCTGTTGATGACGGTGGATTCCGCCGTGCAGCACTACCGGGGGCGGGGCGCGGCCTGGAAGGGCCGCACCTACGCCCGTCCGGACGCCGTGGCCGACGAGGGCTGAGCGGCTGGGGAAGGGGTTATTTACGGCCCGGTGTCCAGTTCATGCCCCAGTTGTAGACGCGGTCGACGGTCCGCTGCGGGCTGACGCCCCGGTCGGGCACGAGATAGCGGGCCTCGCGCTGGACGATCAGATCGCCACCCTGGTTGGTGATCAGCGCGAGCGCGCACACGGTAGAGGGGACGGTGCACTCGTCGAGGGCGAAGTCGACCGGGGCGCCGAACTGGGGTTGCAGGGTGACCGTCGCGTGCAGGTCGGCGAAGGAGCGGGCGCCTTCGTAGATGGTGACGAAGACGAGGATGCGCCGGAAGTCGTCCCTGTGGTCGAGGTTGATGGTGAGGTTCTCCCCACTGGCGACGGCCCCGGTGCGGTCGTCGCCGTCGAGGTGGATGTACGGCGGCTGGTGCAGCGCGCCGAAGGCGTTGCCGAGGGCCTGGACGACACCCTTGCGGCCGTCGGAGAGTTCGAACAGGGCGCACAGGTCGAGGTCGAGGTCGTGGTGGAGGGCGACGGCACGGCCGTGTTTGGCGCCCCAGCCCGAGAACTGCTTGCGCACCTCCCAGTTGAGGTTCACGCGCATGGCCCCCGAGGTGGCGCCCTGCTTGGTGAGGGACACCGCGGGGGCGGCCTTGGTGAGCGTCACCTTGGTCAGCCGGACCGGGGCCAGCGGCGGGGGCGGCGGGGCCTGGTGGACGGGCGGGGGCACGGTGACCGGCAGCGCGGGCATGGTGGGCCGGGCGGAGGGGTGCGGCGGGGCCGGGGCCGCAGGGGGAACCGGCGGTGCCGTGTGCTGCGGCTCGTCGACGGTGATGCCGAAGTCGGTGGCCAGTCCCTCCAGGCCGGTCGCGTACCCCTGCCCGACGGCGCGGAACTTCCAGGCCCCCTGGCGGCGGTAGAACTCACCCAGCACGAAAGCGGTTTCGACCGTGGCGCCCGTGCTGTCGAACCGTGCGGCGACGGTGCCCCGCGCGGCGTCCCGCACCTCGATGTAGAGGTCGGGCAGGTGCGCGAAGCTGCCGCCGTCGGCGGAGGCGGCCAGGACGACGGTCTCGATCGACGGCTCCACGCGCGCGAGGTCGACGACAAGGGTGTCGGTCACCCGCCCACCGGACGTGCTCTTGCCCTCGTGGCGGACCGCGCCCGAGGCGTGGGCCGGCTGGTTGTAGAAGACGAAGTCGGCGTCGGAGCGCACCTTCCCGCCCACCAGCAGCAGCGCCGAGGCGTCCGCGTCGGGCACCCCGGGCCCCGAGCGCCAGCCCAGCTCGACCCGTAGCGCCGTGGTCGGCACCGGCGTGTTGGACCCCTTCGGCATCGACATGTCCGCCCCCTCGACCTTCCCCGCACCGGGCCGCGTGCCGGCGCCTCTCGGTTGTCTACCCGGTCAACCTATTCCGCAGGACAGCGCAAGCCCAGGAAGGGCACAGGAAGGCACAGGAACGCCCCCTCCCGACCCGCCGGTAACCCGCCCGGAACTCGGCTTTTACCCGATCAGAGCCCTGCCCGCCGCCCCTTTTTGCCGAGTTCGCTCGCATTGGGGATCCGAGGTCACTGCCGACACGGAAAACAACCCTCTTATCGGTCTCCCCAACCAGCACATCGTGGGCTTAACTTATGTGCCATGACCTCCCCCCGCTCCACCTATGGCGGCTACTACTCCGCCTTCCCGGACACCCCGATCTACGACTCGCTCGTGGCTGAGCGAGGCACCCCGCAGATCGCCCCCATCCGGGTCCCCGCCGCGTACGACACGCCGAGCAGCAGCAACCTGCCCGCGCTGCCGTCGGCGCTGCCCGCCCTCCCGGCGGCCCCGTCCCAGGCGTCGTACGGCTACCCGCAGGCGCAGCAGCCCTCGCCGCTGCAGCAGGCGCCCGCGGCGTACATCCCGCCGCAGTCCGCGCCCCGCGGTTACCCGGGTCCGCAGATGCCGCAGCAGCCGCGCCCCGCGGCGCCCGGGATGGGCTACGAGGCCATGCGCCCCGCCGCTCCCCGGCCGGCCGCGCCCCAGTACCAGGACCCGTACAACAACCAGCAGTACCGCGGGTACTGAGCCGCCCCGGGGTCGTCGGTGCCACCTGGCAGGATGACCCCATGGGGAATGCGGAGCTGCTGTCCATCCATCGCTATCCGGTCAAGGCGTGCCGGGGCCAGTCGCCCCGGGAGGCCGTCGTGGAGCCCTGGGGGCTGACCGGAGACCGACGCTGGGCGCTGATCGACGACGGGGGAAAGGTCGTCACGCAACGCCAGCAGCCGCCCCTGGCGCAGACCGCTGCCGAGCTTCTGCCCGGCGGCGGCGTCCGGCTGTCCGCACCCGGCCTCGAGCCGCTGACCGTGGCGGTGCCCGAGCCGGTGGGCACGGTCGCGCTGGAGATCTTCCGGGACAAGGTGGAGGGGGTCCTCGCCGACGCCGAGACGCATGCCTGGTGCAGCGCGTATCTCGGCGTCGACGTCCGCCTGGTCCACATGGACGATCCCGCGACACGCCGGCCCGTCGATCCGGAGTACGCGCTGCCCGGCGAGACCGTCGCCTTCGCCGACGGCTATCCGCTGCTGCTCACCACGGTCGCCTCGCTCGACGCCCTCAACGCCCTGATCGCCGACGGTGACCACGCCGCCGAGGGCCCGCTGCCGATGAACCGTTTCCGGCCGAACGTGGTCGTGGCGGGCACCGAGCCCTGGGCGGAGGACCACTGGTCGAGGGTGGAGATCGGCGAGGTCGCCTTCCGGGTCGCCAAGTCCTGCGGACGGTGTGTCGTGACCACCACCGACCAGACCACCGCCGAACGCGGCCGGGAACCCCTGCACACCCTCGGCCGGCACCGCCGGATCGGCGGCAAGCTCGTCTTCGGCCAGAACCTGGTGCCCCTCACCCACGGCACCGTCCGGATCGGCGACCCGGTCCGGGTGACCGGCTAGGGCCTGCCGATTTCAGGACAGGGCCCTGGATCAGGCCGCGTTCCACGGAGCCTCGACGTGCGGGAACCTCCGCCGGGTGCCGGAGCGTTGGGGTGTCGTGAGAAGTTCATGAGAGGTCCCGGGCGCGGGTGATTTCGCTCTCTCTTCGCCCGGTTTCCCGCGTGAACGGCTCCGCCGGGGGTTATCACGGAGCGGGAAGGGGGTGCGGGACGGTGCGAGCGATCGGTGGAATCTGGCGCTGGCGGCACAATCCGCTGCGCCGCGGGACGGATCTGGTCGAGGCCTGGGTGGCGCTGTCGGCGCTGCTGCTGATCCTCCTCGTCGCGCCCGTCGTGGGCTCCCTCATCGGTGCCGTCGCCCAGGACTCCCTGCAACAGGCGGTCCGTGAGCAGCGGCAGGCCCGGCACGAGATCACGGCCACCGTCGTAGGGAAGGCGAGCGCCTCGCCGTTGGAGGCCGACCCCGAGGCCGCCTCCGGGCGGGAGACCCGCCGCCGGGTCGTCGCCGACTGGACCGCCCCGGACGGCACCGACCGGCACGGCACGGTGCTGGCCCCCCTGAAGACCCCGCACCGCGGCGACCACTTCGGGATATGGACGGACACGCACGGCCGGCTCGTGGCCCGGCCGCTGGACTCCGCGACCGCGACGACACACGCGGTGCTGGCCGGATTCGGCGCGGCGCTGCTGACCGCCGGCGCGGTCGAGGGCGGCAGACGGCTGATCGTGTGGCGCATGGTCCGCCGCCGGTACGCCCGCTGGGACCAGGCATGGGACCGCGCGGGCCCGGACTGGGGCCGTACAGGTACCGGTAGCTGACGTCGTTCGGTCAGTGGTCAACTCACCGCCCGCGCGCACGCTACGGTGGTCCGGCCGAACCATGCATGATTCGGCATCAAACCCGCGTACGACGAGGTGGGGGCACAGCAACGCCATGGCACAGGGCACGGTCCAGGTGACGCACACCGGCACATCGAGGTGGCGGCGCCGCACAGGTGAGTACGCATCGCTCGCCGCCGCCCTGGAGGCCGCGGCCGAGGGCGATGTCCTCACGATCGCTCCCGGCACCTACCGGGAGAACCTCGTCGTGCAGCGGTCGGTGACCCTGCGCGGCCCCGAGGGCTCGCCCGGCTCCGTGCGGATCGCTCCGGTGGACGGGGTGCCGCTGACGGTGTGCGCGTCGGCGGTGGTGCAGGATCTGCACGTCGAGGGCCAGGACGCGGCCGCGCCCGCGGTCCTCGTCGAGGAGGGCACGCCCGAGCTGCTGGACATGCGGATCGTCACCCGGTCCGCGACGGGCATCGAGGTGCGCGGCAACGCCCGTCCCACGCTCCGGCGGTGCACCGTCGACAACCCGGCGGGCATCGGGATCGCCGTGGTCGACGGCGGCGGCGGTGTCTTCGAGGAGTGCGAGGTCGTCGCGGCCGGGCAGGCGGGCGTCCTGGTCCGCGGGGGCGCGCACCCCCGCTTCGAGCGCTCCCGGATCCATCACGCCTCCGGCACCGGGGTGAGCGTCACCGGCGACAACTCCGGTCTGGAAGCGGTGGGCTGCGAGATCTACGAGGTCCGGGGCAGCGGGGTGCAGATCACCGCGCGGGCCACCGCCCACCTCACGGACTGCGCCGTGCACCGCACCACCGCCGACGGGGTCACGCTCGACACGGACGCGGTGCTGACGCTGGCCGACTGCCGTATCCACGACATCCCGGAGAACGCGATCGACCTCAGGTCGCGCTCGGTGCTGACGCTGACCCGCACGACCGTGCGTCAGTTCGGGCGCAACGGGCTGTCGGTGTGGGACCCGGGCACCCGGGTCGACGCCAACCAGTGCGAGATCTTCGACAGCACCGGCGACTACCCGGCCGTATGGGTCAGCGACGGCGCGACCGCCGTCCTCGACTCCTGCCGGGTGCACGACGTGCCGGACGCGCTGTTCGTCCTCGACCGCGGCTCGCGCGCGGACGTCATCGACAGCGATCTGGCCCAGGTGCGCAACACGGCCGTGTCGGTGAGCGACGGCGCGACCGCCCAACTCGACGACTGCCGGATCCGGGAGGCCGCGACCGGCGCCTGGTTCCGTGACCACGGCAGCGGCGGCACCCTCAGCAACTGCACGGTGGACGGCGTCCAGACCGGCGTGATCGTCACCAAGGGCGCCGACCCGACGGTCGAGCGCTGCACGGTCACCTCCCCCGCCGAGGCCGGTTTCTACGTCTCGGCCGGGGGCCGGGGCAGCTTCCTGAACTGCCGGGTGAGCGACAGCGGGGGCTACGGCTTCCACGTCATAGACGGTTGCCGTGCGACGCTGCGCAGATGCCGTACCGAGCGCTGCGCGCGCGGGGGGTACGAGTTCGCGGAGACCGGCGCCGACGGGGCGCCCGGTGCGGGGGCCGTGGTCGAGGACTGCACCAGCGACGGGAGCGCCGGTCTGCGGACCGCGGCGAGCCGGGAGACGGCCCTGCAGACGACCCCCTCCGCGGTGGGTCTGCTCGGTCCGATCCCCGAGCAGCGGATGACCCTGCCGGAGCCGCAGGCGGCGCCGGCCGAGGCCGGGACGGAGGTGTCGGTGCGGACGTCGAAGGACGTGCTGGGCGAACTCGACGCGCTGGTGGGTCTGGAGAGCGTCAAGCGCGAGGTGCGGGCGCTGACCGACATGATCGAGGTGGGCCGGCGCCGGCAGCGGGCGGGCCTGAAGGCGGCCTCGGTCAAGCGCCATCTGGTGTTCACCGGCTCCCCCGGCACCGGAAAGACGACCGTCGCGCGGCTCTACGGCGAGATCCTCGCCTCCCTGGAGGTGCTGGAGAAGGGCCATCTCGTCGAGGTGTCCCGGGTCGACCTCGTGGGCGAGCACATCGGCTCCACCGCCATCCGTACCCAGGAGGCGTTCCAGCGGGCGCACGGCGGGGTGCTGTTCATCGACGAGGCGTACGCGCTGTCGCCGGAGGACGCGGGGCGGGACTTCGGCAAGGAGGCCATCGACACGCTCGTGAAGCTGATGGAGGACCACCGGGACTCCGTCGTGGTGATCGTGGCGGGCTACACGGCCGAGATGGAGCGGTTCCTGACCGTCAACCCGGGGGTGGCGTCCCGTTTCTCACGGACCATCACCTTCGGCGACTACGGCCCCGACGAGCTGCTGCGGATCGTGGAGCAGCAGGCCGAGGAGCACGAGTACCGGCTGGCGCCGGGCAGCGCCGAGGCCCTGCAGAAGTACTTCACCGAGATCCCCAAGGGTGCCGCCTTCGGCAACGGGCGCACGGCACGCCAGACGTTCGAGGCGATGGTGGAGCGGCACGCGAGCCGGGTCGCGCAGCTCGCCGAGCCCAGCACGGACGACCTGACCCTGCTGTTCGTGGAGGACCTGCCCGAGCTGCCCTGACCCGCTCAGGCGCGCTGCCCGGGCAGCTCCGGGCTCAGCCGGGCCAGCAGGCGGGCGCGTTCCTCGGCGAAGGCCGGGTCCGCCTGGTAGTCGGAGTGGCCCAGGACGGGCGCGGGCAGCGGATGCTCGGCGGTGCGGCCGTACGCCAGGGGGTCCGCCAGGGGCGCGCGGTCCACCTCGGGGCCGCAGTCGTCGCCGGTCAGCCGCACCGGGCCGCCGATGGGGTCGGTGAGCCGGTACAGGTTGCGCCAGCAGTCGATGTCCCGGTGCAGCGCGGCGAGCGCGGCCGGGCCGAAGTGGGCGGGGAACCAGCGGCCGTAGAGGCGCTCGATCGGGGAGCCGTAGGTCAGCAGGGCGACCCGTCTGCGGTCGGACGGTTTCAGCTGCCAGGCGGCGGCCGCGGCGAGGACGCTGCCCTGGGAGTGCCCGGAGATGACGAGCCGGCCGCCGGTGGCGCGGGTCCAGCCGGTCATCCGCCAGGTGAGGTCGGGCACCGCGCGCTCGGCGTAGCAGGGCGGGGCGAAGGGGTGGGCGGCGCGGGGCCAGAAGGTGCCGACGTCCCAGAGGATGCCGATGGTGCGCCGTGCGGAGGCGTCCTTGTAGGCGCGCCGGCCCCAGGTGACGAACAGGATGAAGCCGAGGCCGATCAGCCAGGAGCCGAGCGCCTGCCCGGCCTGGGCCGCGCCCTGCACGAAGGGTCCGGCAGCCGCCGTGGCCCGGACCGGGGTCCGCCCGCTCGCGAAGGCTCCCACGAGGGCGCCCGCGCCCAGGAGCAGGGTCGAGGCGGCGGTGACGGCGACCAGGAGAGGGGCGCGGTCGGTGAGCGTGGCCGTCGACCGCGTACGGGCGATACGGCCGGTGCGGGCCGGGTCGCCGGGGTCGGCCCGATATTCGCGGACCACTGCCGCCCGCTCGGCCCGGGTGAGCAGCCAGGTCCGCCGGCCGAGCAGCGCGCACAGCACCAGCAGGACTACGAGCAGCACGGGGATCACCGACGCCTGCCAGGTCAGCAGCACCGGGGGGCCGTCGAGCGAGGTCCCGGTGCCGTCGAGCCAGTCCGAGACCCGCTGTGACACTCCGCCGGACATCACCCCGCCCAGCGCACAGGCCAGCATCACGACGGCGGGCCCACCGAGCCCGCGCAGCGCGGACCGCTCCTGCGGGGTCACGGCCCCCGTCCCCTTGTCGGCGCCGCCCTTCGCCGCTCTGTGCAGCACATGGGCCACGGCGGTCAGGGCCAGGACCAGGGCGCCCTGGGCCAGGGCGAGGGTGCCGAAGGCGGTGTCGCCGGCCAGGCGGCCGGAGGAGTGCCAGTGCGGGCGGCTCCAGCCGGCGTAGACGAGGGTGAGGGCGAGGAGGGCGAGGGCGGTGAGGGGGAGGCGGTGGACGAGGTGGGCGTCGAGGGTGCGGTCGAGGCGGTTCTCGCTGCGGCCGCGCCGGCACACCACCCAGACCACGGCGAACGCGCCGACGGCCAGGGACATCTCCAGCAGCCGGCCGAGCGCGTCCAGGACGGCGGGGCCGCCTGGGCGGTGGTCCTCGCGGGCCGCCGCCGTACCGACCGCGGCGGCCACCGTGAACAGGCCCGCCGCGGTGTGGGCGGCGCGCAGGCGGGCCACGAGGCGGCGGCCGTACCAGAAGCCGGGTCGGCTCAGCGCGGTGTGGGCGGGTCCGGGTTCCGGCTCGGGGCCGCGGTCGAGGGGCTCCTGGGACTCGTACGCCCGCCAGGTGCGGTGGGAGAGGTACCACAGGAGGCCGGTCAGGGCGGTCGGGACCAGGGCCGCGAGGGCGAGGCGGCGGCCGGGCAGGCTCCACCAGCCGCCGTGCGAGCCGCTGGGGGACAGAAAACCCAGCCAGGAGTGGCGGGCGGCGCACGCGCGGGTGCCCGCGCACTGCCAGGCGGTGAGGTCGAGGGCGACCTCGCAGGCCGCCGCGACGAGCAGGACCGTCAGGCTGAGGCCGGCTAGCCGTACGAGCAGGCCGTACAGGCGGACCCCGCGGGTGCCCTCGCGGGCGGCCGGGCGCATCCAGTGGGCGAGGTTGACCACCATGAACGGCAGCAGCAACAGCCACAGGGCGCGGGTGCCGTTGCCGGAGGTCAGGTTGGACCAGACGTACGCCTCCCGGACCGGGCGTCCGTCGTGCTCGCCGGACGGCGTGTTGGCGTCGGCCGCCGGGGAGTCCGCGTCGGCGTCCTCGGCGCGCCGGTAGACCGCGGCCGTGTCGTCGCCGGTGATCCGCACGGTACGCGGATCGTTCAGCATCTTCTCGGGCGTGGCGCCGCCCACCCCGTGGACCAGGAGTTCCAGGGCCGCTCCGCCCGTCGAGGAACCCGTCGAGGAACATTCCACCGTTCGCACTTCCCCCATTGACACGCCGCTTCCCCGTCCTCGTGCGGGCACAGGATCTCCGCTCCGGGAGGCTTCTACACCTCGGCGCACCGAATCTCCCCGATCCGTGCGCCACAGGAACATCACAGCCCCCTGATGGCATGCACGCATCGGGGTGCCGGCACAGTCGGGGCGCTGTCGTGCGAGGATGGGTCGCCCGCGCACCTGTGACTGGCGAGAATGTTCTCGTCGCAGCAGGTGAGCGGGCCTGTCGAGACGTTCGAGGAAAGGACCGGAGCGTACGTGAGCGAGAATCAGAACCTCCTCGCGGAGCAGCGCCGCGCCCTGATCCTGGACGAGGTACGCCGACGGGGCGGCGTCCGTGTCAACGAGCTGACCCGCAAGCTCGGCGTGTCGGACATGACGGTCCGCCGCGACCTGGACGCGCTGGCCCGCCAGGGCGTGCTGGAGAAGGTGCACGGCGGCGCGGTGCCGGTGGTGGAGGCGAGCACGCACGAGCCGGGCTTCGAGGCGAAGTCGGGGCTGGAGCTGACCGCCAAGGAGGACATCGCGCGGGCCGCCGCGGAGCTGGTCGCTCCGGGCAGCGCGATCGCGCTGTCGGGCGGTACGACGACCTACGCGCTGGCGCACCAGCTGCTGGAGGTGCCGGACCTGACCGTGGTGACGAACTCGGTGCGGGTGGCCGATGTCTTCCACGTGGCGCAGCGCACCTCGGGTCCCCGGCAGGGCGCGGCGACGGTGGTGCTGACCGGTGGGGTGCGCACCCCGTCCGACTCGCTGGTGGGGCCGGTCGCCGACCAGGCCATCGCGGCGCTCCACTTCGATCTGCTGTTCCTCGGTGTGCACGGGATATCCACCGAGGCCGGGCTGTCCACGCCGAACCTGGCGGAGGCCGAGACCAACCGGCGTCTCGTGCAGTCGGCGCGCCGGGTCGTGGTGGTCGCCGACCACACCAAGTGGGGTGTGGTGGGCCTGAGTTCGTTCGCGGCCCTGGAGCAGGTCGACACGCTGGTCACGGACGCCGGGCTGCCGGGCGCGGCCCGCGCGGAGATCTCCGAGCATCTGCGGCAGGTGGTGGTGGCCGGCGAGAGCGGTACGGGGGAAGACATCTGACGGGGTGACGGCTAGGGTGACGGGGCCGTCGACCGAGGGGGTCCGTGTCGTCATGGTCCGTCGTCTGCACGCCGAAAGCCTCGACTTCGTCGGGGCCGCTCCTGTACGGCTGGTCTTCACACGAGTGCTCTCCGCCCCGCCGGAGCGGGTCTTCCACGCGCTGGCCTCGGACGTCTCCGGCTGGGCCGAGTGGTTCCCGGCCGTCACCTCGATCGAGCCGATCGACGAAGGAGCGGGGCGGGATGTCCGGCTGTCGGGCGGCGGGCGGTTCCGGGAGACGGTCCTCGCCGCGAAGGAGCCCGAGCTGTACGCCTACCGGGTGGACGTCACCAACGCGCCGGGGGTGCGGGCGCTGGTCGAGGAGTGGCGGCTCGCGCCCGACGGTGCGGGGACCCGGGTGCGGTGGACGTTCGCGGCGGACGGGCCCGTCCTGGTCAGGGGCGCGCTGCGGCTGGCGGGCCCGGGACTCGGGTGGTCGTTCCGGGGCGCGATGACCCGGCTCGAACAGCGGCTCGCGACACTCCCCTGAAGGGCCTTGTGCAACACCCTTCAGACCTGCTCGGCCGGCTCCGGCCACACCCCCGTGGCCAGCAGCGACTCGATGGCCGCCGTGTAGGGCGCGATGTCCAGGCCCTGTTCGGCGAGCCAGGCGTCGGAGTAGTACTTGTCGAGGTAGCGGTCGCCGGGGTCGCACAGCAGGGTGACCACGCTGCCGCGCCGGCCGTCGGCGACCATCTCGGCGGCGATCTTGAGCGCGCTCCACAGTCCGGTGCCCGTCGAGCCGCCCGCCTTGCGGCCGATCGCCTGCTCCAGGGCCCGTACGGCGGCGATGCTGGCCGCGTCCGGGACCTTCATCATGCGGTCGATGGCGCCCGGCACGAAGCTCGGCTCCATCCGGGGCCGGCCGATGCCCTCGATCCGTGAGCCGCAGTCGCAGGTGACGTCCGGATCGCCGGTGGTCCAGCCCTCGAAGAAACAGGAGTTCTCGGGGTCGGCGACACAGATGCGGGTGTCGCGCTGGGTGTAGTGGACGTACCGGGCGATGGTCGCGGAGGTGCCGCCGGTGCCGGCCGTGGCGACGATCCAGGCGGGCTCCGGGAAGCGCTCCGACTCCAGCTGGCGGAAGACGGATTCGGCGATGTTGTTGTTCCCGCGCCAGTCCGTGGCCCGCTCGGCGTAGGTGAACTGGTCCATGTAGTGGCCGCCGGTGTCCGCCGCGAGGCGGGCCGACTCCTCGTACATCGTGCGCGGGTCGTCGACGAAGTGGCAGCCGCCGCCGTGGAACTCGATGAGGCGGATCTTCTCGGCGCTCGTCGTGCGCGGCATGACGGCGATGAAGGGCACGCCGATCAGCTTGGCGAAGTACGCCTCGGACACGGCGGTGGAGCCGCTGGACGCCTCGATCACCGGGCGGTCAGGCCGGATCCAGCCGTTGCACAGGCCGTAGAGGAACAGCGAGCGCGCGAGGCGGTGTTTGAGGCTGCCGGTGGGGTGGGTCGACTCGTCCTTGAGGTACAGGTCGATGCCCCAGCTGTCGGGGAGCGGGAAGCGGAGCAGATGGGTGTCGGCCGAGCGGTTGGCATCGGCCTGGACCTTGCGGACGGCCTCTTTCAGCCAGTCGCGGTAGAAGACATCGCTGTGGTCGACGTCGAGGGTGGCGCCGGTCCTGGTCTGCTGGGGGGTGGTCACGGCAGGAGCTCCTTACACGCTGCGCGCCGACGGGCGCCCGAGGCGGCCGGCACACCGATCATAAGCACCTTCCGTACCGCTTCTCACCTGCATAAACACACCTTTGGGGGCCTCAAAGGCGGTCCTGGGGAGCGGGTGCGGGCGCACGGGGGGGCGCATTCACGCGAGTGCTCCTGAAGGCCGTGGTCGGCGTGTCGTGCGCACTGGTGCTCGACGCCGGGCGCGGGCAGACTGCACCGGGCGGGGCGGAGCTCCCGGTCAGGGCGTACGCCCCTGGACGCGGCGCGGGTCCCGGACGGGGGCGCACACTGGATCACGGACACGACGAGTTCGCTCACGCGAGTACGACCGCAAGGGGGCGGGGAGGCATGGCGGAGCCGGAGTTCACGGCGACGGGCGTGCGGATCGGGAAGAGACTGCGTTCGCTCACCCGGGCCGGGCAGGTCCGGATCAGCGGGGGCAGGCTGGAGCTGCTCACCAGTTACGGCAGTGAGATCGACAGCGCGCCGGTGCAGGCGGTCCGCGCCTCCAGGCCCTGGTTCGCCCCGGAGGACCGGGCGCTGGCGGACCTCAACGGCAACCGGTACCTGCTGACCCTCGGCGACCACGACCCCGCGCCGGGCGAGCCGGGGCCGCCCGCGGCGCGCCGGTTCATCGAGGCGGTACGGAAGGCGGCGGGGCACCCCCGCTGAAGCAGCCCGGGCAGTGCGAGTTGCGCCGCGGCACCCCCTGAGTCACGCTGTTCTCACGTCACTCTGGGTTTACCGGCGATAACGCTGCGAACCAGCCCGCCGGCCACCGCAGCAGGCGGCCGCCTTGCGCAGCAGCTCTGCTCGATCGATCCGAACTCCGTGTTCTTCCGGACCTCAGTCGGGGAGTCGCAGCCGTGATCAGCAACCCAAGCAGGCACTGCACGGTGGAGCTCCAAGCCCTGCCGTCGCGGATCGGCCAGGTCCGCAGAATCGTATCGGCGCAGTTGCGCTACTGGCATCTGGATCCCCTGATAGACCGGGCCGCGCTCGGTGTGACGGAGCTGTTGACCAACGTCCACCTGCATGCCCGGCCCGACAAGACGTGTGTCGTGGAGATGGAGCTGCTGCTGGACCGGCTCACCGTCTCCGTGCGCGACCGCGATCCGCGGCTTCCGGTGCCGGCGGACGTCGAGACCGGGGCCCTGGCCACCTGCGGGCGCGGGCTCGCCATGGTGGCCGCGATGAGCGAGAGCTGGGGTGCCCGGCCGGACGGGGAGTCCGGCAAGGTCGTCTGGTTCACGCTGCCCGCGTCTGCCGTCGCACCGGAACGGTCGGCGCGTCCGCCGCGCCGTACGCCCCGGGAAACGGTCGCGCCCCGGTTCCCGGAGGTCGTCGCCGTGGACGCGCACCGCGGCGCCCCTGCTCCCGCCCGGTCCGCCGTCGTCGGCTGACCGGGCGGTGACCTGCCCTTCGGGGCGCGTCACTCGGCGGCGACGGCCCGCAGCACGTCCAGCCGGGCCGCGCGCCGGGCCGGGCGCAGTCCCGCGAGGGCTCCGGCGGCGAGGCCCACGAGGGCGACGACGGCGAGCCGGACGGGCGGCAGCGCGAAGGCGAACGCGCTGTCGCTCGCCCCGTCGGACGCCCGCACCAGCACCCAGCCGAGGAAGGCGCCGAGCGCCAGACCGCCCGCCGTGCCGAAGGCGGCGACCAGGACCGACTCCCAGCGGACCATGGCCCGCAGCTGGGACCGGGTCTGCCCGACGGCCCGCAGCAGACCGAGTTCGCGGGTGCGTTCGTGGAGCGCCAGCGTCAGGGTGTTGGCGATGCCGAGGAGCGCGATGAGCACCGCGAGGGCGAGCAGGGCGTAGACGAGGGTGAGCATCATGTCGATGCCGCCGGCCGACGACGCCGCGTACGCCTCGCGGGTCTGGACCTCCGGGTTGCCGTAGTGCGCGGCGACCTTCTCGACGGCCGCCTTGCCCTGGGCGGTGGGCACGCCGTCCTTGAAGGAGACGGCGACCAGGGTGTCGGCGTCCTGGGTGCGGTGCGGGGCCCAGGCGGCGCGGGTGATGACGTAGTCGCCGGCGAGTTCGGACCGCCCGTAGACCGCGCGGACGGTGAAGGCCTTCTTCCGGCCGTCCGTGAAGACGAGGTGTGCCGTGTCGCCCGGGGACAGGTGCTGCCGGTCCGCCTCCTGACGGGTGATCGCGATGCCGTCGGCGCCGAGGGCCCCCAGGTCTCCTTGTACGGTGCCGAGGTCGAAGGTGCGGGCCAGGGCCGCCGGGTCGGTCACGGTCAACGCCCGTCCCTTGCCGTCGACTTCGGCGACTCCGCGGCCGAGCCCGACGGCGGTGTCGACCTCGGGCAGTGCGCCGATCGCCGGGGCCAGCCTCGGGCTGAGCCCGCTGCCGCCCGCGCCGAAGGACGGTGTGCTGACGGCGACGTCACCCGCGAAGGACCGGGAGACGGTCTGGTCCATGGTGGCCTTCAGCGAGGCCCCGAACACGGTGAACAGGGACACCACGGCCACACCGATCATCAGGGCGCTCGCGGTGGCGGCCGTCCGCCCGGGGCTGCGCAGGGCGTTGCGCCGGGCGAGGCCGCCGGTGACCCCGCGCAGCCGGTCGAGGGGGCTGCCGAGGACGCGTACCGCCGTGCCGGAGGCGACCGGGCCGAGGACGACGAAGGCGACGAGCGCGAGGACGGCCCCGACGCCGGCCGACCACACGGACGGGGAGACGAGGACGCCGGTCAGGGTCACCGCGAGGGCCAGGGCGAGGAGTCCGGCGCCGAGGACGGCGCGCGGCCGGGAGGCGCCGGAGGTGTCGACGGCGCTCTCGCGGAGCGCGGCCAGCGGGGCGGTGCGTCCGGCGCGTACGGCGGGCAGCAGGGCGGAGCCCGCACAGACCAGGACGCCGACCGCGAGGGGGATGCCCAGCGACAGGCCGCTGATCACCAGGTCGCCCTCGGGGAAGG
Source organism: Streptomyces sp. NPDC005820 (assembly GCF_040630255.1). Classification (NCBI taxonomy): domain Bacteria; kingdom Bacillati; phylum Actinomycetota; class Actinomycetes; order Kitasatosporales; family Streptomycetaceae; genus Streptomyces; species Streptomyces sp. NPDC005820. The sequence continues at coordinate 188,224 of NZ_JBEXXE010000006.1, forward strand.
GGAATCCGATGGCCGGGAACAGGGCCTGGAGTCCGGCCGCGATGCCGATGCCGCCGGCCAGTCCGGCCGCGGAGGCGGTCACGGCGACGGCGCCCGCCTCGGTGAGGGTGGCCGCGGTGATCTGGCGGCGGGAGGCGCCGAGGGCGCGCAACAGGGCGTTCTCACGGGTGCGTTGGGCGACGACGATGGCGAAGGTGTTGTGGATGGAGAAGGTCGCGACGAGCAGGGCGACTCCGGAGAACACCAGCAGGAACGTGGTGAAGAGCGTGAGGAACTGACTGGCGATCATGTCGGTGTTCTCACGCGCCGACTCCTGTCCGGTGATGGCCTCGACGCCCTGGGGCAGGACGGGAGTCAGCCGGTGGACCAGCTCCGTCTGGCTCACTCCGGGGTCGGCGCGGACCACGATGCCGGTGGCCTCGCCGGGCCGGGCGGTGAGGTACTTCTCGGCGTCGGCGCGGGTCAGGCCGGTGAAGGTCACCTGGGCCATGCCGTCCTCGCCGCCGAAGGTGGCGAGCCCGACGATCGTCACGCGCACCGGGTCGGGGGTGCGCAGGACCGTCGTGTCGCCGATCCTCAGTCCGCCCTTCTCGGCGGTGCCGCGGTTGACGACGACCTCACCGGACCGGGCGGGGGCGCGGCCCTCGGCGAGCCGGTACGGGTTGAGCTTCGGATCGGCGATCCAGTTGCCGGCGAGGGTGGGCGGGCCCTGACCCCCGATGGGCTTGCCGTCGCTGCCGATGAGCTGGCCCGCGCCCTGGATGTCCGGGGCGGCGGCCGCCACCCCCGGGACCTTCTCGACGGCCGCGACGAGGGAGGTGCCGACCGGCCTGCGTACGCCCTGGCTCTCCCCGGGGGTGGTGAGGGCGTCGGCGCCGCGGACGACGGCGTCGGTGCCGGCGGTGGCGCTGCCGAACATCGAGTCGAAGCTCGCGCGCAGGGTGTCGCCCATGACGAGCGTCCCGGCGAGGAAGGCCACGCCGAGGAACACCGCGAGGAAGGTGCCGGCGAACCGCCGCTTGTGGGCGCGCAGGGAGGTGAGGCTGAGGCGCAGGGACGCGTTCATGACGGCACCTCGAAGGCTTTCATGCGGTCCAGGACGCGGTCGGCGGTCGGGGACTCCATCCGGTCGACGAGCCGTCCGTCGGCGAGGAAGACGACCTCGTCGGCGTGGGCGGCGGCCACCGGGTCGTGGGTGACCATGACGACCGTACGGCCGGTGCGGCGCACGGTCCCGGCGAGGAGCCCGAGGACCTCTCCCCCGGTGCGGGAGTCAAGGTTGCCGGTGGGCTCGTCGGCGAAGACGACGTCGGGGCGGCCGGCGAACGCCCGGGCCACGGCGACCCGTTGCTGCTGTCCGCCGGAGAGCTGCGAGGGCCGGTGGTGCAGCCGGTCGCGCAGACCGACGGTGTCGACCAACGCGTCGATCCACTCGGCCTCGCCCCCCGCGCCCGCGAGGTCCAGCGGCAGCCGGATGTTCTCCTCGACGGTCAGGGTGGGGACCAGGTTGAACGACTGGAACACGAACCCGACCCGGTCGCGGCGCAGGAGGGTGAGGCGGCGGTCGTCCAGGGCGCCCAGGTCGGTGTCGCCGATCCAGGCGGTACCGGAGGTGAGCGTGTCCAGGCCGGCCGCGCAGTGCATCAGGGTGGACTTGCCGGAGCCCGACGGGCCCATGATCGCGGTGAAGCGTCCGGCCGGGAAGGCCACGCTGACCCCGTCCAGGGCCCGTACTGCGGTGTCGCCGACGCCGTACACCTTCACGGCGTCGGCGACCCGGGCGGCCGTCGTGAGGGCGGTCACGGTGGTCACCGCGCACCCCCGTTCCGGCCGAACTGCTCGTCCAGGACGGACAGCCGGCGCCAGTACTCGTCCTCGTCGATCTCGCCGGAGGCGAAGCGCCGGCCGAGGACGGCGAGGGGCGAGTCGCCGCTGGGCCGGTCGACGGGGCGCCAGGGGCCGCGCCGGCCGCGCCACACCGTGCGGCGCAGCAGGGTGACGACGCCGACGACGACGGCCGCCCAGATCAGCGGGAGGAACAGGATCCAGGGGCCGGGGCCGCCGCCGTCCCAGTTGGCCAGAGTGTTCATCTCGAGTCATCTCCTCGGTGCGGGGCCTCGGTGAGGGGCCTCGGTGCTGCGATGCCTCGAGCGTCCCGCCGGGAGGGGGTCCGGGTCGTCGTACGGCCAGCGGCAGTGCGGGTACCTCCCGGGGAGTACGCGGGGGTGCCGGACGTGCTCCCCGCGGGTGGCGGGTGGCCCGATCGTGTCGGTCCCTGTCCCGTGGGTGCGCTGTCGGTCGCCGTACGGTCCGCGAGCATGGCCGGTGACGGACGGACCCGCAGGTGAGGAGTGGTACGGCATGGCCCTGGAGATGCGTGACCGATGCGAGCGCTGCACGACGGCCGCCCTGGCGCCCGACGGGCCGGCGCTGATCTGCTCCTACGAGTGCACCTTCTGCGGGCCGTGCGGTGCGGCGCTGCGGGGGGTCTGCCCCAACTGCGGTGGCGAGTTGGTGCCCCGGCCGCGCCGAGCCGCCCGGGAGTGACGGCTCGGGCCTCCGCCCGGGAGGTGTGTCACGTGGCTCAGGCGGACGGCTTCTCGTCGAAGCTCGCGAAGTAGGCCGCAGCCATGTCCTCGGCGGCGTGTCCCTGGGCCGCCGCCCGCTCCAGGCGTTCCGCGCTCGCGGCCGCCACGTCGAGGCGGACGCCGCCCGCGCGGCCGGCCTCGACGATGAGACGGGCGTCCTTCGCCGCCGTGTCCACCGCGAACTGGGGCGGGGAGAGCCGGCCGTCGAGGATCATCCCGGCCTTGGCCCGCAGATAGCCCATGTCCAGGGGGCCGCCCTCGATGAGCCCGAAGAACGCCGCCGGGTCGACCTCCAGCGACCGGGCGAGGGCGAGCACCTCGCCGGTCGCGGCGGTCGCGGCGATGACCCAGCTGTTGGCGACCAGCTTCAGCCGGGTGGCGCTGCCCGCGCCGCCGTCCTCGCCGGTCCACACCGTGCGCGCGCCGACCGCGTCGAAGACGGGCGCGACCGCGTCCCGGTGCCCGGCCGGGCCGGCCGCGAGGACCGTCAACTGCCCGGCCTCGGCGGGCTGGCGGGTGCCCAGCACCGGCGCGTCGAAGAAGACGAGCCCGTGCTCATGGGCGAAGGCGGCCAGATCGCCGATCGCCTCGATGCCGGCGGTGGTCGACTGCACCCAGGCGGCGCCGGGGCGCAGGGCGGGAACGGCCTCGCGCATGACGTGCAGGGCGGCGGGGCCGTCGTAGAGCATGGTCAGGACGACGTCCGCGCCCCGGACGGCCTCGGCGGGGGTGCCGGTGACGGTGACGCCGTCGGCGGCCAGCGGCTCGGCCTTGGCGCGGGTGCGGTTCCAGGCGCGGACGGTGTGCCCGGCGCGGACGAGGTTGCGGGCCATGGCGGCACCCATGATGCCGGTGCCGAGGACACTCACGGTGGTCTTGTCGGTCATGCCGTCAACCTACTTCGACGCGGCGCTCACGAGGCCGTCCAGCCAGGCCTGGTGACCGTTGAGCATCGGGTTGGGGCGCTCCTGCGCCAGCGCCGCGGCGGGCCGGCCGTGCTGGGTCTCCTGGGTGAGGACACGGACCCGGCCGCCGGGCAGGTCCTCGACCAGCCAGGCGTGCAGGACGTCGAGGCGCTCCTCGGGTCCGCCGTCCTGCCTCGCGGTCCAGGACAGCCGGCCGGGGGCGCCGTCGCCGGGGGCCCGGAACTCGACGACGTGCGCGTCGAGGGGCGGGAAGCCGAAGGTGCCGAAGCGGAAGAGCAGGCCGTCCTTCAGCTGCGGGCCGCCGCCCTGCGGGAAGGAGATGTCGGCGACGTTGTCGTAGTAGCCCTCCCACTCGGAGGTGTCGGTCAGGAAGTGCCAGACCCGGGCGGCCGTGAGGCCCTGGACGATCACCTCGTTGGAGACGAAGTTGTCGCCGGTGCCGGGCAGGTACTTCTCGGGCCAGTCGATCGCGTTCTGCGTGGTCATCGGGGGTCCTCACGGGGATCGGGGGTGCCGCCGGCCGGCGACGTCCTCGACGTTAGGCCCGCCACCCATCGGGAAACCAATAAGGCCCTCTATATCCTCCATCGGGATGCCGATGTGTAAGGCGGCTACGCTGGTCGGTATGAGGAACCGGACGTCCGAGGTCCCGGGGACCGTGATCGGCGGTGCCGGGCGGCTTCCGGCGCACGCCGATCTGAACCTGCTGCGCACCTTCCTGGCTGTGTACCGCTCCGGCTCGTTCACGGCGGCGGCCCCGCGGCTGGGGCTGTCGCAGCCCACGGTGACCGCCCAGATCCGCACCCTGGAGCAGCAGAGCGGGCGAGAGCTGTTCACCCGGCTGCCCCGGGGCGTCGAGCCCACCCCCCTCGCGCACGAACTCGCGGCCCGGGTGTCGGTGCCGCTCGACGCGCTGGCCGCGCTGGAGGGCGGGGGCCCGTCGGCCGGGCGGACCGCGCCGGTCCATCTCGCCGGGCCGTCGGAGCTGCTGTGCGTACGGGTCCTGCCGGCGCTGGCGCCGCTCGTCGCGGGCGGGCTTCGGCTGAGGGTCGCGCAGGGGCTGACCGAGCCGCTGCTGGAGGAGATGCGGACCGGGCGGCACGACCTGGTGATCGCCACGCGTCGGCCGCGCGGCCGGGGGCTGGAGTCGGTGCCGCTGGCCGACGAGGAGTACGTCCTGGTGGCCTCGCCCGCCTGGGCGGACGGCGTGGGCGCGCACCCGCGGGCCGGCGAGGACCTGTGCGCCGCACTGCGGGACGTGCCCCTGGTCACCTACGCCGAGGACCTGCCGATCGCCCGCCGCTACTGGCGCACCGTCTTCGGCAAGCAGCTCACCGCGAGCGCGGCGGTCACCGTGCCCAATCTGTACGCGGTGCTGTCGGCGGTCACCGCGGGCGCCGGATACAGCGTCCTGCCGCACTCCCTGTGCCAGGAGCACCTGGACACGGGCCGTCTCGTCCGGCTCCACGACCCCGAGGAGCCGCCGCTGAACACCCTGTTCCTGGTCCAGCGGCCCGGGGCGGACGCCAACCCGGAGGTGCTGCGGGTCCGCGACCGGCTGCGGGCCGCCGCCTCCGCCTGGTGACCGCTCGCGCGCCGACTCAGGCCACGGAGATGTCCACGGAGATGTCCACGGAGGGCCGCAGGCGGGCCGCCGCGGCCAGCGCCCCGTGCGCGGGATGGGCGTCGAAGGCCTTCAACAGCGCGCCGTCCGCCGGGAGTTCGGCGGCGGGGTAGGCGATCTGCTCGTAGGCCGCCTGGAAGCGCGGCCCCCAGCGGCGGGCGCCGAGCCGGGCCGTACGGGAGCAGTTGTCGACCATGTACGCGACGTCCCGGGCGTGCATGTACGGCAGCAGGGAGTCCACGGCCTCGATGACGGACTCGTTGACGATCTCCGACCAGGGGTGGCCGCGTTCGGCGAACTCGTCGATCTGGGCGGTCATGGTCGCGACGAACACCCCGGCGGTGAACGGCTCGACGGGCAGATGGCGTCGGCCCCGGCGGGCATGGACGCTTGGGGCCACCGTCCACATCGGCGAACCGCCGATCCTGCTCATCGGGCGCTGGGCGAGCCGGCGTTCGGCCAGGACGACGCTGCGCAGCTCGGTGCCGTCGGCGACCTCGTCGTAGATCTCCGCGACGAGCTCGCGGGCCGGTGCGTAGGTCGCCGTGTACGCGCGGTCGAAGACCTCCCGCCCGTCCGGGCCGAGGTCCTCGCGCACCGCCCGCAGCCCGGCACGGGAGATCGTGCGCGCGATCGGGCCGGTGACGTTCTCGCAGGACTTCTCATAGGCGGTGATCTCGTCGTCGCCCGCGAGGCGGTAGCGCCCGTAGAGGCTCTCGACGATGCCGTGGACCGCGCCGAGCAGGACGGCCCGTTCGCCGACGACGTCCGAGCGGTACTCGCTGTCGAGGGTGGTGCGGAAGGTGTACGGCGACCCGAGCGCGACGGACCAGCCGAGCGCGAGGTCGGTCGCCCGGCCGTCGGGGTCGGCGTGGACGGCGTAACTGCTGTTGATCCCGGCGCCGTTGGTCTGCGCGCCCTGCCGGTAGAGACGGCGGACGGAGTCGCCCATGCCCTTGGGGCAGACGGCGATCACGGCGTGACCGGGCGGGAAGTCTCCGCCGTTCTCGCGGAGATGGCCGAGCAGGAAGCCGTGGGAGAGTCCGATGACGGCGCCGGGCTTCAGGGCCCGGAAGATCTCCTGGTGATGGGCGGCGAGCGCGGCGTCGGCGATGAGCAGGATCACCAGGTCGCTGTCGGCGGCCACGGCGAGCCAGTCGCCGAGGGTGCCGTCCTCCTCGGTGAAGCCGTGGGCGCGGGCGTCCTCGGCCGAACGGGAGCCCGGGCGCAGTCCGACGCAGACGTCGATGTCCGTGCCGGCGAGGGAGTCGCGCAGGTTGAGGGCCTGCGCCCGGCCCTGCGGCCCCCAGCCGAGCACGCCGATCCGGCGCACTCCGGCGAAGGCCCGCGGCAGCAGCGGGAAGAGGTGCCGGCCGCCGGGCAGGACGGTCTCGGTGCCGCCGGGCACGGCCATCGTCTCCAGGGGGAACACTCGGGAGGTGTACGTCGTCGAGGTCATGGTCGAGTTGTAGGCTCCGGGCCGATGTTGCGACAAGCGCAACTCTTGCAGCGACGCGTTGCACGGAGTGAAAGGCCGAGGTCATGCGGGACGTCATGCGGGACGACCATCGGGAGCTGCGGCTGTTCCTGCATCTGGCGCAGACGCTGAACTTCGGGCGGACGAGCCTGGACTGTCACGTCAGTCCGGCGACGCTGACCCGGACCGTGCAGCGGCTCGAGGCGGATCTGGGGCATCGGCTGCTGGACCGGGGGCCGCGGGGGGTGTCGCTGACGGCGGAGGGGCACCGGTTCCGTGCCTATGCCGTCCAGGTGCTGGAGTTGTGGCGCTCGTACCGTGAGGAGCATCCGGATCCGGCCGAACTGACCGGTCGGCTGGCGGTGTTCGCGACGGTGACCGCCTGTCAGGCGCTGTTGCCGGACCTGTTGGCGCCGCTGCGGGCCGCGCATCCGCAGGTGCGGCTCGATCTGCGGACCGGGGACGCGGCGGCGGCGCTGGCCCGGCTGGACGAGGGCGAGGTCGACGTGGCGGTGGCGGGGATCCCGGCGCGGCTGCCGGAGGCGCTCGTGAGCCGGACGGTGGCGGTCACGGAGCTGGTGTTCGTGACCGCGCGGGAGCGGCCGGACGACGGGCTGGACGGACCGTTCGTGCTGCCGCACCGGGGGCTGGTGCGCGAGGCGGCCGACCGCTGGTTCCGGGCGCGCGGCCGGACCCCCGAGGTGGCCTGTGAACCGGACGGGCACGAGGGGCTGCTGGCGCTCGTCGCCCTGGGCTGCGGCACCGGCGTGGTGCCGGGGCTGGTCCTGGAGCACAGCGCGGTGCGGGAGCGGCTGACGGTGGTGCCGGCGGCCGGCCCGCCGCCGGAGCCGTTCCCGATCGGACTGTGCGTGCGCCGTGCGGACCTGCGCCGACCGGCGGTGGCGGCACTGTGGAGCCTGACGGGGCCGTGAGGACCCGCCATGGCGCACTGTGGAACCTCACCGGGCCGTGAGGACCCGCCACGGCGCACTGCGGAACCCCACCAGGCCACGAGGACCCGCCACGGCGCACTGCGGAACCCCACCAGGCCGCAACGACCCGCCACGGCGCACTGCGGAACCCCACCAGGCCACGAGGACCCGCCATGGCAGCGCTGCGGAACCCCACCAGGCCACGAGGACCCGCCATGGCAGCGCTGCGGAACCCCACCGGGCCGTGAGGACCCGCCGTGGCAGCGCTGCGGAGCCCCACCGGGCCTGAGCGGCTCCGCCGTTCAGGCCGCGCTCAGTGCGCCGAGGGGGTCGTCGAGCACCGGCTGCCAGGCCAGCTCGGCCGCTCCGACCAGGGTGTTGTGGTCGAGGGTGCAGGCGAGGATGGGGACGCCGCCGCTGCGGCCCCACAGACTGCGGTCGGCGACGACGGCGCGCAGTCGGCCGGGGTCGGCGTCGAGGAGGGTGCGGTGCAGTCCGCCGAGGATGATCCGGTCGGGGTTGAGGATGTTCACCAGGCCCGCGAGTCCGAGGCCGAGCCGGTCGATGAGGGCCTCGGCGGCCGTGCGGACGACCGGATCGCCGTACTCCTCGCGGATCAGCTCGTTGGCCTGGTGGAGCAGGGAGCCCTCGGGGCCGGGCTCGCGGCCCGCGGTCGTCAGCAGGGCCAGGGGGTCGGCCTCGACGTCGAGGCAGCCCCGGCCGCCGCAGTGGCAGGGGCGGCCCTCGGGGTTGACCGTGAGGTGCCCGACTTCGAGGGCGAGTCCCGAACTGCCGGTGTGCAGACGGCCGTCGAGGACGAGCGCGCCGCCGACGCCGCGGTGTCCGGTGGCCACGCACAGCAGGTCGCGGGCGCCGCGGCCGGCGCCGTGCCGGTGTTCGGCGAGGGCGGCGAGGTTGACGTCGTTGCCGACGAAGGCGGGGCCGGTGATCCCGGCGGCACGCACGCGTTCGGCGAAGACCTCCCGCACCGGCGCCCCCACCGGCCAGGCCAGGTGCAGGGGGTTCAGCGCCAGGCCCTCCGGTTCGGTGACCGCCGACGGCACGGCGAGCCCGGCGCCCACGCACCGGCGTCCGGTCCGGCGCAGCAGCTCGGCACCGGCGTCCATGGCGGCCCCGAGCACCTTCGCCGGATCGGCGTCCACGGCCTCGCAGCTGGGGGTGGTGGCGACGATCCGGCCGCCGAGGCCGACCAGCGCGGCCCGGAACCCGTCGGCGTGCACCTGGGCGGCCAGGGCGACCGGGCCCTCCTCGGCGAGTTCGAGCCGATGCGAGGGCCGGCCCTGGGAACCGGCGGCGGCGCCGGGCCGTGCGTCCACCCGGATCAGCCCCAGCGCCTCCAGTTCGGCGGCGACCGCGCCGGCCGTGGCGCGGGTGACGCCGAGTTCGGCGGTGAGCACCGACCGGGTGGGCGCCCGCCCGGTGTGCACGAGCTCCAACGCGGGCCCGAGCGCGCCGCGCCCCCGGTCCAACCGCGCCCTCGAGGTGGTTCCTTCCCCCGTCGGCCGGGGGTCCGCCTTGCCGCTCATGAGGGGGAGTCTCCCATGATCCGTTCGTCAGCCGCCGCCGGGGAAGCGGCCCGGTGCGGGGGTGGGACGGCGGGGTGCGTCCGCGGAACGGCGTGGTGCGTCCGCGGGACGTCCGGGCTCGGCGGCGGACGTGCAGGGTGCCTCTGGGAAGCCGCTCACCCGCAGCGTGAGGTTCAGCCGCCCCGTCAGCTCCAGCCCCGCCGGTGCCGTACCGGGCAGGATCCGCGGCACTCCGTGGTAGGCGAGCCGGGACGGTCCGCCGAAGACGAACAGATCGCCGCTGCGCAGCTCCACATCGGTCCAGGGCCGGGTGCGGGTCTCGGTGTTGCCGAAGCGGAACACACAGGTGTCGCCGAGGCTCAGGGACACCACGGGCGCGTCGGACCGCTCGTCGGCGTCCCGGTGCAGGCCCATACGCGCGTCGGCGTCGTAGAAGTTGATCAGCGCGATGTCGTACGGGGCGGCGGTCGCCGCGTCCGGTCCGAGCGTGTCGGCCACCGCGCGCCGCCCCAGCTCGCCCAGCCAGTCCGGGAAGGGCTTCACCGGCGTACCGTCTCCGTCGACGACCGTGCGGGCGTAGGCGTACGGGTACCAGTGCCAGCCCAGGCAGACCTGGCGGGCGGTCATCGTGCCGCCGCCGGGCGTGCGGACCGTGCGCAGGCCGGCCGGGGGTCTCGCCCAGGCGCGGCAGGCTCGAAGGAGGTCGGCCTGCCGGTCCGCGTCGAGCCAGTCGGGCACGTGCACCGCGCCGGGCGCGATCCGGGCCCGCTCCCGGGGAAACAGCTCGCCGTCCATGGGGCCATCCTCTCCCACCGCACCGACACCGGGTCTGAGCTGCGGCTGGGCTAGCCTTGGGGCACCATGAACGACCGTATGACGACGCCGTGGGGCGAGGTCGCCCTGGCCCGCTTCCCCGAGGACCCACGCGACCGGCTGCGTGCCTGGGACGCCTCCGACGCGTATCTGCTCCGGCACCTCGCGGAGCGGGACGTACCCCTGACCGGCACGGTCGTGGTGCTGGGCGACCGCTGGGGCGCGCTGGTCACGGCGCTCGCGGCACACCGCCCGGTGCAGATCACCGACTCCTGGCTGGGGCAGGAGGCGACCCGGGCGAACCTCGCGCGGGCCGGTGTCGAGCCCGGCGCGGTGCGGCAGCTGACCACCCAGGACCCGGTGCCCGAGCGGATCGACCTGCTCCTGGTCAGGGTGCCGAAGAGCCTGGCGCTGCTGGAGGACCAGTTGCTGCGGCTCGCGCCCGCCGTCCACCCGGGAACGGTCGTGATCGGCACGGGCATGGTCAAGGAGATCCACACCTCCACCCTGAACCTGTTCGAGCGGATCCTCGGCCCCACCAGGACCTCGCCGGCCCAGCAGAAGGCGCGGCTGATCTTCTGCACCCCGGACGGGTCGCTGTCCCGCCCCGCGAACCCGTGGCCGTACCTCTACGACCTTCCGGGCGACGTCGGATCGCTGTCGGGCCGCCCGGTCGTCAACCACGCGGGGGTCTTCTGCGCCGACCGGCTGGACATCGGCACCCGGTTCTTCCTGACGCACCTGCCTGCTACGGAGGGCACGCGCCGGGTCGTGGATCTGGGGTGTGGCAACGGGATCGTGGGGACGGCGGTGGCGCTGGCCAATCCGGAGGCGGAGGTGCTGTTCACCGACGAGTCGTTCCAGGCGGTGGCCTCGGCGGAGGCGACCTTCAAGGCGAACGGGGTGCCCGGGCACGCCGAGTTCCGGGTCGGGGACGGGCTGACCGGGGTGCCGGACGGCAGTGTGGACGTCGTCCTGAACAATCCGCCGTTCCACTCCCATCAGGCGACCACGGACGCGACGGCGTGGCGGATGTTCACGGGCGCGCGGCGGGTGCTGCGGCCGGGCGGGGAGCTGTGGGTGGTGGGCAACCGCCATCTGGGCTACCACGTGAAGCTGAAGCGGCTGTTCGGGAACTGCCGACTGGTGGCCGGGGACCCGAAGTTCGTGGTGCTGAGGGCGGTCAGACGCGGGTGAGCAGCCGCAGGGTCCGCTCCACCGTGTGGGCCATCGCCTCCCGTCCCGCGCTCAGGTAGCGGCGCGGGTCGACCACCGTCGGCTCGGTCTCCAGGAACCCCCGGACCGCCTGGGTGAGGGCCTGGTTGAGGGCGGTGCCGATGTTGACCTTGACGATCCCGCCCGCGACGGCGGCGGTGAGCCGGTCGTCGGGGACGCCGGACGAGCCGTGCAGGACCAGCGGCACGTCGACGGCCTCGGCGAGCCGCGCCAGCAGGGCGTGGTCGAGGGTGGCGGTGCGGGTCGTCATGGCGTGCACGCTGCCGACGGCGACGGCCAGGGCGTCCACGCCGGAGCCGTCGACGAAGGCGCGCGCCTCGGCGGGGTCGGTGCGGGCGCCGGGCGCGTGCGCGCCCTTGCCGCCGATCTCCCCCAACTCCCCCTCGATCCACAGTCCTCGGGAGTGCGCCCAGTCGACGGCGGCGCGGGTCGCCGCGAGGTTCTGCGCATACGGCAGCCGGCAGGCGTCGTACATCACCGAGCTGAACCCGGCGTCCGCGGCCCGGTGCAGCAGGGGGTCGCTCCGGACGTGGTCGAGGTGCAACGCGACCGGTACGGCGGCTTGTTCGGCGACGGTCACGGCGGCACGGGCCAGCGGGAGCAGCCGGTCCTGGCGGAACCTGACGGCGTTCTCGCTGACTTGGAGGACGACGGGCGCGCCGGCGGCCTCGGCGCCGGTGACGACGGCCTCGACGTGCTCCAGCGTGATGATGTTGAAGGCGACGGCGGCGGTACGGGCCGCGCGGGCGCGGGTGACCAGCTCGCCGGTGGTGGTGAGGGGCACGGCAGCTCCCGGTCGGGCGGGTCAGAGGATCACGGAGCGGGTGAGGTGTCGGGGCCGGTCCGGGTCGAGCCCCCGGGCGGCGGCGACGGCCACGGCGAGCCGCTGGGCGCGGACCAGCTCGGCGAGGGGGTCCAGCGCTCCCCGCACCCACAGCGCGCCCGTGTCGCCCACCTGTCGGGCCAGCCCGTCGGGAGCCTCGCCGATCATCCAGGTGGCCGTGCCGGCCGTGCTGACGCTGATCGGGCCGTGCCGGTACTCCATGGCGGGGTACGCCTCGGCCCAGGCGAGCGCGGCCTCGCGCATCTTCAGGGCCGCCTCGTTGGCCAGGCCCACGGTCCAGCCGCGCCCGAGGAACGTGAACTGCCCGCGTTCCACGAGCCCTTCGGGCAGCGGCTCGGCGAGCGCGGTGCGGGCGTCGGAGACGGCGGTGTCGGGATGCAGGCCGAGGTGGGCGCGCAGCAGGGTGAGGGCGGTGGTCGCGAACCTGGTCTGCACGACGGAGAGTTCGTCGGCGTGCTCGAGGACGACGACCCGGTCGGCCGTCCGTCCGACCGGGGTGCGCGGGTCGGCGGTGACGGCGGTGGTGGGGGTACGCCCCTTGAGGCGGGCGAGGAGGTCGAGCACCTCGGTGGTGGTGCCGGAGCGGGTGAGGGCGAGGACCCGGTCGTAGGGGCGGTGGTGGGGGAACTCGGAGGCGGCGAAGGCGTCCGTCTCGCCCTGCCCGGCGCCCTCCCGGAGGGCGGCGGCCGCCTGGGCCATGAAGAAGGACGTGCCGCACCCCACGATCGCCACCCGCTCCCCCGGCCGGGGCAGTTCGTGTGCCCACCGGCCGGCTTCGGCCGCGGCCCGGGTCCAGCACTCCGGCTGGCTCCTCAGCTCGTCCTCGACGTGGGTCATGCCCCACCTCCCGCCGACGGTGATTGTTCCTGCAAGATTGAGCCAGGTTTCGAACAACTTCAAGCATGCGAACGGAGACGGCCGATGGCACACGACGCCCGCTGGAAGGCGCTGCTGGAGCTGCTGGTCGAGCGGGGCCGGCTGGAGGTGGCGGAGGCCGCGGCGGAGCTGGGGGTGTCGGCGGCGACGATCCGGCGGGACTTCGACCGGCTCGCCGAGCAGCAGATGCTGGTCCGCACGCGGGGCGGCGCGGTGGTGCACGGGGTGTCGTACGAGCTGCCGTTGCGCTACCAGACGGCCCGGCGCGCCTCCGAGAAGCAGCGGATCGCGCGGGCGGTCGCGGATCTGGTCGGGCCGGGCGAGGCGGTCGGGCTGACCGGGGGCACGACGACGACGGAGGTGGCTCGGGCGCTGGCGGTGCGTGCCGATCTGGCGTCCGGTACACCGGCGCTGACGGTGGTCACCAACGCCCTGAACATCGCGACCGAGCTGGCGGTGCGCCCCCAGTTCAAGATCGTGGTGACGGGCGGGGTGGCGCGGGCGCAGTCGTACGAGCTGGTCGGGCCGCTGGCCGACGGGGTGCTGGGGCAGATCACCCTCGATGTGGCGGTGCTCGGGGTGGTGGCCTTCGATCCGACGGAGGGTGCCGCCGCGCACGACGAGGCCGAGGCGGCCGTGAACCGGATGCTGTGCGCACGCGCCGGGCGGGTCGTGGTGGCCGCAGACTCCAGCAAGCTGGGGCGGCGGGCGTTCGCCCGGATCTGCGCGGCCGACGCGGTGGACACCCTGGTGACGGACACGGGCGCGGACGCGGAGACCGTCCGGCGGTACGAGGAGGCGGGGATCCGGGTCGTCGTGGTGTGAGACGGCCGGTGCGGACGCCCGTGTCGGCCGAGGTGAGAGCCTGTGCTCGTCCTTCCGGGTCTGGCCTCGAACGATGTCTGGACGTGCTCGCGATGGGTGCGCCGTGTGGCGCACGGACAGGATGACAGGTGATCGACTACGACGGCGAGGCCGGAGGCTACGACGCGTCTCCTCCCCGGCGTGGGCAGCGTCCGAGCCGATGCCGGCAGGGTGGGGCGGCCCCACCGCCTGGCCAGGGCCGTCCCCGGTGCTGAACCGGGGATCGCGGCGAGTCCGACGACGACCCACGCGCCTGCGCCGACCCAGCCGGGGGCGTCCTGAGTGATCGAGGCGACGGGGAAGGTGCGGCGATGATGTAGCCGATGCCTTCGAGGGTGTAGCTGAGTGCCAGTGCGGTGAACCACCGGTGTGTGCGGGTACGGTTCTTCGCCGCGCCGGTCGTCTGCGGGGTCGGCGGGCCGAGTTTCCAGGAGGCTGCGGTGAGCAGCAGTGTGAGGACGGTCGCGATCCACCACGCCGTACCCCAGGTCGCGACCTCGCGGACCGCCAGGACCAGCAGTCCGGAGAGCATGATGGCTGGCGCCAGGTTGGCCCCGTCGGCGGCGGAGAGGTGGGCCTGGTAGTGCATCAGCGGCAGGATCGGGGTGTGGGCGAAACGCCAGACTCCGTTGCCGGCGGCCAGCGCTGCGGCTCCCCGGGCCGCTGTGCCCCAGGGCGCGGGTGGCCGCCGGTCAGCAGTCTCAGCGGGCTTGAGTGCCGTCCACTCGTTCGACGATGAACACGGGGGATGAGCACACCGTCGAACGCCGTGGCCTCCAGAGTTTCTGTCGCCCCGTGTCCGACGACGGGCGTCACATCATGGCCGGGTCCGTCACGCGTTCGCGCGGCATGACGACGTAGGCGCTCATCAGCCGGCCTTGGTGACCAGCTCGATCACGGCGTCGGCCGCGGGGGCCGAGGAGGCCGGGTTCTGCCCGGTGATCAGCAGACCGTCCGTGAGGACATAGGGCTGCCAGTCGTCGGTCTTGGAGTAGAGGCCGCCGAGCGCGGTGAGTTCGTCCTCGACCAGGAAGGGGACGACGTCGGTGAGCTGGACGGCCTCCTCCTCGGAGTTGGCGAATCCGGTGACCTTCTTGCCCGCGACCAGCGGGGTGCCGTCCTCGTTGACGGTGTGCCGCAGCACACCGGGTGCGTGGCACACCAGTCCCACCGGCTTACCCGAGCGCAGCGTCGTTTCGATCAGCCGCGCGGAGACGGTGTCCTCGGCCAGGTCCCACAGCGGTCCGTGCCCGCCGGCATAGAAGACCGTGTCGAAGTCGCCGCCCGAGACGGAGTCGAGGCGCACGGTGTTCGCCAGTGCCTCGGTCGCCTCCGCGTCGGCCTCGAAGCGCCGGGTGTCGTCGGTCTGGAAGCCGGGCTCGTTGCTCTTGGGGTCAAGCGGCGGCTGACCGCCCTTCGGCGAGGCGAGCGTGATCTCCCAGCCGGCCTCCTTGAAGCGGTAGTACGGCGCCGCGAGCTCCTCGAGCCAGAACCCGGTCTTGACGCCGGTGTCGCCCAGCTCGTCGTGCGAGGTGAGAACAATCAGAACCTTCATGACACACTCCTGGGGGTGAGTAGACCAGTCTACTTTTTTGGGGGGTGAAAGGGGCCCCATGACCGGACGGGCCATGGGGTTGCCGGCCGTCTACAGGTGCAGAAGCCTGCGGGTTGCCTCTGTGACGGTGTCGAGCGGGGCCAAGCTGCGATGGATCTTGGCCATGACGCTGGCGCCGAGCCACATGTCGTACAGGACCTCCGCGACATCGCGGGCCTCACCGTCGACCGAGAGAGAGCCGTCCTCCAAGCCGTCGGTGATCGTCCGCTCGATGCGGTCGACGACGGCGCTCGTTCCTTCCTTCAGAGCCATTCGCATCGTCTCGGACAAGTCCGCGACCTCGGCACCGAGCTTCACGGCCAGGCACTTGCCCTGGCACTCCTCGAGGCTCTGCGTCTGACGCCACTGCTGCCAGTAGGCCATCAGCCGTTCGGCCGCCGACCGATCGGCCCGGGCCAGAACACGGTCCATGTCCATGAGGTAGTCCGCGAAATAGCTCCGCAGGATCGCTTCACCGAAGGCGTCCTTCGAGGCGAAGTAGTGATAGAAGGACCCCTTCGGCACGCCGGCCTCCGCGAGCACCTCGTTGATGCCGACAGCGGAGTAGCCCTTGCGGGCCATGATCCGCTGGGCGGTGTCGAGGATGATCCGACGGGTGTCGGTGGTACGCGTAGCGACTGGCATGCAGAAAAATTAGCACCCGAGTAGACCAGTCGTCTAGAAGGAAAGCTCGCGCTTCATCTGCTCCAGTCCGGGCGAACAATGTGAGCGACGTGGACCGGCGCGGCCTGACCGCGCTGTTCTGGCCCCACGCCACCCCGGCGGCCCTCGGTTTCAAGGGTGCTGTCGTGGCCGAATGACGGCCGGTGCGGTCAGGCGCCGCTGGTGTCGGTCGGTGTCGCCTCGCCGAGCATGGCGAGGGTCAGCACATTGCCGGAGATGCCCCAGCCGCCGTCGGCGACCTCTTCGACCAGAACCATGGTGTTGTCGCGGGCGCGCTCGCCGTAGATCTCGACATACAGCTCGGTGGTGCGGGTGACGATCTCCTCCTTCTGCTTCGGGGTGAGGGTCTTCTCGGGAACCTTGAAGTTCGCGAAAGGCATGGCTGGTTGTTCCTTCTCTGAGTGGGGTGTTACAGGGAGCTGCCCGCGGTGAGCGGGCTGTCCAGCCCGATGCGGCGGAGTCCATGTGGGTGCCCAGAACATTCACGTCGTACAGGTCCGTGAACCTCTCGGCGGCTCCCGGGAGCAGGTGCCCGGCGTTGTGCACGACCACGTCCAGCTCGACGGCGTGCACGTCGACCCGGTGGTCGGTGCCGTAGCGCGTCAGGTCGGCCGCCGCGGTCGCGTTGCGGGTCGCGATCCGGCGGATGCCCGCGTACACGGTGTGACCGGCAAGGGCCAGAGCACGCACGGACAGTGCCCCGATGCCGCTGGAGGCCCCGGTGTCAGTTGATTCCGCCGTTGGCACGGACGACCTGCCCGTTGATCCAGTGGCCGGCCGGGGACGCAAGGCACGCGACCACCTCGGCGATGTCGGCCGGGGTGCCGAGCCGCTGAAGCGGGGGCTGGGCGGCCAGGCGGGCGATGGTCTCCTCGTCCTTGCCGTCCAGGAAACATGTCGGTGGCCGTGGGGCCGACCACGACGGCGTACCCGTCGGCGGCCAGTCGGCCGACGGGCCGACGGCCGATGCCGCGCGAGCCGCCGGTGACGATCGCGACACGGGGTGGCGCGGCGGTCCCGTCGGGGGAGGTGTGGGTGGGCATGGCTGACTCCTGTTGGTCGATGCGAAGGTGGGGTGGAGGCGGAGGGGGCGGCGTTGTCTCGCCGTCCGCCCTGCTGTGTCCTCCACGATCGCCCGGTTCCCCACTCCCAGCCAGGGCTGCGTCCACCCAGGGGTTGCCACCCCCTGGCTACGGTCCGGCGCGCGAACGACCATGGAAGGGTGAACCTTCCCGAACTCGGTGCCTTCCTCAGGACCCGCCGCGACCGCATCCGCCCCGCCGACGTCGGTCTTCCCCACGGCCCGCGCCGGCGCGTCCCCGGGCTGCGCCGCGAGGAAGTCGCCCAGCTGGCGGGGCTGTCGGCCGACTACTACACCGAGTTGGAACGCGGCGGCGGCAGGCACGGCGTGCAGCCCTCTGCCCAGACCCTGGCCGCCCTCGCCCGAGCCCTGCGTCTGACCGGCGACGAGCGCGACCACCTGTTCCACCTGGCCGAACGGCCGATCCCCCGTTCGACGCACGGACCGTCGGCCCATGTACAGCCCGCACTTCTGGGCCTGCTGGACCGGCTCACCAACACACCGGCACGCGTCATCAACGACCTGCACGAGACCCTGGTGGAGAACGACCTGGCCCGGAACCTGCTCGGCGGCTCCCCCGCCCACCGCGGCCCGACGGCGAGCTTCGTGTACCGCTGGTTCACCGACCCACGGACGCGCGAGATCCACCCGCCCGAGGATCACCCGCACCACTCCCGGGTGTTCGTGACCGACCTCCGGGCAGCGGCCGCCCGGCGCGGCCGGGACGCGGAGGTCACGCAAATGATCGCTGTACTACGCCGCCGCAGCCAGGAGTTCGCGACCCTCTGGGACACCCACGACGTGGCGGTGCGCCGCATGGACCGCAAGAAGATCATCCACCCCATGCTCGGCGTCATCGAACTCGACTGCCACAACCTCCTCAGCGAGGACGGACGGCAACGCCTGCTGTGGTTCACCGCCCCGCCCGGAAGCCCGGGAGCTGAGCAGCTGGAACTGCTGTCTGTCGTAGGGACCCAGGAGCTGAGCGCCACGGAAGGCATGGCGCGGGAGGGGTTGTCCGCGGCGGAATCCGGATCGCAGCGCTGACC
Organism: Streptomyces sp. NPDC005820; assembly: GCF_040630255.1. Lineage (NCBI taxonomy): Bacteria > Bacillati > Actinomycetota > Actinomycetes > Kitasatosporales > Streptomycetaceae > Streptomyces > Streptomyces sp. NPDC005820. The sequence goes on from NZ_JBEXXE010000006.1 coordinate 206,359, forward strand.
GGCGCCACAGACGTCTGCAGTCCCAGCTCGTGAACTCGTGAAGCGACAGATGCTCCACGCCGTCCTTAGCCGCCCGCGGCCGGTCCGAACGGGCGCCGTATCCGCTGTCGGCGAACCAGAGTTGGATGTCGCCGGGGAGCCGTGCGGCCCGGATTGTTGGATGTTGCATCCCTGCCGGTAGCCGCCGCGTTTGTGTGCGGGCCCGCTCCAGCCAGGCCCGCATCTTCGCCAGTCGCGTGCGCCGGCGCACGAGGACGGTCTTGCGCTCCATCGGGCATGAGCCGTGCGACTGCCTCTGCGCTGTCCGGCCCGCACACCGAAACCATCAACTCCCGTCTCTGGGAGGACACTTGGCTCGAAGGAAGAACAAGTTGAAGGACCGGCACCCGAGTGGGGCGGATGCCGGTCCGCTCGTGAGGCGGCAAGGCGACTACTCGCCCGCGTGGGCGAGTTCGATGTCGTGGTCGTCCACGTCACCGCCGAGGCTGATCCCGGTCGCACGGGCCGGATAGCCGGTCGCGATCACCGTGTACTGGCCGCCGTCCAGATCGGAGAAGGCGTACGCGCCGTCGCTGCCGGTCGTCGTGGAGGCGACGACGTTCCCGGCGGCGTCCACCAGCGTCACCCGGGCGTCGCCGAGCGGGGCGCCCGCACCTCGTACCGTGCCCCGGACCTGCGCGCCGGACCGGAGCTCGACGTCGACCCGGGTGAGACCGGTGGCGCCGATCTCCACGGGCAGCGCCAGGGGCCGGTGCTTGGGCGAGCTGACGGCGACGGTCACCGGTCCCGGCACCAGGTCCGCCACCGCGAACTCGCCTATGCCGTCGGTCCGCACACTGGCCAGCACATCCCCGCGCACATCCGTGACGATCACGACCGCCCCGGCGACCGGAGCACCGCTCTCGGCAGAGCGCACCGCTCCGACGAGCCCGCTGCTGCCGACGAGGAGGACGTCGTACGTCACCGGCGCCGCCCCCGCCACGACGGTCGTCGCCTGCGGCTGGTGCCCGTCGGCGGCGGTGATCAGCACATACGTGCCCTCCCCTGGCGCGTCGAGGGCGTAGGAGCCGTCGGCGGCGGCGACAGCGCGGCCCAGCTGCCGTCCGCCCAGCGAGATCAGCGTCACCGCGGCCCCGGCGACCGGCGTTCCCTCCGCGCCCCGTACCCGCCCGCGCACGGGATGCGCGCCGGCGCCCGGCTCGCCGGCGTCGAGCCCCGGCACCGTGGCGACCAGCTCGGCGACGGCACGGGCCAGCGGGACGGCGACCGCCGCGCCGACGGCCCGCTCGTCGGGGCCGGCGGGTGGCGTCGCCGCCTCGGCGGGCTCCGCGGCCGCGCGCTGCCGCCGGGGAAGGAACGCGGCGACCGCCAGCGCCAGCAGCGCCGCACCCGAGCCCACCGCCATGACCACCTTGAAGCCGTTCTCGGACGGCAGGGCGACGGCGCCGAAGGTGGTGGTCATCTGAGCCAGGATCACCCCGGCGACGGCGCTCGCGGTGGAGGTGCCGATGGACCGCATCAGCGTGTTCAGACTGTTGGCGGCGGCCGTCTCGGCGGGGTCCACCGCACCCATGATGAGCGCGGGCATGGCGCCGTAGGCGAAGCCGATGCCGGCGCCGACGACGCAGGAGACCAGCACGAGCTGCCACACGGCGTCCATCAGCACGATGCCCAGACCGTATCCGGCGGCCACGATCACGGCGCCGATCATCAGGGTCACCTTGGGGCCGCGCGCCCTGGACACCAGCGCGGACAGCGGGGCGGTGGCCATCATGACCAGGCCCGTGGGAGCCATGACGAGTCCGGCGGCCAGCAGCGACCTGCCCAGACCGTAGCCCGTCGCCTCAGGCAACTGCAGTAGCTGGGGAAGGACCAGGGACATCGCGAACATGGAGAAACCGAAGGCCATGGAGGCGAGATTGGTCACCAGCACCTGACGCCGGGCGGTGGTCCGCAGGTCCACCAGGGGCTGTGCGACGCGGAGTTCGAACAGGCCCCACAGAAGGAGGACCACGCCCGCCGCGCCGAACAGCCCGAGCGTGGTGGCGCTGCCCCAGCCCCAGTCGGCGCCCTTGGAGATGCCCAGCAGCAGACAGACCAGTCCGGCCGCCATGCCGAGGGTGCCCACGAGGTCGAAGCGGCCGCCGGCGCGCACCGGCGACTCGGGCACGCACAGCGGGACCACCGCGGCGGCGACCACGCCCAGCGCGGCGGACGTCCAGAACAGCGCATGCCAGTCGAGGTGGTCCGCGATGAGCGCGGCGGCGGGCAGACCGAGGGCGCCGCCGACGCCGAGCGAGGCGCTCATCAGCGCGGTGGCCGAGCCGAGCCGCTCGGCGGAGAGTTCGTCGCGCATGATGCTGATGCCGAGCGGGATGACACCGGAGGCGAGGCCCTGCAGCGCCCGGCCGACGATCATCGGGGCGAGGGTGTCGCTGAGGGCGGCCGTGACGGATCCGGCGACCAGCATGAGCAGGCTCACCAGCAGCATGCGGCGCTTGCCGTACATGTCGCCGAGCCGGCCCATGACGGGGGTGGCGACGGCGGCGGCGAGCAGGGTGGCGGTGACGGCCCAGGTCGCGTCCGAGGCCGACGCGTTTAGCAGCTTCGGCAGTTCGGGGACGATCGGGATGACCAGCGTCTGCATGAGCGAGACGACGATCCCGCCGAAGGCCAGCACCGCGACGACGAGACCCGGCCGCCGGGCGGCGGGATCCCCCGTCGCCGAGCGAGTGGGGTGCGCATGGGACATGGTGGCGGGCCTCCGTGGGGGGATGCGGTCCAGCACGAACTGCCCAGCATCGTAGGCCCAGTTGATTGACTCAACCAATCAGAATGTTCGGTGTGCGGGCAGTGAAGATTCCGGGCGGGGGCCTCTACACCGTCCCCGCCCGGAATCACCCGGCGACCGCTAGAGCGCGCGCTCCAGACGCTCCGCCACCAGCTTCACGAACCGTCCGGGATCGGTCGGCCGGCCGCCCTCGGCGAGCACCGCGAGACCGTGCAGCAGTTCGGCGGTCCCGGCGAGCCCGGTGCGGTCCTCGCGCTCCTGGTAGGCCTTGTTCAGGCCCTGCACCAGCTGGTGTCCGGGGTTGAGTTCGAGGATCCGCCGGGCCTTGGGCACCTCCTGGCCCATCGCGCGGTACATGTTCTCCAGCGCGGGGGTGAGGTCGCCGGTGTCGGAGACGAGGCAGGACGGGGAGACGGTGAGGCGCGCGGAGAGGCGCACCTCCTTGATGTCGTCGCCCAGTTGCTCCTTCATCCAGCCGAGCAGGGCGGCGTACTCCTCGCCCTGCTTCTCCCGCTCCCCGTCGGCCTGGTCGTCGGCCTCGTCGTCGAGATCGACCTCGCCCTTGGCGACGGACCGCAGCCGCTTGCCCCCGAACTCGCCCACCACGTCGACCCAGACCTCGTCGACGGCGTCGGTGAGCAGCAGGACCTCGATGCCCTTGGCGCGGAACGCCTCCATGTGCGGGGAGTTCTCGATGCTCTCGCGGGACTCGCCGGTCAGGTAGTAGATGTCCTCCTGACCGTCCTTCATCCGCTCCACGTACGCCGCGAGCGTGGTGAGCCCGTCCTCGGCGTGGGTGCTGGCGAAGGACGCGGCGGCGAGCAGGGTCTCGCGGTTGTCGGAGTCGCCGAGCAGGCCCTCCTTGAGGACGGAGCCGAACTCCCGCCAGAACGTGGCGTACCGCTCCGGGGCGCTGTCCCGCATCTCCTTGACCGTGGACAGGAGCTTCTTGGTCAGCCGGCGCTGCATCATCCGGATGTGCCGGTCCTGCTGGAGGATCTCGCGGGAGACGTTCAGCGAGAGGTCCGCCGCGTCGACCACGCCCTTGACGAAGCGCAGATAGGGCGGCAGCAGCGCCTCGCAGTCGTCCATGATGAAGACGCGCTTGACGTACAGCTGCACACCGCGCTTGTAGCCCTGGGTGTAGAGGTCGTGCGGGGCGTGCGAGGGCACGAACAGCAGGGCCTGGTACTCGAAGGTGCCCTCCGCCTGGAGCCTGATGGTCTCCAGCGGTTCACGCCAGTCGTGACTGATGTGCTTGTACAGCTCGTGGTACTCGTCGTCGGACACCTCCTCGCGCGAGCGCGCCCACAGCGCCTTCATCGAGTTGAGGGTCTCGGCCTCGGGCGTGGTGCCGCCCTCGCCCGGCCGCGGGACCGTGCGGATCGGCCAGGTGATGAAGTCCGAGTAGCGCTTGACGATGTCCTTGATCGTCCAGGCGGAGGTGTAGTCGTGGAGCTTGTCCTCGTCGTCGGCGGGCTTGAGATGCAGGGTGACCGAGGTGCCCTGCGGCGCGTCGTCGACGGTCTCCAGGGTGTACGTCCCCTCGCCGCGGGAGGACCAGCGGGTGCCGTGGCTCTCGCCGGCGTGCCGGGTCACGAGGGTCATCTCGTCGGCGACCATGAAGCCGGAGTAGAAACCGACGCCGAACTGGCCGATGAGCCCCTCGGCGCTGTCCGCGTCCTGGGCCTCGCGCAGCTCCTTGGCGAACTGCGCGGTGCCGGAGTGGGCGATGGTGCCGATGAGTTTGCCGACCTCTTCGTACGACATCCCGATCCCGTTGTCCCGCACGGTGAGCGTACGGGCCTCGGCGTCGGTGTCGATCTCGATGTGCAGGTCGGAGACGTCGGCGTCGAGTGCGTCGTCCCGCAGCTTGGCGAGGCGCAGCTTGTCCAGCGCGTCGGAGGCGTTGGAGACGAGCTCGCGCAGGAAGACGTCCTTGTTCGAGTAGACCGAGTGGATCATCAACTGGAGGAGTTGACGGGCCTCTACCTGGAACTCAAACGTTTCGGTCGTCATGGTTCGGGTGTACCTCACGGGTTCCGGGGATTCCTGGACTGGCGAGGGCCACTTTACCGAGTGCCACCGATCTTCGACTGTGCGTGGGGAAGCACCTCATGATCGAACCAAACTGTCGACAGAATGCCCCATTCGGAGGCTCACGCCTCTTGACCCGCCCATACTGTCGACACTAAGAAGGAAGGACGAGTCGCGCCGCGTCTCGTGCGGACGTCGCGAGAAGGGGGTCCATGTGACCGGCAGGCTCTCCGGGAAAGTCGTTCTCGTCACCGGGGCGGGGGCCGGGATCGGCCAGGGCTGCGCCCTGCTCTTCGCGGAGCAGGGCGCGACCGTCGTCGGCTGCGACATCGACGCGGCCGCAGCCGAACGCACCCGCAAGGAGGCCGCCGACCGGGGGCTGGCCCTCGAGGTGCTCGCCCCGTTCGACATGACGGACCCGGCCGACGCCCGGCACTTCGCGGACGAGGCGTACGAACGGCACGGACGGATCGACGTCCTGGTCACCGCCGGGGCGATCGCCCCGCACATGGCGACGACCGCCGAGATGGACTTCGACGCGCAGTGGACGCCGACCCTCCGCGGCGAGATCGACGTCGTCTTCCTGCCGGTGCGGGCCGCGTGGCCGCACCTTGCGGCCTCGGGCGGCGGCTCGATCGTCAACTTCGCCTCGGTGAACGCGTTCCGGGGCAGCGGGACCTTCGGGATGGTCGCGCACTGCGCGGGCAAGTCGGCGGTGCTCGGCCTGACCCGTCAACTCGCTGTGGAGGGCGGGCCGTCGGGCATCCGCGCGAACACGATCTCACCGGGCATGGTGCGCACCCCCGCCACCGAGTCCGCCGGGGCCCACGACGGAGCAGCCCGCGAGACGCTGCTGGCCCGGATCCCACTGGGCCGGGTCGGGACGCCGCGGGACATCGCCTGGTGCGCGGTGTACCTGGCGTCGGACGAGTCGGCCTGGGTGACCGGCGGGAACTTCCCCGTGGACGGCGGAGTCCTCGCCAAGTGAGCCGCCCACCCGGCCTCCCCGGGGGCGGCCGCACGCCGTCGCCGGGAGGCTCCCGTACGCCGGCCCGAGGAGACAGTCGTACGCCGTCGCCGGGAGGCTGCCGCACGCCGGCCCGAGGAGACAGTCGTACGCCGTCGCCGGGAGGCTGCCGCACGCCGGCCCGAGGAGACAGTCGTACGCCGTCGCCGGGAGACGGCCGCACACCGACCCGAGGAGACAGTCGTACGCCGTCGCCGGGAGGCTGCCGCACACCGACCCGAGGAGGCTGCCGTGCAGCGGCGTCAGGAGGCCGTACGGCGGCGGCGTGCGGGTCCCCGTCCGCGTCCTGCCGCGTCCTGCTCCAGCTGCTCCTCGACCGCCCGCTGTGCCCGCACCGTCGCGCCCGCGATGAGCGCGGCGGCCAGTTCTCCGTCGCGCTCCTCGACGGCCTGGAGCAGCCGTTCCTGGTCGTCCACGCTGTAGGCGAGCCGGCCGGCCCGGGTGAGGCTGAGGTGCCGCAGCATCAGGGTGCGCAGCGCGAGGGAGTCCAGGATCTGCTTGAGCGTGGCGTTGCCGACGATCTCCGTCATCCGCTCCTGGAGCGTCACATGGCTCCAGAAGTACCCGTCGACGTCACCGTCGTCGGCCAGTTTCCGCATCCGCTCGACCCGGGTGCGCAGCTCGGCGATCTCCTCGTCGCCGGCCCGCTCGACGAGCAGGGCCGCGAGCATCGACAGGAGGTTCTTGCGCACCTGGTAGATGTCCCGGATGTCCTGCGGGGAGGGCGCGGCGACCCGGGGCCGGCGGCGCGCCTTCATCTCGACCAGACCCTCCTGCTCGAGGAGCATCAGCGCCTCGCGCACCGGGGTGCGGCTGGTGTCGAACCGGCGTGACAGATCGACGCTGTTGAGGTCCTGCCCGGGCTCCAGCCGCCCCTCGATGATGCCCGCGCCGACCCATTCGGCGATCTGCGCGACCAGCGGCTCGCGCCGGTCCCGCAGCCGCAGGAGGCGCTCCAGCACGAGGTGCGTGTCCTGATCGGTCATGCGGCACTTCTCCCTGCCTGGTCCGGGCTCACAGCCGATTCAACGGTGTCGACACTATCTCACCCCGCGTCCCGTCCGATACGGGATCCCCTGCTTCCTGTCGACTTCCAACATTCCTGTCAACAACCCTTGCGGGTCTCCACCGGAGGAATCATGAAGCGCGCACGCATCAGCCCCAGTCACCCCACGGGTCCCAGCAGACGGGCAGTGGTCGGCGGCGCCGCGCTGGCCGCCCTCACGACGGCCGGTGCCTCGCAGGGTACGGCCTTCGCGAGGGCCGCCGGGGAGCCGTGGGAGCCCGTGCCGGTCCCCGCGCAGGCGCCCGTCACCGAGTACCAGGTGCCGGTCTCCGGAGGCGGCAGTCTGTGGTGCTGGGACACCGGCGGCGACGGGGAGGCGGTCGTGCTGCTGCATCCGGGCTCGGGCAGCGGCGAGAGCTGGCCGTACCAGCAGCCGGTGCTGGCCGGGGCCGGCTTCCGGGTGATCGGCTACTCGCGGCGCGGAGCGTACCGCTCGGTCGCCGGCACCAAGGCGGAGGCCGACACCGCCTCGGGCGACCTGAACACCCTCGCCGACCAGCTGGGTCTGGACCGCTTCCATCTGTCCGGCTCGGCGGCGGGCGGCCCGGTGGCGGTCGACTACGCCCTCGGGTACGAGGACCGGCTGCTGAGCCTCACCGTGTCGGGCAGCGTCATGGGCATCCAGGACACGGAGTACCAGGAGCTGACCGCGGCGCTCCAGCCCGATCCGTTCGGTGACATGCCGGTGGACTTCAAGGAGTTGGGCCCCTCCTACCGGGGCGGCGACCCGGACGGGGTGGCGGCCTGGCTGGAGATCCACGAACGGGCCCGCACCTCCGACGCCTTCGCCCAGTCCCTCACCCACACGATCACCTGGGCGGCCCTGGAGACCCTCACCCTCCCGGTCCAGCTCATCACCGGGGACGCCGACCTGTACAGCCCGCCGTCGGTGATGCGCCTCAACTCCGGGCACCTGCGGGACGTGGAGACCCGTGTCGTCCGCGAGGCGGGCCACAACCCGCACTGGGAACAGCCCGCCGCCTGGAACAGGCTCCTGATCCACTTCCTCCGGCGGCACTCCGGCTCCTAGTCCTCCGAGGGCGAGCGGACATCCAGGGCGACCAGGAAGCGGGACACCATGTTGTACGCCGCGACGGTCGCCGTCAGTTCGACCAGCTCGGTGTCGGTGAAGTCGGCGCGGAGGGCGTCGAACAGCTCGTCCGGGACGTGGAGGTCGCGGGTCATCGCATCGGTGTAGGCGATGACCCGCGACATCCGGGCGCCGAGTTCGGGCTTGTCCCGGCCGAGTTCGGCCAGTTCGGCGTCGTCGAGCCCGGCCCGCCGCGCCTCGGGTTCGTGTGCGGTCCATTCGTACGGGGCGCGGTTGAGGACGGCGATCCTGAGGATCACCGACTCCCGGATGTCCGGCGGCAGTCGGAGCCGCCCCCGGATGGCGCCCAGGAGGCTGTTCCAGCCGTCGGCGAGCTGGGGGCTGTGCAGCAGCATCCGGTCGAGGGGTCGCAGATCGCCGCCGCGGCGGTCGCGGATGCGGGCGGCGATCTCGCCGGTGCCCTCGGTGTCGGGGAGTCGTGCCATGGGGGGTCCTTTCACAGGGGGCGGGGGCAGGCGGCCAACAGCCGCATGGCCTCCGGACGTTCGATGGTGCCGAGCCCCACCCGGTCGCCGAAGACCATGACCTCGTCCCCGGTGAAGGCGGGCCAGGACGGGAGCCCGGCGCCGTTCGGGTCGGCCGTCTCCACGAAGCGCGCCCAGGCGTCCGCCATCGTGCGCGCCAGTTCACGGTCCGCCTCGGTCCAGTGCCAGGGGCGGCAGTCCAAGGTGTCGAGGGTGTAGGGGAGTTCGGCGGTGTGGTGGACGCCGTATCCCGGCAGTCCGTCCCGTGGGGGTGTCAGGGGGAGGTCCGGGGGCAGCGGAGGTGTCCGGGTGAAGCGGTACAGCCGGGTCGGCGCTCTCCGGCGGTGGGCCGTGGCCCAGTGCCAGACCGGGTGGGTGAAGCGGCTCTCCCCGGTGAACCGCCGGGCCGTCCGGCGGGCCTCCTCGGTGTCCCGTACGGGGTACACCTCGTCGGTGCCGGGTTCCACCGGGAGCCGGCGCAGCACATCCAGGGTCGAGTACACGGAGCCCTCGTCGGTGTTGCTGCCGACGAGGAGCGGTACCGCGTGCTGCCGTCCGGCCGCGAACACCTCGTCGGTGGGCTCGGTGAGGACCCGGCCGTCGACGACCGGCCCGAAGTGGCCCCGCAGGACCAGTTCCACCCCGTCCAGCCGCCGCAGTCCCGCGAAGTCGCGGTCGCCGAACGCCTCCGCCCAGCGCAGCCCCTGCTTCCGGGCCTCGCCCCGGTCGGCGAGGGGGCCTTCGGCGCGGCCGATGCCCGAGGCGCTCTGGCCGAGCGCGGCCCGGAACAGGGGCCGGGCGGCCGGTGCCGCCATGAGGTGGCAGATGTGGGCGGCTCCGGCGGAGTTGCCGGCGAGGGTGACCCGGTCGGGGTCGCCGCCGAAGGCCGTGATGTTTTCCCGTACCCAGGTCAGGGCGGCGACGATGTCGAGCAGCCCGTAGTTGCCGGTGGCGTCCAGGTCGTCCTCGGCGGCCAGTTCGGGGTGGGCGAGGAAGCCGAGGGCGCCGAGCCGGTGGTTCAGGGTGACCATGACGAGGCCGCGCCCGGCCATCGCCGCGCCGTCGTGGATCTCCTGGCCGCCGTGGCCGTAGCGGTTGCCGCCGCCGTGGATCCAGACCAGCACCGGCAGTGCGGCGCCGGGCGCCGGGTCGGGGGTCCACACGTTGAGGTAGAGGCAGTCCTCGCTCATCACCAGCGCGCGCCGGTCGGCGAAGTTGGTGTGGTACATGATCGAGTCGCGGGGCGGCTGGGGCTGGAGCGGGGCCGGGCCGAAGGCGTCGGCGCGCCGCTCGCCGTCCCAGCGCGCGGCGGGCCGGGGCGGTCGCCAGCGCAGGTCGCCGACGGGCGGCTCGGCGAAGGGGATGCCCCGGAAGACGGCGACACCGGCCTGCCACTCCCCCGCCAGCCGCCCGCCGCCCGTCCTGGTCCGGATCACGCGGGTGCCTTGTGCAGCCGGCCGTCCTTCATGATCGCCGTCAGTCGGGCGCGGTCCTGGAGGACGGCGATGTCCGCCAGCGGGTCGCCGTCGACGAGGACGAGGTCGGCGAGGAACCCGGGCCGTACGAGGCCGAGTTCGCTGTCCATGCCCATGATCTGACCGCCGTACCGGGTGGCGGCGCGCAGTGCCTCGGCGGGCGTGAGGCCGAACCAGTCGACGAACAGCTCCAGGTCGCGCAGATTGCGGCCGACCGGGTTCCAGGCGAAGCCGTAGTCGCCGCCGGGCAGGACCCGTACACCCCGCCGCACCAGCTCCGGCACCACCTCGCGCACGGCCGCCGCCGTCGCCTCGACCTCCATGCCCGGCTCGGGTTCACTGCCCGCCTCGTGGAGGTTGGCGTGGATGATGCCGGGGGTCGGGGCGACGAAGATCCGGTCGCGGGCGGCTTCCAGGAGGTCGAGGGCCTCCTCGTCGGCGAAGGTGCAGTGGTAGACGGCCCGAATGCCGTGCCGTACGGCCATCTTGACCGACTCGGCGGCATGGGCGTGGGCGGTGAGCCAGACCCCGTGCTTGTCGGCGGTCGCTGCCGCGGCGGCCACCTCCTCGTCCGTGAACTGGACGATCCGTGAGGTGCCCTGGACGACCGCGCTCTCTCCGGACAGGGACAACTTGACGATGTCGACGCCGAGTTCGGCCATGTCGCCGACGAACCGGGACACCGACTCCGGGTCGGAGGCGCGTCCTTCGACGCCCGGGAAGTCGTAGACGCCGGGCTCGACCATGCCGGCCGTGCCCTCCCAGGAGGCTGCCTTCAGGCGCGGGCCGGGCATCCAGCCCTCGGCGAAGGCCTTGCGGGCGGCGGTCTCGGTCCGGGGCAGCCGGTTGCCGCCGGAGTAGGCGCTGGTGATGCCGTGGTCGAGGAGGACCCGGCCCGCGTGCGCGACGAGCAGCGCCTTCTCCTCGTCGGGCTCGTCACGGCGGCGCGAGAGGTGTTCGACGGTGGAGCCGAAGCCCAGGTGGGCGTGGGCGTCGACGAGTCCGGGGAGCAGGGTGCCGCCGCCTCCGTCGATCACCCGGGCGTCGGTCCGCAGGTCGCGCGGGATCCGGTCGGAGACCTCGGTGATCCGGCCGTCCTCGACGAGGACATGGGCGGGGTACGGGTCGCGTCCGGTGCCGTCGAAGACCTGGACGTCGGTGAACAGGGTGCGGGTCATGCCGTCGTCGCCTTCCGGAAGCGGTGCCGCATCTCGCCGACTCCCCCGATACGGCTGACCAGTTCGTCGTCGGGCGTCAGGAACCGCCGGGGGGTGCGCCGGTTGCCGACGCCCGCCGGAGTGCCCGTGAAGATCAGGTCGCCGGGGAGCAGGGTGCAGAACTCGCTGAGGTACGAGACCAGTCGGGGAATCGGGAAGATCATGTTGGAGGTGCGGTCGTGCTGCACGGTATCGCCGTTCAGCGCGCAGGTCAGTTCGAGGTCGTCGCGGTCGGGGATCTCGTCGAGGCTGACCAGGGCGGGGCCGACCGGGCCGAACCCGGGATGGGACTTGGCGAGCGAGAACTGGGCGGGGTGGCCCGCGAGTTGGGCGATCCGCTCGGAGAGGTCCTGGCCCACGGTGAGCGCCACGACCGGCTCCCACCCCTTCTCCACCGGCACCCGGCGCGCCTCGCGGCCGATGACCGCGACCAGTTCCAGCTCCCAGTCGACGTGCCCGGGCGGCAGCTCGACGACGGTGTCCGGCCCGGTGAGACAGGTCGGGAACTTGGTGAAGACGAGCGGGACTTCGGGTTCCTCGTAGCCCGCCTCGGCGGTGTGGGGGCGGTAGTTGAGGGCGACGGCGAAGACCTGCCGGGGGGCGGGGACGGGCGCTTCGAGCTCGGACTCGTCATAGGGACGCCCCCCTGTGGCGCCCCTGGACCAGTCGAGCAGTTCGTCCCAGTGGTCGAACAGCCGCCCCTCGAAGGAGGCGGGGATGTCGAGGGCTCCGTCCTCGGTAAGCAGCACGGTACGGCCCGCGAGTCGTGCGATGCGCATCGGCCGCTCACACCCAGTTTTCCGCGGGCGGCTCTTCGGTGCCGTACGCGTCCCACCAGGAGATCACCTGGTTGCGCAGCACCCCGAGGCCCTCGATCTCCGCCTCGACCACGTCACCGGGCTTGAGATAGTTGGCGAACGGGTCCTCGGTGCTCGCGGCCACGCCCGCGATGGTGCCGGTGGTGACGAGGTCGCCGGCGCTGTAGGTCTGCGGGGAGTGATAGGCGACCAACTGCGGGATCGACACCGACATCCGGGCGGTGCTGGACTTCTGCCGGACGTCCCCGTTGACCCTCAGTTCCATGTCGAGGGCGTGCGGGTCGTCGATCTCGTCGGCGGTGACGATGTACGGGCCGATCGGGCAGAACGTCTCGATCGCCTTGGAGAAGGAGAAGACCCCCGACTCCATCTCCTTGCGCTGGATGTCGCGGGCGGTGATGTCGTTGAAGACCAGATAGCCCGCGATGTGCTCGGCGGCCTGCTCGGCGGAGAAGAAGCGGCCCGGTGTGCCGATGACGACGGCGAGTTCGAGCTCGTAGTCGAGCTCGCGGGTCAGGTTCGCCGGGTACACGATCGGCTCGTCGGGGCCGATGATCGCATCGACGTTCTGGAAGAACACGATGCCCTTGTTGACGGGGTGGGACCAGTCGACGCGGACCAGGTCCTCGTGGTGCTCACGGAAGTTGCCGGCCGTGTGGAAGAACTTCCTGGGCACGATGGGCGCCCGCAGTCGTACGCCGTCCAGGGCGAACGTCCGCCCCGTCTCGCGGACCCGCCCCTCCCACTCGAAGAACACCCGCGTGGAGGGCACCTCCAGCTCCACCACGGTGCCCCCGTCGAGCCGGCCCACCAGCCCCGCCTCGGGTCCCGCGTCGAACGTCACCAGCTTCATCAGATCTCCTTAACTGTCGACACTCAGCCTGCCAATACCCCTCTTGACCGTCAAGAGGCAGGCTAAGTGTGGACACAAAACCGTAGACCGGCTTACGGCGCCAACGACCGCAGACCCGTCCTCGAGACACCGGACGAGGCCTGGGAGCGGCCGCTCTCGGTCGACCCCGCCCTCCACCATCACCACACAGACCGGCCCCCGGGAGATGGTTCGCATCCCGGGGGCCGGTCCTTGTGGTCAGGACACTGTCAGGGTCAGGACACTGTCAGGGTCAGGGCGCCCGTGTAGGTGGTGCCTGCCTTGAGGGTGGTGGTGGTGCCGTTGACCGTCAGGGTGACCGTCTTGCCGGAGGGGGCGGTGACGGTTGCGTCGGAGGCCAGGGTGAGGGCGCTCAGGTAGGACGTTCCGGTGACCGTCCAGGTGGAGCCGGTGCCCAGGGTGACCAGGACGCCGTTGTTGACGACCGCGCTCGGGGTGTTGGTGACCTCGCTGATCTGCCGGTACTCGGCCGAGGTGATGGTGGAGACGGCGTGCTTGGCCGTGCTCGCGGAGATCACACCCGCCACGGTCGAACGGGTGAAGGACAGGCTGAGGTTCTGACCCTGGATGCTTCCGTTGCCGCCGCCCCAGACGGAGTTGTAGAAGTCGCCCGTCAGCTCGATGTCGCTGAAGGTGCCCTTGGAGTCGGTGGACTGCGACGACGTGGTCACCCAGCTGGAGGACCTGGTCGGCGAACCGGTGGGCTCGGTGTACGTACCGGTCGTCTCGGTGCTCCAGGCCTTGCCGGAGACCGAGACGCTGCTCGGCCGGTCGGTGTCCATCAGCTGGAAGATGACGCCGTTGCCGGGGTTGATCGTGGCGCCGTCGGAGCCGTCGACGGTGACCGTCCCCGCGACCGCCTTGCTGACGAAGGTGGTCTCGCCGGTGTTGACCTCGGTGCCGCCGTCGATGGTGACCGAGCCCGCCGCGTACCACATGACCATGAAGCGGCCGGCGTCGATGACGGTGGACTTGACCTCGAGGTCGGCCAGTTCGGCGCTGGTCAGGCCGATTTCCAGGGACTCGTTGAGGGCGGCGACGGCCTCCGCGGTGCTGTCCCCGTAGTGGGCCGAGGCGCCCCAGTGGATGAGGGCGTAGTCGCCGACGTCGAAGGTGCAGCCCAGGAAGTGCTCGGTGACGTTGCCGATGGCGTACGAGCCGTAACCCTGGCCGCCGGTGTTGGCGATGGTGCTGTTGATGGCGGTGAGGGTGCAGTAGCTGCCGCCGTCGACCGAGAGCGCGCCCCACTTCTCCGAGGAGATGGTGGAGTTGATGTACGACGCCTTGGTGTTCGCGCCGAGCAGGTTGGTGGTGCGGACGTTGCCGGACAGGCCCAGCATCCACGGCACGGTGATCATGTAGCGGGTGTCGCCGGTGCCCGCCGTCGGGTACTCGTCGGGGACGACGCCGTCGGCGCAGTGCAGGGTGGAGTTCTTGACGATCACGTTGGCGGTGGCGTCGGCGATGACCGCCGTACGGACCACGCCCACGTTGCTGATGGTCGCGCCGTCCAGGACGAGGGTGGTGCCCGCGCCGGTGCCGACGACGGAGGCGCCGTACCCGATGAAGTCGCAGCGGCCGTTGCCGTCGAAGAGGATCTTCGGGTTGGTGAGGGTGTAGCTGCCGCCGCCGGTGACGTAGACGCCGTTGAACGCCTCGCCGTTGGAGGCGAGGGTGATGTCGCTCGCCCCGGTGTCGGTGACGGTGCCGCCGCTGACGTCGGAGGGGACCGACTTGGCCTCGTCCACGCCGTCCGCGTCCACGTAGATGGCCTGGCGGAAGGGGAAGGTGAGGGTGCTGTAGGCGACCTCGGTGGCCTCGGCGACGGTGAGGACGATCGTCCCGCGGTAGGTGCCGGCCGCGATGGCGGTGGCCGCTCCGCCGTATCCGTCCGTCAGCAGGGCGAGTTCACTCCCCGTCTCCACGCCGTTGACGGTGAGGCTGAGGCTGTAGCCGTCGGGGACGGTGATGGCGCCGCCCTCGGCGATGGTGAGCCGGGTGGCCGTGGTGGTCTCGGTCAGCTCCAGGGTCTCGCCGGAGGCCACGGTGATCCGCTTGCCGGCCTTGGTCGTCGCGGCCTGGGCGACGGCCGGGGCGGCGAGGGTGGGCGCGAGGGCGGCGGCCACCGCCACGAGCAGGGCGCGGGGGCGGGTCCGGTAGCTGAGCTCGGGGCCCTGCCTGCTGGTGGTGTGTGTCACGGTGAACTCCCTTGTTCTCAGTGTGCGATTGGGGGTGCAGGGGGTGTCCGGGGGATGCGGACGGGATGCGGACGGGGGATTCGTGCTGTTTTCGGGCAGGCCGGACCGACGCGTGGCGTCGGCCGGTTGAGGGGGGTGGGTCTGTGCGTGCGGGCGCGTGGTGGGTCAGACCGCGCGGGGCGCCAGCTCGATCTCGCCGCGGATCAACGCCAGGACACGGGTGCGCAGTTCGGCGAAGCGGGGGTCCGAGCGGGTGGTCAGCTGGTCGCGGTCGGTGCCGAGCGGGATGGTGAGCGTGTCGAGCACGGCCGTCGGCTTCCCGCCGAGGACGACGACCCGGTCGCCGAGGTAGACCGCCTCGTCGATGTCGTGCGTGACGACCACCACGGTGATGCCGAGCCGGCGGCGCAACTCCAGGGTGAGGTCCTCCAGTTCGAACCGGGACTGGGCGTCCACCGACCCGAAGGGCTCGTCCATGAGCAGCACGGGGGCGTCGTACGCCAGTCCGCGCGCGATGGCCACCCGCTGCTGCATCCCGCCGGAGAGCTGCCAGGGGTACTTGTCGCCGACGTCGGGGAGGCCTACGGCGTCCAGGCACTCCAGCGCGCGCTGCTTGCGGACGGCCTTCTTCACGCCCCTGCCCTGGAGCGGGAAGGCGACGTTGTCCCAGACGCGCAGCCAGGGCAGCAGGGAGCCCCGGTAGTCCTGGGAGACCACGGCGATGTCGCCGTGCGGCTCGGTCAGCTGCTGGTCGCCGTAGCGGACCCGGCCGGAGGTCGGCCGGGTCAGTCCGGCGAGGCAGCGCAGCAGGGTCGTCTTGCCCGCGCCGGAGGGGCCGACCAGGCAGACCGACTCCCCCGGGTCCACGCGCAGGGACAGTCCGTCGAGGACCTGGTGGGCCTGCGGTCCCTGGCCGAAGCACATGCCGACGTCCTCGACGTGCAGGCTCGATCCGCGTGTCATACGACGACTCCGTTGCTCTTGACGCTGTCGGTGCTGTCGGTGGCCCCGGCCGGGACGGGGCGTGGTGAGCGCACTCGGGGAGCGCGCTGGTGGTACCAGCCCAGGAGCCGGTGCTCCACCAGCAGGAGCAGCACGCTCAGGCCGTAGCCGAGAACGCCGATGAGGATGGTGCCGGCCCAGGTCTCGGCGACGTGGAAGCTGGAGCCGCTCTGCAGGATGAAGTTGCCGAGGCCGACGGGAGAGCCGTAGATCTCGCTGACGACCATGAGGACGACGGCGACGGACAGGGCGACCCGGATGCCCGCGAGGATCTGTGGCAGTGCGCCGGGCAGGATGACGCGGCGCAGCCTGAGCGGCCAGGGGATGCGGTAGCCGCGCGCGGTCTCGTGGACGGCCGGGCCGATGGCCTGGACGCCGCTGACCGTGTTGAGCAGGATCGGCCAGACCGAGCCGAGGAAGATCAGGAAGATCTTCGGTCCGGAGCCGATGCCCAGGGTGAGGATGATGACGGGCACGAATCCGACGGTGGGGGTGGCGCGGGCGAAGTCGAGGAGCGGTCCGGTCGCCAGGCGCAGGGTGCGGATTTCGCCGATGACCAGCCCGGCGCCGACGCCGACGACGGTCGCGATGCCCAGCCCGCAGAGGATGTTGCGGAGGCTGAAGGCCAGGTCGCCGAGGAGGTCGCCGTGGACCAGCTCGTGCCACAGGGCGGCGAGGACCTCGGTGAGCGGGGGGAAGTAGAAGCTGGTGCTGCCGGCCGTCGACACCAGCAGGACGACGAACACCAGGGCGGGAAGCCAGAGTTGACGGAGGAGCGGTTTCCAGGGCACGTGACTCACTCCTCTCCGGCCCGGGTCGGCGGACGCCAGCGCAGCAGCCGGTGCTCGGCGAACTGCGCGAGCAGGGTGATCGTGTAGCCGATGGCCCCGGCGGTGAGGATGTAGGCGTAGGCCCGGGCGGAGGCGCCCGCCTGCTGGGATTCCATGATCATGTGGCCGATGCCGGGGAGCGTGGTGAGCACCTCGACGCCGATGGCGACCAGGACCGAGGTGGTCGCTGCCAGCCGCAGGCCCGTCGTGATGGACGGGACCGCGGCCGGCAGGACCACCCGGCGCAGCCGCAGCAGCCTCGGAATGCGGTAACTGCGCACGGTCTCGTGGACGGCCTGGCTCACGGCGCGCGCCCCGTACTGGGCCTGGAGCAGCACCGGGAAGACGCAGGCGATGAAGACGACCGTGGCCTTCATGCCCGGGGTGGAGCCGAGGACCAGCAGGAACACGGGGAGCAGGGCGATCACCGGGAAGGACCTGAGGATCTCCAGGAGCAGCCGGGAGGATTCCTCGGCCGTCTGGTACACGCCGGTGAGCAGGCCGACCGGGATGCCCACGGCGATCGCCACGAGCAGCCCGGTGACCGCGCCGCGCAGGGTCTCCCCCACCGCCTGCCAGAAGCCGCCGCTGCCGAGGAGGTCCCCGAAGGCGACCAGGACGGCTCGCGGCCCCGGCAGCGCGGTCGAACTGACCACGCCGGCCGCGGTGATCAGCGCCCACAGCGCCAGCACGGCGGCGAGCGCGGCCAGTTGGAGCAGACGGACCTTGAGCACCGCTACTCCCCGGCCGAGGTCGGGGCCTGGTCCCAGTAGAGGGCGTCGTCCTTGGGCTCCGTGTCGAGCAGGTCGAACTCGTGCATCTTCGTGATCACCGTGCGCATCACGGTGGTGTCGAGGTTCTTGTCGTAGTGGTTGGTGTCGTGCTTGTCGATGAAGTCGGCGGGCACCTGGGTGTACTTCTTGTCGATGGCCTTGACGGCCTCGGGGTGCGCGTTGGCGTAGTCGATGGCCTTGGCGACGGCGTCGATGAACTTCTTCGCGGTGCCGGAGTTCTTCGCCAGGTACTCCTGGCTGGAGAACAGCAGGCCCTGGACCATGCCGGGCACGTCGTTCATGCCGTTGCCGATGGAGCGCAGTCCGCTGTCCTTGCCGGCGAAGTAGAAGGGACCGAACGAGAAGATCGCGTCGGTCTTGCCGGAGGTGGCGGCGTCGGTCAGCGAAGTCGTGGGCAGGGCCACGAACTTGACCTTGGACGGGTCGCCGCCGGCCTTCTGCACCAGGTACTCGCAGATGAACTGGATGGTGCCGCCGAGCGCGGAGATGCCGACGGTCCTGCCCTCCAGGTCCTTGAAGGACTCGATCTCGCTGTCCTTCTTGACCAGCAGTCCGTCGGTGGGGTCCGTCTTCGTCGTCGCGGACTGCAGCCCCGTCACGATCCGGATGGGCATGTCCTGGGCCGCGCCCTTGAGGAAGCCGGAGCTGTCCGTCATGGCGAACTGGGCCTCGCCGTTGAGGACGGACGGGGCGTTCTGCGAGGTGTCCTGGGCGCCGGCCTTGATGGTGACGTCGAGGCCCGCGGACTTGAAGTAGCCCTGCTGCTCGGCGATGTAGAGCGGCTCGAAGATGGCGCCGTTGGAGCGCAGGACGGTGACCTTGGCCTTGCCGTCGGCGGTGGTGTCACCGGCGGCGTCGCCCCCGCAGGCGGTGAGGGTGAGCGAGGCGGTGACGGCGAGGGCGGACAGGACGATGAGACCACGACGCCGCGGGGTTCTCGAGGTTTCCATGAAACGGCTCTCCTTGATGACTCACGTACGAACCAGTCGGGTTCAGGTCGACCGGTGCGAGCTAATGCGTCCGCGCGTGTCCCGCGGCGGCGTAGGCGGTGGTGGATTCCCCGGGGGTCATATAGGTGCGGAAGCGGCCCTCGGGGTCGTACACGGCCCGGATCTCCTCCAGGCGCGCGGCGTGGGCGGGGCTGAGCCCGTGGTCGAAGCGGTCGGCGACGTTGTTGTCGGAGAACTGCAGCCCGACCGAGAGGTGCTGGAGGTCGGCGAGCCGGCCGTGCGCCCACCGCTCGTGGGCGAGGTCCTCGGCCGGGTCGGTCCAGCCCGCGTTGGGCGAGAGGTACAGCTTGGCCTGGCTGGACCAGCAGGCGTCCGGGCGCTCGGGGAAGCCGCCCCAGAGCATCCACAGCACATGACTGGTGGTGTCGGGGATGGTGTCGAACAGCGGCCTGGCGGCTTCCAGGACCTTGTCCACCGGTTCGTCGGTCCAGATCCCGTCGAGCGCCCAGCGCATGCCGGGCGGGGTCAGCCGGTCGGCGTGCTCGTACAGCGCCGCCATGGTGGTCTCCCGTGCGACCAGCGCGCGGATCGCCCGGCCCCGGAAGGGGGCGTCCTCCAGCGGGGCGAGGGGATCGTCGTCGCCCTCGCAGAACGCGGTGGCGGTGACGGAGACCGTCTGCCGGTCCAGGCCGGGCGTGAAGCCCACCTTCGCCGAGAACTCCACCTCGGGCGCGAGGTGTTCCAGGATGTCGTACGACCATGCGAGCACCTGGTCGCGCAGCTCCAGCGGGTAGCTGTGCACGGTCCGCAGGAAACGGCGCGGCAGGTCGTGCACGGCGAGATGGAAGCGGGTGACCACGCCGAAGAAGCCGGGGCCGCTGCCCCGGGCCGCCCACAGCAGGTCGGGATGGGTGGCGTCGGTGGCGTGCACCAGGGTGCCGTCGGCGAGGACGACGTCGATCGCCCTGATGCTCATGCAGGCGGGGCCGAGCCGGCGTGAGTTCCAGCCGTAGCCGCCGCCCAGGAGGAAACCTCCGACGCCGACGGTGGGCGCGTGTCCCGCGGGGAAGAACAAGCCGTGTGGAGCGAGTTGTTCGAGCAGGGCCGGCCCCTTGACCGCGGGCTGGACCGCGGCCGTGCGCGTGGCCGGGTCGACGGTGACGTCCTGCAGCCGGGAGAGGTCGAGCAGCATGCCTCCGTCCCGCACCCCGTTGCCCACCCAGCTGTGGCCGCCGGAGCGGATCCCGATGGCGAGCCCCTCGCTGCGGGCGAGCCGTACGGCGGCGACCGCGTCCTGCTCGTCGGCGGCGAGCACGATGACGTCGGGGTACCGGTGGGGCTTGCGCTCGTTCCAGACGGCATCGAGCCGGGCCTGTTCGTACGCGGCCTCGCCGCGCCTGAGCAGCCTGGCGGGGGGCGGCACAGCCATGGCGGTCCTCCTCTCAAGAGGTTCGAGTCGGGACACTACTGTCGACACTTTTGCCGTTCAAGGGAGGTGACAGGGAAAAACCTGTGGGTTTCTGCCGACACTATGAATCGGTCCGGTGAGCGGCCGGAAAGCCGAAGAGTTCCGCGGGGTTGTCGACCATCAGCCGCCGCAGATGGGCCGGGTCGGGCGCAAGGCGCTCGACGAGGTCGACGAGCAGGCCGTCGTCGGGGGCTTCACCGGTGATGTTGACGTGCGGATAGTCGGTACCCCAGACGACCCGCTCCGGGGCGTACGCCACCAGGGAGGCGGCCAGCGCCACCGCGTCGGCGTACGGCGGCCCCTGCCGGGAGACCCGGTCCACCCCGCTGACCTTCACCCATACGTTCCCGGTGTCGAGCAGGGCGCGCAGACTGCGCAGCGCCGGGCCGTCGTGTCCGGCCGCGAGGTCGACGCGTCCGATGTGGTCGACGACCACTCTGCCCGGCAGGGCCCGTACGAGGTCTTCGAGGACGGCGATCTCCTCGCCTCTGACGTGGAGTTGGGCGGCCCAGCCGAGACCGTCGACGCGCTCCAGCACGGCGTCGATCTCGTCACGGGTGGGCGGAGTGCGCAGATGCGGGAGGAAGTTGAGCCGGAACCCGCGCACCCCGGCCCGGTGCAGCTCCTCGATCTCGGCCCGGGTGCTGTGCTCGCCGATCAGCGCCACCCCGCGCAGCCGCCCCTCGCCGGCCCGCAGGGCGTCCAGCAGCACGGCGTGGTCGTAGCCGTGGCAGGAGGACTGCACGACCACCGCCCGTCCGATGCCCAAATGGGCGTGCAGGGCGCGTAGTTGCTCCTTGGGGGCGTCCAGGGGCGTGAAGGTGCGGTCCGGGGCGTAGGGGAAGACGTCGGCGGGCCCGAGGATGTGGCAGTGGGCGTCGCAGCTGTCCCTGGGGAGCGCCAGGGACGGAATGCGGGGGGCCGGGTGCGGCGGGGGACAGCCCGGGGACGGCACCCACTCCGTTGCGTGTACGGCGTGTTCAGTCACAGCGCGCCGTCATTCCACCGTCGACGACGATCTCCGTGCCGGTGACGAAACGGGCCTCGCCGGAGGCGAGGAAGAGCGCCGCGTACGCCGTGTCGCGGCCGTCGCCCATGAAGCCGAGCGGGATCCGGGCCTGCCGCTGGGCGAGCAGCCTCTCCACGTCGCCGCCCGCGCGCTGATGGGCGAGCCGCGCCTCCACCATCGGGGTGTGCAGCTGTCCGGGCACGACGGTGTTCACCCGGATGTTGTCCGGCGCGTACTCCACGGCGGTGACCCGGGACAGCTGGATGACCGCCGCCTTGGCCGCCGCGTATCCCACCTGCGCCGCGCCCGTCCAGCGCAGCCCGGACGCCGAGGCGGTGTTGACGATGGCGCCGCCGCCCGCGCGCCGCATGGCGGGCACGGCGTACTTGCAGGCGAGGAAGGCGCTGGTGAGGTTGGTGCGCAACTGGCTCTCCCAGTCCTCCAGGCTGAGGTCGACCGCACCGCCGGGCCGCGAGCCGCCGACGTTGTTGACGAGGACGTCGATGCGTCCCGCCAGGCGCTCGCATTCGGCGAAGTAGTGCTGGACGGCCTCGGGTTCGGTCACGTCCAGGACCGCCGTGTGCGCGGTGCCGCCCTCCTCTCGGATCTGGCGCGCGGTGACCTCCAGGGACTCCTTGTCCCGGTCGGCCAGGAAGACGGTGGCGCCCTCACGGGCGAAGATCACCGCCGTGGCACGGCCGTTGCCCCAGCCCGGGCCCACACTGCCGGCTCCGCCGATCACGGCGATCCGGCCCGCGAGACGGCCGAGCCGTGGCCCTGGCAGGTCGTCGGGCAGGTCTTGAGTCATGGATGCTCCTCGCTCGAACGGCTAAACTGTCGACAGTTCTAGCCAAGTGTCGACACAAAGTAAACATCTGCGGCTCCGATGCGAAGGTAATGCCCATAGTGTCGACAGGTCACCTGCATGGCAGGGACAGGAACCCCGAAGGAGCCCGAAGGAGGCCCATGGACAAGCCACCCGTGTTCACGCCCGAGGAGATCGCCCGCTTCCGGGAGGAGTTGGCGGCGCGGCGCGCCCCCGGCGCCCACGAGCCCGGCCGCTGGTCGGTGAGCCCGCTCAACCGCCGTACGGACGTGGTGGGTTCGCTGCCCGCGTCGGTGCGGCTGCGGGACGCGACGCTGCGCTCGGTGGAGACACTGCCCGGAGTCGTGGCGACCGCCGGGGCGAAGGAGGCGTTCCTGCGCGGGCTCGTGGCCGGCGGGGTGGCCGAGGTCGTCACGGCGGGGCTCGGCGGCCGGACCGACGCGGCGCTCAAGGGCGAGGTGGAACTGGTCAAGGGGGCGAACGAGGAGTGCCGGGTGATCTGCCCGCTGATGCGGTGCGCGCAGGACGTCGACCGCGCGGCCGCGGCCGG
The DNA here is from genome assembly GCF_040630255.1 of Streptomyces sp. NPDC005820. Classification (NCBI taxonomy): domain Bacteria; kingdom Bacillati; phylum Actinomycetota; class Actinomycetes; order Kitasatosporales; family Streptomycetaceae; genus Streptomyces; species Streptomyces sp. NPDC005820. The sequence goes on from NZ_JBEXXE010000006.1 coordinate 228,884, forward strand.
CTACGACGCCGTACAGGTGTGGGTGCAGGCGTTCGGCGAGGCGGCACTGCTCTATCAGCCGCAGGCGTACGCCCGGGCCTGGCGCGGCGAGGAGTGGCGCGCCGAGGACACCCCGCGCGACCGGGCTGCCGTACTGGCCCGGGCCGCGCGGCTCGTGTCGTACGCCCGTGAGCGCGGCCTGCGGGTGATCGTGCCGCTGCTGATGGTGTCGTACGCGACCGAGGAGAGCCACGAGGAGTCGGTCACCGTGCTCACCGCCGCCGGCGCGAGCGAACTCACCCTGTTCGACGGTCCGGGGGCGATGAGCCCCGAGGCGTACGCCCACCTGGTCCGGCTCACCCGCGCCCTCGCCCCCGAGGTCGAGGTCGGCCTCCATCCGCACAACACCTTCGGCCTGGCGGTCGCCTGCGCGGTCGCCGCCGTCCGCGCGGGCGCCTCCGCCGTCGAACTCTCGGTCAACGGCTACTGCGGCGGCCCCGGCAACGCCGATCTCGCGGCCACGGCACTCGCCTTCGAGGCGCTGTACGGGGTGCGCACGGGCATCAGAACCGACCGCCTCACCGAACTGGCGCGGATGGGTGAGGAGTTGACGGGCTATCACACCGCCTGGAACCACCCCGTCACCGGCAGCCACGCCTTCTGCTGGGGCGGGCTGGACTTCATCACCCAGGAGACGGAGATCGACCCCCTCCTCCACAACTGCGTGGAGCCCGGCCTGGTCGGCAACGCCCGCCGGGTCCCCTTCACCCCCGACAGCGGCCCCTACACCCTCACCGACAAACTGGCCGCGCAGGGCGTCACCCTCAGCCGCGCCCAAGTGGACAAGGTGCTCGACCGGGCCCGCGAACTGATGGCGCACGAGGGCCGGTTGCCCACGGACGAGGAACTGGCGACGCTGGCCGAGGAGGTGCGGTGAACCCGCGGCCGCGGCTCGTGGACCCCACCGAACTCACGTCTGCCGGGCCCGTCAACGCCATGCCGCTCGGCCCCGCTCCCGGGGAGCGCACCCTCTCCGAACTGTCGACACTGATCGGGTACTGCGGCACGCCCGCCCTTCAGCTGCGCGTTTTCGCCGTTCCGGCCCCGCCGGCATGAAAATCGCCACCTTGTCCGAACCCCGGCACACCCCTAGCCTGAGTTTGTGCCGCTGATAAACAAAACCCGAACGCACAGTGCCGTGCCGGGCAACCACCTCACCCGCCTCCGGATCATCCTCACCGTCTTCTTCGCCCTCGACGGCTTCGTCTTCGCCGGCTGGGTCGTCCGCATCCCCGCCATCAAGGACCAGACCGGCGCCACCGCCGGCACCCTCGGCCTGGCCCTGCTCGGGGTCTCCGCCGGAGCGGTGGTCACCATGACCCTGACCGGACGGCTGTGCCGCCGCCACGGCAGCCATCCGGTCACGGTCGTGTGCGCCGTCCTGCTCTCCCTCGGCGTCATGCTGCCCCCGCTCACCCACTCCGCCCTCACCCTCGGGCTCGTGCTCCTCGTGTTCGGCAGTGCGTACGGGGGGATCAACGTCGCCTTCAACAGCGCCGCCGTCGACCTGGTCGCGGCACTGCGCAGGCCGATCATGCCCACCTTCCACGCCGCGTTCAGCCTGGGCGGCATGCTCGGCGCGGGGCTCGGCGCGCTGGTCGCCGGGGCGCTCTCGCCCACCGTCCATCTGCTCGGCCTCGGAATCATCGGCCTGACCGTCACGGCCGCCGCAGGCCCGGCACTGCTGCGCGAGGCACCGGCCTCGGCACCTGCATGGACATCGGCATCGGCCGCGGGGGCGTCGGCGACGATCGCTGGGAAGCACGGCTCAGAGGCGATCGCCGGGGGACACAGCTCGGCGGCGCCGGGCACCTCCGCGGGGCGGCCCGCGCCGACGGGGGCGGATACGCCCGGGGAACCGCGTACGCCTGCGGGACCGCCCGCCACCGCGAGCCTGCCACACCCTTCACCGAACCCGACCGCCCCGACAACGCTGTCACAGCCCTCCCGGGAACCGGCCGTCCCCGCGACGCTCGCGCAGCCCTCGCCGGACGCCAACGCCCCCGCGACACTGCCGGAGTCCTCCCCGGGAGCCACCCACTCCCCAAGACTCGCGCAGCCCTTCCCGGAAGCCGCCCACCCCTCAACACTCACGCAGCCCTCCCCCGAAGCCGCCCACCCCTCAACACTCGCGCAGCCCTCCCCCGAAGCCGCCCACCCCTCAACACTCGCGCAGCCCTCCCCCGAAGCCGCCCACCCCTCAACACTCACGCAGCCCTCCCCCGAAGCCACCCACCCCTCAACACTCACGCAGCCCTCCCCGGAAGCCGCCGCTCCCGCGACACTGCCGCAGCCCTCACCAGAAGCCGGCCACCCCGCGCCGCTGTCTCACTCTTCCCCCGAGTCGGCTGCGGCCCGCCACTCCCGGGCGGTTCGCCCGGAGCCGGTGGGTGCTCCCCGGTCCGACGCCCGCACCCGTCGGCTCGTCCTCGTCTTCGGCCTGATCGCCCTGTGCACGGCCTACGGTGAGGGAGCCCTCGCCGACTGGGGTGCGCTGCATCTGCGGCAGGACCTCGGCTCCTCCGCCGGGGCCGCCGCGATCGGGTACTCGTGTTTCGCGCTGGCCATGACCGTCGGCCGGCTGACCGGCACCACTCTCCTCGAACGGCTCGGCCGCACGCGTACGGTGGTGACCGGCGGTTCCGTCGCGGCGGCCGGGATGCTGCTCGGCTCACTCGCCCCCGCGCTCTGGGCGGCGCTGCTGGGCTATCTGATCGCGGGGCTCGGCCTGGCCAACCTCTTCCCGGTGGCCGTCGAACGCGCGGGCGCCCTGGCCGGCCCCGGTGGGGTCGCCACCGCCTCCACCCTCGGCTACGGCGGCATGCTCCTCGGACCGCCCGCCATCGGCTTCCTGGCCGAGTGGCTCTCCCTTTCCATCGCCCTGACCAGTGTGGCCGCCCTCGCCGGGCTGGCCGCGCTGATCGGCTTCGGCACCCGACGGGTGGCCTGAGCGGGAGCGACCAGCGAACCCGTCGAATCAGGACCACCTCCCGAAACTCCGGCCTCGGACCGCGCCCCGTCCGGCAGACTCACCCTCATGGAGACTGCCGAGTTCATCCGTGCCCTCGACCGGGAGGGCCGTTCACTGGCCGACGCTGCGGCCGGGGCGGGCACCGACGCCGAGGTGCCCACCTGCCCGGGCTGGCAGGTCGGCGACCTGTTGCGGCACACGGGCACGGTGCACCGGTGGGCGGCGTCGTTCGTGGCGGAGGGCAGGACGGCGTACCACCCAGGCGAGGGCGAGCCGGACCTCGACGGGACCGAGCTGCTGAACTGGTTCCGCGAGGGGCACCGCCGACTGGTCGACACCCTGACCACCGCACAGCCCGACGTGGCGTGCTGGCACTTCCTGCCCGCTCCGTCGCCGCTGGCGTTCTGGGCCAGACGGCAGGCGCACGAGACGGCCGTCCACCGCGTGGACGCCGACTCGGCGCTGGGCCGCAGCCCGGAGGAGAGCGCGCGGAGTCTGCCCGCCGCCTTCGCCGCCGACGGCATCGACGAGCTGCTGAGCGGATTCCACGCCCGCGACAGAAGCAGGGTGCGCACCGAGAAGCCCCGGGTGCTGCGGGTACGGGCGACGGATCTCGCGGAGGACGCCGTGTGGACCGTACGACTGTCCCCCGAGCCGCCCGTGACGGAGCGGACCGCCGACGGCGACGCGGACTGCGAGATCACCGCACCGGCAGCGCTGCTCTACCTGGCGCTGTGGAACCGCCTGCCGTTCCCCGCCGTCACCGGCGACCCGGCACTCGCGGCCCTGTGGCGGGAGAAGTCCGCCGTCACCTGAAGCTAGTGGGCGTCCGGCCGCGCCAGCATGCGGGTGAGCACTGCTCGCTGGACCGGCAGGACGTCCCCGTGCAGCGCTCGCCCCTTGCCGGTGAGCTCGACCCGGACGCCTCGCCGGTCCTCGGCACACAGGCCGCGTTCGACGAGGCCGTCCTTCTCCAGCCGCGCGATCAGCCGGGACAGCGCGCTCTGGGTGAGATGGACGCGCTCGGCGATCTCCTGGACGCGGTAGCCGCACACCACGTTCGCGGTCGAGTCGGCGAGGACGTCCAGCACCTCGAAGTCACTGGCACACAGGCCGTGCCGGTGGAGCACCCGGTCGAGCTCGCACTGCGTCCGGGCGTGCAGGGCCAGCATGTCCCGCCACTGCTCGACCAGCGCCCGCTCGGCTCCGTCCACCTCGCCGTTCTTCGCCGCCATGGCCCGCACCGTAGCAGAGAAACGATTTTGTTGCACGGGAATTAAATGCGCTTGCACTCAATGCATGCGCATGTACTGTCGTCGTCATGACCTCTCCGCTCACCTCCCCCGTCCCCGGCGTGCCAGAGGGACGCTGGACCTCCCGGCTGTGGGGCACCCTGCTGGTGCTGTGCGCCGCGATGTTCCTGGACGCGCTCGATGTGTCGATGGTCGGCGTCGCACTGCCGTCCATAGGCGCCGACCTGGGCCTTTCCACCTCGACGCTGCAATGGATCGTCAGCGGCTACATCCTCGGCTACGGCGGACTGCTGCTCCTGGGCGGCCGGACCGCCGACCTGCTGGGCCGGCGCCAGGTCTTCCTGGTCGCCCTCGGTGTCTTCGCGCTCGCCTCGCTGCTGGGCGGGCTCGTCGACTCGGGTCCGCTGCTGATCGCCAGCCGCTTCATCAAGGGGCTGAGCGCGGCGTTCACCGCACCGGCCGGACTGTCGATCATCACGACGACGTTCCCGGAGGGGCCGCTGCGCAACCGGGCCCTGTCCATCTACACCACCTGCGCCGCCACCGGCTTCTCCATGGGCCTGGTCCTCTCCGGCCTGCTCACGGAGGCCAGTTGGCGCCTGACCATGCTGCTTCCCGCGCCGATCGCCCTGATCGCACTGGTCGCGGGGATCAGGCTGCTGCCGCGCAGCGAACGCGAACGTGAGCACAACGGGTACGACGTCCCGGGCGCCGTCCTCGGCACCCTGTCGATGCTGCTGCTGGTGTTCACGGTCGTCCAGGCACCGGAGGCGGGCTGGACGTCCGCGCGAACGCTGCTCTCGTTCCTCGCGGTCGCCGTCCTGCTGACGGTGTTCGTGCGGGTGGAGCGGCGCTCCGCCGGACCACTGATCCGGCTCGGTGTGCTGCGCTCCGGCAGCCAGATCCGCGCCCAGCTCGGCGCGATGGCGTTCTTCGGGTCGTACGTCGGCTTCCAGTTCCTGGCCACGCTCTACATGCAGTCGCTGCTCGGCTGGTCGGCGCTGCACACGGCCCTCGCGTTCCTGCCTGCGGGTGCGCTGGTGGCGGTGTCCTCGACCAAGGTCGGCGCGATCGTGGACCGGTTCGGCACGCCCCGGCTGATCGCGACCGGCTTCGCCCTTATGGTCGCCGGGTACGCGCTGTTCCTGCGCGTCGACCTCGACCCGGTGTACGCCGCCGTGATCCTGCCGACCATGCTGCTGATCGGCGCGGCCTGCGCGCTGGTCTTCCCCTCGCTCAACATCCAGGCCACCAACGGTGTGGCGGACCATGAGCAGGGCATGGTGTCCGGTCTGCTCAACACGTCCGTGCAGGTGGGCGGCGCCATTTTCCTCGCCGTGGTGACGGCGGTGGTGACCGCGGGCACCCCGGCCGACCCCACCCCGCAGGCGGTCCTGGACAGCTACCGCCCCGGCCTCGCGGTGGTGACGGCCATCGCCGCCGCAGGCCTCCTCATCACCCTCCCCGGTCTGCGTACCCGGCGCGCCCGGGGCTCGGTCGTCGTCGCGAGCTCCACGGTGGAGTCGGCGCAGCCGGACCGCGTACCGGTGGTCCGCGACTGACCGGGGCATCGTCTCCAAGTCGGCGCCCGGCGGTGGTGGTTGCCCCGCCGGGCGCACGGCTGTGAGAATCGCGGGATGGGCGGTCACGGGGGTCGGCGGAGTCGGGCCGAGCGGGATGCGATCACGGTGGAGATCGGATACGCGCTGTTCAGCGCCGCGTTCGCGGCGGTGGTCGTCTTCGGCACGGTCGCCGGCCCGGTGCTGCTGTTCGAACTGCCGGATTCCGTCGCCCGGTTGCTGCTGGGCACGGGGTACGGGCTGGCCGCGGTGCTGTTCGTGGTCCGTGTGGTGAGCGTGCTGCGACGCTTCTCCCGGGCGGGTCAGCCCAGCCAGCCCGGTCGCACCAGGCCCGACTCATAGGCCAGGACGACCAGTTGGGCGCGATCGCGGACGCCCAGTTTCACCATGGTGCGGCTGACGTGGGTCTTGGCGGTGAGGGGGCTGACCACCAGGCGGCGGGCGATCTCCTCGTTGGACAGGCCGATGCCGACCAGTGCCATCACCTCCCGCTCGCGTTCCGTGAGCCGGCCCAACTCGTCGGCTGCGGCCGGTTCCTTGGAGCGGGCGGCGAACTCGGCGATGAGCCGGCGCGTCACACCGGGCGAGAGCAGCGCGTCCCCGGCCACCACCGCCCGTACCGCACGCAGGAGTTCCTCGGGTTCGGTGTCCTTGACCAGGAAGCCGGAGGCCCCGGACCGGATCGCCTCGAAGACGTACTCGTCCAGCTCGAAGGTGGTCAGCATGACCACCTTGACCTGTGCGAGGGCGTCGTCCCTGGTGATTCGGCGGGTGGCCGCCAGGCCGTCCAGCAGGGGCATGCGGATGTCCATCAGGACGACGTCCGGCCGCAGTTCGCCGACCGTGCGCACGGCCTCCTCCCCGTCGGCGGCCTCCCCGCACACCTCGATGTCCGGCTGCGCGTCGAGCAGCGCCCTGAATCCCGCACGGACCAGGGACTGGTCGTCGGCGAGCAGTACGCGGATCACTGGTCCTCCCCATCCTCGGCCGTCGTCGTCCTCGTCCGCACCGGCAGGACGGCGAGCACACGGAAGCCGCCGTCGGCGCGCGGCCCCGCCTCGATCGTGCCACCCAGCGCCGAGGCCCGCTCCCGCATCCCGGCGAGACCGTTGCCGCTGCCGCCCGCGTCCGCGCCGGTCGCCGGCCCGTCGTCGTCGATACGCAGCCGTAGCGTCGTGCCGTCCTCGTCGAGGTCCCCGTCGAGCCGTACGCGCGCGTGCCGCGAACCGGAGTGGCGTACGACGTTGGTGAGGGCCTCCTGGACGATACGGAAGGCGGCGAGATCGGTGCCGGGCGACAGTCGGGGCGGCTCCCCCGCCACCTCGACGGTGAGTCCCGCGCGTGCCGCCTGCTCGACCAGCTCGGGCAGCCGGTCCAGGCCGGGTGCCGGAGCGCGCGGCGCGTCTCCCGGCGTACGGAGGGTGTCGAGTACCTGGCGCACCTCGCCGAGCGCCTCCTTGCTGGCGGACTTGATTGTGGTGAGCGCGGTGCGCGCCTGGTCCGGGTCGGCGTCGAGGAGGGCGAGGCCGACACCCGCCTGGACGTTGATGACGGAGAGGCTGTGCGCGAGGACGTCGTGCAGTTCACGGGCCATCCGCAGCCGTTCCTCGTCGGCGCGCCGCCGGGCGGCCTGTGCGCGCTCGGCCCGCTCCCGTGTCCACTGCTCTCGCCGGGTCCGGGCCAGCTCCGCGACCGCCACGATCGCGACGACCCAGCCGGTGATCACGATCTCCTGCCCGAGGGACGCGGGCTCGTCACCGGACGGCGGCAGCCACCGGTACAGCCAGTACGCGACCAGCAGATGTACGGCGCACAGCAGCCCGAGCGCGGTCCACGCGGCCCGCCGGTGCCCGGCGACGACGGCGGAGAAGCAGGCCACGGCCACCGTGAAGAAGACCGGCCCGTACGGATAGCCCGCCCCCAGATAGAGCGCGACCACGACCGCCGTACCGAACACGACGGCCACCGGATGGCGCCGCCGCCACAGCAGGAGCGCGCAGGCGACGAGCAGCAGGACACGGGCGAAGGGATCGAGCTCGGCCCGCTCGCCCTGTTGCACCTGGGCGGCGAAGTTCGAGCCGGCGAGGACGAAGGCGGTCAGCAGCAGGGTGGAGCGCCACGGCCAACGGCTGCCGTCCGCTCCCTCCCCCGCCCGGCGCGGCCACGGCGGGCCGTGCCCCCGCCACCACCCCGGGCCGCCGTCCCCGCGCGCCTGTTCTGCGTCCATGTCGGCCACGCTAGACGTCGGGAGCCGCGCCGGACGTCCGCCGGGCGAGGTGATCAGCCGTACTCCCCTGGAAGTAGGACCGGTCCCGCCGCCCGCGCGGACGGCCGTCCTCAGCGGGCCGCGAGCGCCGCCTCGACGTTGCCCGCCATCACGGAGAGCACCCGCACGGTCTGCGTGTACTGCTCGCCGGTCAGGCCCGTGAGGAGGGTGGCTCGGGTCGTCCGGACGCGGGCCCGCGCCTCCGCGTGCGCGGCGCGGCCCTCGTCCGTGAGGGCGAGGCGCTCGTCCGGGCCGGCCGGGATCCATTCCCGGGCGGTGAGCCGCCCGAGCACCTCGTCCAGGGTGGGGCCGCCCTCCGTCCAGAACGGGGCGAGGGCGTCGGAGAGCCCGGCGCGGCCGACAGGGCCGCCGTCGGCGAGCGTGTTGAGCACCTGCCACTCGCGCCGGCTGACGCCGAGATCGGCGAGGGTGGCTTCGAAGTGCTGGTCCAGGAGGTTGTCGAGGTGCTTGAGCCAGTAGCCGAGGGGACGGGCGGGAACGGACACGGAGGCCTCCGGAAGAGATCGCATACCCATTTCCAGATCAGTTCCATGTAAAATGACATGTAGTTGTCTTCTACTATGCGCAGGAGGGCTCGTGGGCGGCAAGCCGATTTCGGACCCTGTGGGCCCTGTGGGCCCGGCGGACCCGGCGGACCCCATGGCCCCGGCGGGCGGGACGGGTGCGGACGAGGGCACGGCGGCGATCGAGCGGGCCGTCGTGGCTCTGCGCCGGGCGCAACGGCGCCGGAACCTGGCCCGGCTGTCGGAGCGGCGCGCCGAGCGCACCGGCGAGCACGCCGCGCTGCCCGACGGCGTCTTCGATCTCCTGGACGTGGTCGAGTCCGCCACGGAACGGGGCGAGGCCCTGACGGTGACCGAGGCGGCGGCCGCGCTCGGCGTCGACCAGCCCCGGGCCAGTCGCCTCGCCGCGCAGGCCCTGCAGGCCGGGCTGCTGCGTCGCGAGGCCGATCAGCGCGACGGCCGCCGGTCCCTGCTGACCCTCACCGGCGACGGGCGCACCGCCCTCGCCCGTATCCACGACTTCCGCCACCGCGTGGTCGCCGAGACGGTCGCCGAGTGGCCGCCCGAGGACCGTGACGCGCTGGCCCGGCTGCTGACCCGGTTCGTCCGGGACTTCACTCACCTGGCCGAACAGCCCGGCCCACCCACCGGTCGTGGCCACGACCGCAGCCCCGGAGGCGCGGTCGACGAACACTCCGAAGGGCTCTAGCGCAGCCCCACCCCGTACGCCAGTCGCGTCACCGCGTGGCGGAAGAAGGGCTCGCGCTCCTCCACCATCCGGTTGAACTGGCCGAACAGTTCGAAGCCGACCAGTCCGTACAGCTGCGCCCAGGCCGCGACCAGCGCCGCGACCGCTCCCGGCGGCAGGTCGGGGGCGAAGTCGCCCGCCATCCGCACGGCCTCCGGAACGAGTTCGTCGGCGAGGAGCGGCACCTCCAGCATCTGCAACCGGTGCGCGTCCCGGACGATGGCGATGAGGAGCAGACCGACCCGGGACGCGGCCGGCACGGTGGTCCGGGGTGCGCTGTAGCCGGGGACGGGTGTGCCGTAGATCAGCGCGTACTCGTGCGGATGCGCCTGCGCCCAGCCGCGCACCGCCTCGCACACCGCGACCCAGCGCCGGACCGGGTCCGCCCCGGCGACGGCGGCGTGCGCGGCCTCCGCGCGCTCGCCGAGGGAGTCGTACGCATCGATGATGAGTGCGGTGAGCAGGTCGTCGCGGCTCGGGAAGTACCGGTACAGCGCGGAGGAGACCATGCCCAGCTCACGCGCCACCGCCCGCAGCGAGAGCTTGGCGGCGCCCTCGGCGGCCAGCTGTCTGCGCGCCTCCTCCTTGATGGCGGCGGTGACTTCGATCCGGGCGCGGGCGCGGGCCCCCTGGGCGGCGTTGCTGCTCATGTACGCCAGTCTCCCATGGGAGCGGATCAGTGCACACATTCGAGAGCGACGCAAAAATTCGAGAGCACTGCTCTTGCATTGGATCGCCACTCTCCGGCACACTCGAATCAAGCGAGAGCACCGCTCTCCCAAATGACTGGGGTCACCGATGTCGTCGCAGCCGTACTACCTCAAGGGCAGCCCGCTGAACGTCCGTCTCAACAGTGTCATCGGCTGGCTGGCCCGGCACGGGCTGAGCCTCATGGGCTCGGCGGAGATGTCCGTACGGGGCCGCAAGAGCGGGCAGCTGCAGCGCATCCCGGTCAATCCGCACGCGTACGACGGGGCGCAGTTCCTGGTCTCGGCGCGCGGGCACTCCCAGTGGGTGCGCAATATGCGTGTGGCCGGCGGCGGGGAGCTGCGGGTGGGGCGCAAGGTGCGGACGTTCACCGCGGTGGAGCTCCCCGACGAGGAGAAGCTCCCGATCCTGCGGACCTATCTGGAGAAGTGGGGCTGGGAGGTCAACCAGTACTTCAACGGGGTCACGTCGAAGTCCACCGACGAGGAGATCGTGGCGGCGGCCCCCGACCACCCGGTGTTCCGGATCACGGTCGAGGGCTGACCACGCGGGGCCGACAACTCACCCAGGGCCCGCTCTGCGGCGGCCGCAGCTCGGCGAAGTTCCCAGCAGGCGTGCAAGCCCGGCCACGGGCTGCCCACAAGCCCGGCCCCGGAATCGGAATCGGACTCGGGGAAGGACTCGGCCATGGTCCCGGCACGGCGGTTGTCTCCAGGCCAGGCCCAGCCGCCGCGACCCGCGCTCCACCGCGCCGCTGGCTGCCCGCAGCCGCCCGCCCGGCCGGGCACAGCCCCACCCGCCGCCCCGCGCGGCCCCGCCCCACACAGCTTCGGCCGGCGCAGGTCTGCCCGGCACAGGTCTGGCCCCGGCACAGCCGTCCACCGACACAGCCCCGCCCCAGCGGCGCACGCCCGCCCCAGCGGCGCACGCCCGCACCGAGCGCGGCGCACCGCCTCCGGCCCGGCCGCCCGCCGGTTCAGGCGTCCTCGGGCTCCTCCGTCGGTGTCGCGACCGGCTCCTGCCTGCGGTCCATCAGGGTCAGCGCGCGCTGGGCCATCGGATGCGAACGGACGAGCTCACCGAGAGTCGTACGGCCGCGGGTGATGTCGGCGAACGCGCGCCAGGCCGGGCGGAAGCCGGTGAGGGCCGCGTGGAAGAGGCCGGGGCGGCGTTCGAAGGCCGCGAGCATCCGCTTGCCGACGGCCATCTCCACGCCGAGGCCCGCCTTGATCGCGAAGGCGTAGTTCAGGGCCTGGCGGCGGGTGTCCACCGCGTCGTGCGCCTCAGCGATGCGGACCGCCCACTCACCCGCGAGCCGGCCCGAGCGCAGTGCGAAGGAGATGCCCTCGCGGGTCCACGGCTCCAACAGGCCCGCCGCGTCCCCGCAGACCAGCACGCGCCCGCGGGAGAGCGGCGAGTCGTCGGCGCGGCAGCGGGTGAGATGGCCGGAGGAGATGCTCGGCTCGAAGCCGGCCAGGCCCAGCCGCCCGATGAAGTCCTCGAGATACCGCTTGGTGGCGGCGCCCTCGCCGCGCGCGGAGATCACACCGACCGTCAGTGTGTCGTCCTTGGGGAACACCCAGCCGTAGCTGCCGGGCATCGGGCCCCAGTCGATGAGGACGCGGCCCTTCCAGTCCTCGGCGACGGTGTCCGGGACCGGGATCTCCGCCTCCAGGCCCAGGTCGACCTGGTCGAGCTTCACGCCGACGTGCGCCCCTATGCGGCTGGCGCTGCCGTCCGCGCCCACCACCGCGCGCGCCAGCAGGGTCTCGCCGCCCTGCAGGACGATCGCCACCGTGCGCCGGTCGGGCACCGCCGAGCCGTGCTGCTCGACACGGGTGACGGTGACGCCCGTGCGCAGTTCGGCGCCCGCCTTCTGCGCGTGCTCGACCAGCTGCTGGTCGAACTCGGGCCGGTTGATCAGCCCGAACAGCATCTGCCGCGAGCGGCGGGTACGGGTGAAGCGCCCGTTGTTGGAGAAGGTCACCGCGTGCACCCGGTCGCGGAAGGGCAGTTCGAAGCCGGGTGGCAGCGCGTCCCGCGAAGGGCCGATGATGCCGCCGCCGCACGTCTTGTAGCGGGGCAGCTCCGCCTTCTCCAGCAACAGCACGCGCCGTCCTGTGACCGCCGCCGCATAGGCGGCCGAAGCCCCCGCGGGTCCCGCGCCCACCACGACGACGTCCCACACCTGCCGCACGTCGTCCGCCGAAGAGTTCTCGCTGCTCACGATGGTCTACTGCTCCCGATCAAGCCGCCTGCCGCACCTGTCCCCCGCATCCTACGGCGGAGATCGTCACGGCCCGATGACAGTCCGCTGTGGAAAGATCGGCGAGGTGCGCGACCCCATCCCGGCAGCGCGTACGCTCGCACGGTCCCTCGAACGGACCCGTGCCACCCTGTACAACGTCGCACCCACAAGGAGCGTGCCCATGTCGTCGAATCCGGTCGCCGAGACCGTCGCCTCGCTGATGCCCAGGGCGAAGGCGGAGCTCACCGAGCTGGTGGCCTTCAAGTCGGTGGCGGACTTCGACCAGTTCCCGCGCAGCGAGAGCGAGGCCGCCGCCGACTGGATCACGGCCGCGCTGCGGGCCGAGGGCTTCGAGGACGTGGCCGTGCTCGAGACCCCCGACGGCACGCAGTCGGTGTACGGCCGTCTGCCGGGCCCGGAGGGCGCGCGGACGGTTCTGCTCTACGCGCACTACGACGTGCAGCCGCCGCTGGACGAGTCGGGCTGGACCACCCCGCCGTTCGAGCTGACCGAGCGCGACGGCCGCTGGTACGGGCGCGGCACCGCCGACTGCAAGGGCGGCTTCATCATGCATCTGCTCGCGCTGCGCGCCCTGAAGGCGAACGGCGGTGTCCCGGTGCAGGTGAAGGTGATCGTGGAGGGTTCGGAGGAGCAGGGCACGGGCGGTCTGGAGCGGTACGCCGAGCAGCACCCGGAGCTGCTGGAAGCCGACGCGATCGTGATCGGCGACTCGGGCAACTTCCGCGTCGGTCTGCCCACGGCCACCTCCACCCTGCGCGGTATGACGATGCTGCGCGTGAAGATCGACACACTCGAGGGCAACCTGCACTCGGGGCAGTTCGGCGGCGCGGCCCCCGACGCGCTGGGCGCGCTGATCCGCGTACTGGACTCGCTGCGGGCCGAGGACGGCTCGACGACGGTCGACGGGCTGACCGGTGACGCGCGGTGGCAGGGGCTGCAGTACGACGAGGAGCAGTTCCGTCGGGACGCCAAGGTGCTGGACGGCGTCGGGCTGATCGGCTCCGGCACGGTCGCGGACCGGATCTGGGCCCGCCCGGCCGTCACCGTGCTCGGCATCGACTGTCCTCCGGTGGTCGGCGCCACACCGTCCGTGCAGGCGAGCGCCCGTGCGCTGATCAGCCTGCGGGTGCCGCCGGGCGTGGACGCGGCCGAGGCGACGAAGCTGCTCCAGGCGCACCTGGAGGCGCACACGCCGTGGGGTGCGCGGGTGAGCACGGAGCAGATCGGCCAGGGCCAGCCGTTCAGCGCCGACACCACCAGCCCGGCGTACGCGGCGATGGCCGACGCGATGGCCGTCGCCTACCCGGGCCAGGAGATGCAGTACGCGGGCCAGGGCGGCTCGATCCCGCTGTGCAACACCCTCGCGGCCCTGTACCCGGCCGCGGAGATCCTCCTCATCGGTCTGAGCGAGCCGGAGGCCCAGATCCACGCGGTCAACGAGAGCGTGTCGCCGGAGGAGTTGGAGCGCCTGTCCGTGGCGGAAGCACTGTTCTTGCGGAACTACGCGGCAGGATGAGCGGACACGTACCGTTCCTGTGACGGAAGAGGGGCCGTACGTCCCAGGCACCCTCCGTGACTGGCTGGCGGCGCGGTTGCGTACGTCGGACGCGGCGGCGGAGGCGGCGTGCGCGCTGGTGGACCGGGAGCTGTCGGCCCTCGCGTCCTTCCTCCGTGAGCGTCGGCTCCTCCACTTCGACGCGCATTCCGCAACATCCACCGACGGGCGGCGGCTCTACCACGCGGCCGACCACGGCCTCGCCGTGTCCGCCCGGTTCCGGCTCGGCCTCCGGGAACGGGACTTCCTCGCCGTACACCAGGACGCGAGGAGCGTGAGGCCTTCGTGCGTGCCTGCCCGGAGGGCCTTCGGTCGCAGGGGTCCCCGAGGGCGCGGCCTCGCTGTTGCGCCGCCACGCCCCGGTCGCGGTCGTGATGGAGGAGTTCCGGCGCAGGCTGGTGGAGGGGAGCCGTTCGGCTCCGTTCCCGGCGCAGGAGGTGCGGCGTGCGCTCGGCCGAGGTGGGCTCAGCCGACCGGAACCCCGGCCTCCAGGTACAGGGCGGCGCCGCGCTCCCGTGCCCTGAGCGCCCAGCGCAGCCGCTCGTAGCGGACCGGCGGCAGGAGATCCGCCGCCTCCGCCTCGGTGACGAAGCGCCATCCGCGCAGTTCGGGGCCGGGCAGCAGCAGCCCTGCGACGGCCGCGGCGTCGAGCCGGCCGCCGTCGAAGAGGAGGCGCAGTCCGCCGTAGCCGGGGGGTGTGGGCCGTTCCCAGTCGACGACGAGCAGCCGGGGTACGTCGTCCAGGTGGACGCCGGTCTCCTCCTCGACCTCGCGCATCCCGGCGCGGGCGGGTGCCTCGCCGGGTTCCACGACCCCGCCGGGGAACTCCCAGCCGGGTTTGTAGGTCGGGTCGACGAGCAGCACCCGGTCCTGATCGTCGAAGAGCAGCACGCCGGAGGCGAGGGTCTCGCCGGTGGGTTCGGGGGTCTGGACGATGTCGCAGGCGGGCACGGTCCCGGTGCCGACCGCGTCGGCTATGCGGACGGCGGTCTCGTACGGGGTGAGGTGGCTGGTGTCGACCAGGTGGGCGTCGGTGGTGAGCCAGGAGGCGAGGGCGGCGCGGTAGGGCTCGATGTGGTCGTAGGACCACTGGCGGACGCGTATCTCGCCGTCGGGGAGGTCGGGCGGGACCTCCCGGCCGGCTATACGCCCGCGCAGGATCGTTTCCGCCGGGGCGAGGAGGATGTGGCGGACCGGTATGCGGCGAGCGGCGAGACCACCGAAGATCTCGTCGCGGTACTCCTGGCGCAGCAGGGTCATGGGGACGACGAGGGTGCCGCCGACCTCGCCGAGGAGCGCGGCCGCGGTGTCGATCACGAGCCGGCGCCAGATCGGCAGGTCCTGGTAGTCGCCGACCTCCGCGAGGCGCTTGGGCGGCAGCAGGTGCGGGAGCGCTCCGCCGATGACCTCGGGGTCGAAGAGCGTGCTGTTCGGGATCAGGTCGATCAGTTCCCGTGCGGTCGTGGTCTTGCCCGCACCGAACGCGCCGTTGATCCAAACGACGGTCACATGTCCCCCTCTTCTGTTGGCCCCCTGTGGCTTGCCCGCTCCACCCTGCCACGGAAACCACCTCCGGGAAGAGGGCGCACGAAGGCCGTGGCGCCGGTGCTCCCGCGAAGGGGCACCGGCGCCACGGCCCGCTGCGTCCGGCGTGCCGCGCCCGCCGTCAGTCGCCCTGGCCCAGGGCGTTGTCCTCGATCGCCAGGCTGTCGCTGGCGATGGTGTGGTCGAGGCTGCCGACGGTGTCGCGGACGTTCAGGTCGTCGAGGTCGTCGGCGCCCAGGCCGTGGGAGGGGGTGATGGCCGCGACGACGAACCCGGTGGCGAGGGAGGCGATGGCGAGCATGCTGCGCTTCTTCATGCCCACTCCAACGGCCGGACCGGATGGAGGTCACGCCCGGACCGCGTTCACCTCCCGCCGCACGGCCCGCCTGAACGTTCTTGCGGGGCAGGCCCTCACACCCGTACGGCCCCGGCCCGCGCCAGTGCCGCCGCGGCCGCCCCCACCAGCCCCGCGTCGGTCCCCATCTGGGCCGGGACCACCGTCAGGCGCTGGACGAAGGAGAGGGTGGCGTAGTCGGCCAGCGACCGGCGCAGCGGTGCGAAGAGGATGTCGCCGGCTTTGCCCACGCCCCCGCCGATCACCGCGATGTCGATCTCGACGAGGGTCGCGGTGGCGGCGATGCCGGCGGCGAGGGCCTGGGCGGCGCGGTCGAAGGAGGCGACGGCCACCGGGTCCCCCGCGCGGGCGGCGGTGGCCACGGCGGCCGCGGAGGTGTCGCCGTCGGGGCCGGGCCGCCAGCCGTTCTCCAGGGCGCGCCGGGCGATGTTGGGGCCGCTGGCGATGCGTTCCACACAGCCGCGCGCCCCGCACGGGCAGGGATCGCCGTCGAGGTCGACGCTGATGTGGCCGATGTGGCCGGCGTTGCCGGTGGGGCCCGGGTGCAGGCGTCCGCCGAGGACCAGGCCGCCGCCGACCCCGGTCGAGACCACCATGCACAGGGCGTTGTCGTGGCCGCGGGCGGCGCCCTGCCAGTGTTCGGCCGCGGTGATCGCCACGCCGTCGCCGATCAGCTCGACCGGCAGGTCGCCGGTCGCGGCACGGACGCGGTCGACGAGCGGGAAGTCGCGCCAGCCGGGCACGTTCACCGGGCTGACCGTGCCGGCGGAGGCGTCCACCGGGCCGGCGCTGCCGATGCCGACGGCGTACACGCGCGGCCACAGCGGCGAGGCGGTCAGCTCCTTGAGCACCTCCTCGACGGCCGCCATCACGGTGTCGCCGTCCTCCTGCGCGGGCGTGGGCCGTTGCGCACGGACCAGGATCGTGCCGTCGCCGTCCACCAGAGCTCCGGCGATCTTGGTGCCGCCCATGTCGAGCGCGGCCACGAGGTCGGTCTGCATCAAGTCTCGGTTCTCCCCGTCAACCTTGGAAAAGGGGCCGGCCGGCCTGTGGTGGGGGACGTGGGCCGGAGTTTGTCGCTGGACAGTCTCTCTCGCATCTGACAACGTTGTCCAGGCTCTATGCTCGACGCCACATCCTCATACAAATCCAGGGACCCATCCACCCCACCGGTGTCGTCTTCCGATCGCCGCCGTGGCCGCCGTCCCGTGGACGACAGGAACAGGACTCCGCATCGTGCCCGAGACGCCGCGCCGCCCCGACAGCCGTTACGGCAACCGTCCCACCATGAAGGATGTCGCGGCACGCGCCGGGGTCGGACTCAAGACGGTCTCCCGGGTGGTGAACGGCGAGCCGGGGGTGACCCCCGAGACGGAGCGCCGCGTCCAGGAGGCCATCGACGCGCTGGGCTTCCGCCGCAACGACAGCGCGCGGGTGCTGCGCAAGGGCCGTACCGCGAGCATCGGTCTGGTCCTGGAGGATCTCGCGGACCCGTTCTACGGCCCGCTCAGCCGCGCGGTGGAGGAGGTGGCCCGGGCCCACGGGGCGCTGCTGATCAACGGCTCCAGCGCCGAGGACCCGGACCGTGAGCAGGAGCTGGCGCTGGCGCTGTGCGCGCGGCGGGTGGACGGGCTCGTGGTGATCCCGGCCGGTGACGACCACCGGTATCTGGAGCCGGAGATCAAGGCGGGCGTGGCGACGGTGTTCGTGGACCGGCCGGCCGGGCAGATCGACGCCGACTGCGTGCTGTCGGACAACTTCGGCGGGGCGCGTGCGGGCGTGGCCCATCTCATCGCGCACGGGCACCGGCGGATCGGCTTCATCGGTGACATGCCGCGCATCCACACCGCCGCGGAGCGGCTGCGCGGTTACCGGACGGCGATGGAGGACGCGGGGACAGAGGTCGCGGACGCCTGGGTCTCGCTGGGCACCACCGATCCGGACCGGGTGCGCCGGGCGGCCGAGGAGATGCTGTCCGGTCCCGAGCCGGTCACGGCGGTGTTCTCGGGCAACAACCGGGTGACGGTCACCGCGATCCGGGTCCTCGCGGAGCGGTCCCGCCGGGTGGCGCTGGTGGCCTTCGACGACCTGGAGCTGGCGGATCTGCTGCAGCCGGGGGTGACCGTGGTCGCGCAGGACGCGGCGGCGCTCGGCCGGACCGCCGCGGAGCGGCTGTTCCGGCAGCTGGAGGGCACGCTCGTCGTCCCGGAGCGCATCGAGCTGCCGACCCGGCTGGTGATGCGCGGTTCGGGCGAGCTGGCGCCCGCGGACTGAGGCAGACTGGGCACAGATGGACGAACGCCAGGAGCACCGCACGCTGGAGGCGCTGGGTCTGGCCCGTGCGCCGCGCGACCATCCGCTCATCTACCCGGGTGTGTGGCCGGCCGAGTCGGGCCTGCTCGCCGGTGATCTGCTGCTGCCCCTGGACCGGCTCACGCATCCCGGGCGCAGCCCGGTCCTGGCCGTCGGCTCCAACGCCTCTGCCGGGCAACTGCGGTACAAGATGGCCGTGTTGGGGATCACGTCCCCGGTCCCGATGGTGCGGACCCGGGTGACGGGTATCGACGTCGGCGTCTCGGCGCACGTCAGCCGTCTGGGATACATGTCCGCCTCTCCGGTCGACTCCCCCGGCACCGCACGGGAGTTGTTCGTCATCTGGCTGGACGACGAGCAGCTCGCCGCCGTCGACGCGACCGAGCCGAACTACGACCGGGTCGTCCTGCCCGCAGCGCGGTTCCGGGTCGAGCTGGAGAGCGGCGAGGTGCTCGACGACGTGTTCTCGTACGTGAATCGGCACGGTGTCCTGCACAACGGCGGCGGCTCCCCGCGCAGCCACCCGGGCCAGCGTGTGCTCATCGCCGAACTCCTTGTGGAATCACCGGCGTTGAGACGGCTGTTCGGTGCGACGCCGGAGGAGTTCGTGGCCCGGGCCAGGGCCGACGTGCGGCTCTGCGAGCGGGGTACGCGGCTGTTCGCGGAGGAGAAGCGGGTGACGTGTTCCGGGCTGGAGGATCTGCGGTGCGGCTAGGATCGGAGTACGGCATCGCGTGTCGGTCACCGGCCGGGTGAGGCATGGAGGTGCCCGTGAGATTGCCTTGCGGAGGCATTCCACACATGTCCATAGAACTGAACCACACCATCGTCCACTCCTGTGACAACCGGGAGTCCGCCGAGTTCCTCGCCCACATCCTCGGGCTCGAGGTCGGAACGGAATGGGGCCCGTTCGTCCCCGTCGACACCACCAACAAGGTCACCCTGGACTTCGTCACGGTGCCGGCGGAGTCGATCGTGACGCAGCACTACGCGTTCCTCGTCTCGGACGAGGAGTTCGACGCCGCGTTCGCCCGGATCCAGGCGGCGGGGATCACGTACTTCGCGGATCCGCACGGGAAGCAGCCGGGTGAGATCAACCGTCACCACGGCGGCCGGGGCCTGTACTTCATGGATCCGGCCGGGCACGGGATGGAGATCATCACGCGCCCGTACACGTTCTCCGAGGAGTAGCCCCTGAGGGCTGCGGGGCCCTGGGTCGTGTCCGCAAAGTCCCTCCCCCAGAGGGGGTACCCCCAGCCCCGCGACGCCTGGCACTCTCCCCCAGAGGGGGCACCCCCACCCGCCGCGCCGGACGAAGCCCCAAGTACATCCAGTACGAGGGTCTCCGCCCCGGCACGCCGAGAGCGCGCACCAGACGCCGCACGGCCCGCCCTTCGGGCGGACGACGGGACTTTGCGGACACGCCCTAGGGTGCCGAAGCCGTGAGATCGCCTCGTCGAGGGGCCGCGAAGCCCTCCAGGGCCGCCCGGGACAGCCCGGTCGCGTCGGTCACCTCGGCGAGGTCGAGGGCGCCGCAGTCCAGGCCGCGCAGCAGGTAGCCACTGAGGGCCTTGGCGGTGGCCGGTTCGTCCATCACGTCGCCGCCGGTCCGGTTGGCGTACCGGGCGAGGCGCTCGGCGGCCTGGGCGTACCCCTCGCGGTAGAAGGCGAAGACGGCCGCGTAGCGGGTGGGGATGTGGGCGGGGTGCATGTCCCAGCCCTGGTAGTAGGCGCGGGCCAGGGCGCGGCGGGTGAGGCCGTAGTGCAGCCGCCAGGCGTCGTGGACCCGCGCGGTCGGGCCGACGGGCAGGACGTTGGTGGAGCCGTCCGAGACGCGGACGCCGGTGCCGGCCGCGGCGACCTGCATGACCGCCTTGGCGTGGTCGGCGGCCGGGTGGTCACTGGCCTGGTAGGCGGCGGACACGCCGAGGCAGGCGCTGTAGTCGAAGGTGCCGTAGTGCAGTCCGGTGGCGCGGCCCTCGGCGGCCTGGATCATGCGGGCGACGGTCGCGGTGCCGTCGGTGGCGAGGATGGCCTGGCTGGTCTCGATCTGGATCTCGAAGCCGAGCCGGCCGGGTGTGAGGCCGTGTGCCTTCTCGAAGGCCTCCAGGAGCCGCACCATGGCGGTGACCTGTTCGGGGTAGGTGACTTTCGGCAGGGTCAGCAGCAGGCCTTCGGGCAGGCCGCCGGCCGCGAGCAGGCCGGTGAGGAAGATGTCGAGGGTGCGGATGCCGCGGTCGCGGACGGCGGCCTCCATGCATTTCATGCGGATGCCCATGTACGGGGCCGCAGTGCCCTTGGCGTGGGCCTCGGCGACGAGCCGGGCGGCGCGGGCGGCGGTCTCGTCCTCCTCGGGGTCGGGGCGGGGACCGTAGCCGTCCTCGAAGTCGATGCGCAGGTCTTCCACCGGCTCGCGCTCCAGTTTGGCCCGCACGCGTGCGTGGACGGGTTCGGCGAGTTCGTCGGAGAGGCCGAGGCAGGCGGCGAAGGTGGCGGCGTCGGGGGCGTGTTCGTCGAGGGCGGCGAGGGCGCGGTCGCCCCAGGAGCGGATGGTGTCGCCGGCGAAGGTGTCCGCGGGGACGTAGACGGTGTGGACGGGCTGGCGGGTGCCGGGGTCGCCGGGGTAGCGGCGGTCGAGTTCGGCGTCGACGGGGGCGAGGGAAGCGCTGATCTCTTCGCTGACGGCGCCCGCGAGGCTCGTCGCCACCGTCTCCTGCTGGCCCTGACCCATCCCGCACCCTCCAGTTTTCCGTATAGCGGAATCAATAGTCCGTAGAGTGAAGTTATCCGTGGACATTCCGGCGGGTCAACACCCCGTCCACGCCCTGGTCATCTCGCGCACACCGAGTGCCCCGGGCGAGCACGGAGCCATGGTTCTGTGTGATCACTTCCGCACCTTCACCCTCTTCCGCACAGACCCGCACACCTTCATCCTGGCTCACGGGGCGAGAGGGGACACATGACAGGCACCGCGGGACCGACGCGGCGGACGGGACTGAGAACGATGGTCGCGGCAGCCGTCGGGGTGCCTCTGCTCGCCGCGGTCGGGGCCGCCGAGCCGCGCGGATCGGCCCCGGCACGGGCCCGGAGGCCGCACCCCGTGGCCCCGCTGAAGATCATGACGTTCAACCTCCGGGTCCCGGTCGACCAGGACGGCAACAGCTGGGTCCACCGCCGCCCGGTGATGCGGGCGCTGTTACAGAGGACCGCGCCGCATGTCATGGGCACCCAGGAGGGGCAGTTCCGGCAACTCCAGGCCGTGTGGGCCGACATGGGCCCGCACTACGACTGGATCGGCACCCCGGGCAGCGGTGACGAGGAGTCGGTGGCGATCTACTACGACGTCCGTCGGCTCGAGCCCCTCGAACACGACGTGTTCCGTCTCTCCGACACGCCGAACGTGCCGGGCTCCAACACCTGGGGGGCGGCCTTCCCCCGGCTGGTGACCCGGGTTCTCTTCCGCGACCGGCAGGACCCGGGACGGGAGTTCCATGTGCTCAACACCCATCTGGATCACCGGAGCGAGTACGCGCGCGTGCGGGCGGCCAGGCTGATAGCCGAGCGGATCAGCGGGCTCGGCCCCTCCCGTCCGGTCCTGCTGACCGGCGACTTCAACGCCGTCGCCCACACGGACGAGGCCTACGCCGCCCTGCTGGACTCCGGACTCGTCGACACCTGGGACACGGCGCGGGAGAACGGTCCGCTGTTCGGGACGTTCAACGGCTGGAAGAGGCTCAAGCCCGACGGCGACCGCATCGACTGGATACTGTCGACCCCCGACGTGACGGTCCACCGGGCGTGGGCCGACCCCTTCACCGTGAACGGCCACTATCCGAGCGACCATCTGCCGGTGCTGGCGTCGGTGAGCCTGAAGTGAACGCCCGAGGCCCCCGTGACCGCGGGGGTCACAGGGGCCTCGGGCGACTGCGCCGATCGGGTGATCAGCCCTTGCGGGCCTTGATCTCCTCGGTGAGCTGCGGGACGACGTCGAAGAGGTCGCCGACGATGCCGTAGTCGACGAGGTCGAAGATCGGGGCCTCGGCGTCCTTGTTGACGGCCACGATGGTCTTCGAGGTCTGCATGCCGGCGCGGTGCTGGATGGCACCGGAGATGCCGTTGGCGATGTAGAGCTGCGGCGAGACGGACTTGCCGGTCTGGCCGACCTGGTTGGTGTGCGGGTACCAGCCGGCGTCGACGGCGGCGCGCGAGGCGCCGACGGCCGCGCCCAGGGAGTCGGCGAGCGCCTCGATGATCGCGAAGTTCTCCGCGCCGTTGACGCCACGACCGCCGGAGACGACGATCGCGGCCTCGGTCAGCTCCGGACGCCCGGTCGACTCGCGCGGGGTGCGGCCGGTGACCTTGGTACCGGTGGCCTGCGCGGAGAAAGTGACGGCGAGGGCCTCGACCGCGCCGGCGGCCGGAGCGGCCTCGACGGCGGCACTGTTGGGCTTGACGGTGATGACCGGGGTGCCCTTGGCGATACGGGACTTGGTGGTGAAGGACGCGGCGAACACCGACTGGGTGGCCACCGGGCCCTCGTCGCCGGCCTCGAGGTCGACGGCGTCGGTGATGATGCCGGAGCCGATGCGCAGCGCCAGACGGGCGGCGATCTCCTTGCCCTCGGCGGAGGAGGGGACCAGCACGGCGGCCGGGGAGACGGCGGCGACGGCGGCCTGCAGCGCGTCCACCTTCGGTACGACGAGGTAGTCGGCGTACTCGGACGCGTCGTGGGTGAGGACGCGGGTCGCGCCGTGCTCGGCGAGCGCGGCGGCGGTGTTCTCCGCACCGGCGCCGAGCGCGACGGCGACGGGCTCGCCGATCCGGCGGGCCAGCGTCAGCAGCTCCAGGGTCGGCTTGCGGACGGCACCGTCCACGTGGTCGACGTAGACGAGGACTTCAGCCATGGGATTGCTCTCCTGCGAAACGAAGTTGAGGGGGCGGTCGGCGTGTCGAGCCTTAGATGAACTTCTGGCTCGCGAGGTACTCGGCGAGCTGCTTGCCGCCCTCGCCCTCGTCCTTGACGATCGTGCCGGCGGTGCGGGCCGGGCGCGCGGAGGCGTCCTCGACCTTGGTCCAGGCGCCGTCCAGGCCGACCTCCTCCGCCTCGATGTCGAGGTCGGACAGGTCCCAGGCGGCGACCGGCTTCTTCTTGGCCGCCATGATGCCCTTGAAGGACGGGTAACGGGCCTCGCCCGACTGGTCGGTGACCGACACGACCGCCGGGAGCGACGCCTCGAGCTGCTCGCTCGCGGCGTCGCCGTCGCGGCGGCCCTTGACCGTGCCGTCCTCGACCGAGACCTCGGAGAGCAGGGTGACCTGCGGGACGCCCAGCCGCTCGGCGAGCAGGGCCGGGACGATGCCGGCGGTGCCGTCGGTGGAGGCCATGCCGGAGATCACCAGGTCGTAGCCGGCCTTCTCGATCGCCTTGGCCAGCACCAGCGAGGTGCCGATGGCGTCGGTGCCGTGCAGGTCGTCGTCCTCGACGTGGATCGCCTTGTCCGCGCCCATCGACAGCGCCTTGCGCAGCGCGTCCTTGGCGTCCTCCGGGCCCACCGTGAGAACGGTGATCTCCACGTCGTCGTCGGAGTTCTCGGAGATCTGCAGCGCCTGCTCGACCGCGTACTCGTCGAGCTCGGAGAGCAGGCCGTCCACGTCGTCCCGGTCGACGGTCAGGTCATCGGCGAAGTGCCGGTCGCCAGTGGCGTCGGGCACGTACTTCACAGTGACAACGATCCTCAAGCTCACGCCGGCTCTCCTACTGCATCGTCAGTTCTCGGCTGCCTTCTTTCAGGCAGCATAGGCGCCACAAGCGGCCGATCCCGATCGGGGCGGCCCGCGCTCCGAACGAAATATTACTCGTCAGTACACCCAGTTCCTGCCCGCTAAGCAAGCGCTTTGAACTGTGACCTCTGCAACGCAGCGTAACCGGAACTCGACGGCTTCGCAGGAGAGCCGGACAGTGATCAATCCCGCAGAGCGGTGAACCGGCCCTGGTGGTAGAGCAGCGGCCGGCCCGCGCCCGCCGGGTCGCCCAGGATCACCTCGGCCAGCACGATCCGGTGATCGCCGGCGGGAACGCGGGCGACGACCCGGCAGACCAGCCAGGCGAGGACGTCGTCGAGGACGGGGACACCCTCGGGGCCCTCGCGCCAGGCGGTGGGCGCGCCGAAGCGGTCGGCGCCGCTGCGGGCGAAGGTGGCGGCCAGCTCCTGCTGGTGGTCGCCGAGCAGATGCACACCCACGTGCTCCGCCCGGGATATCGCGGGCCAGCTGGAGGCGCCCGTGCCGACGCCGAAGGAGAGCATCGGGGGTTCGGCGGAGACGGAGGTGAGGGAGGTGGCGGTGAAGCCGACCGGGCCGGTGGCACCCGGAGCGGTGATCACGGCGACTCCGGCGGCGTGCCGCCGGAAGACGGAGCGCAGGAGGTCGGGGGAGGCGAGCTGGGCGGTGCCGAGGTCGAGCGAGGCCGTCATGGAGTTGTCGTCCTTCTGGAGGGAGCGGCGGCGGGAAGGTCCGGGGGCGGTCAAAGGCCCGGACAGCGCGCGCTCGCGGTACGGACCAGGTCGACGTGGACCCGTCCGTGGAGAAGGAGTTCCTCAGGCATGTGGTCAGGCTGACGATGGGTGGCGTGTCCAGTCAAGTACGTTCCGGAAACTGGAAGGTGCCTGGGCATCACCTGGTGGCGGGTCACACGGCCTCCCCCAGAGCGGCGATCACGTCGGCCTTTCGGGGCTGTCCGGTGGCGCGGCGCACGATCCGGCCGTCGGCGTCGAGGACCAGGACGGTGGGGGTCTTGAGGATGTCGAGCTCGCGGACGAGGTCCAGGTGGTCCTCGGCGTCGATCTCGATGTGGGCAACCCCGGGGACCATGTCCGCGACTTCGCCGAGGACGCGGCGGGTGGCCCGGCAGGGGGCGCAGAAGGCGCTGGAGAACTGCACGAGCGTGGCCCGCTCCCCCAGTTCGCCGCCGAGCCGGTCGGATCCGAGCCGCTTTCCGTCGTCGCGCCCGCGCACGCGCACCCTCCCGCTCCGCCGCCGCTGCAGCACTCCGTAGGCGCTCGCCGCCGCGAGCACCGTCACGCACACCACCAGTCCGGTCACCAGCTGCTCCAGCGTTCATGAGACTGCAAAGATTCCCCGCACCAAGAATCGTTTCTTCTGAGGAATGCTCGATCCATGGACATCGATGTGAGGGGCCCGCGCCTCGGGGCCGCCGTCACGACCGTAGTACTGGCGGTCGTTCTGGTGACCGGCAGCGTGTGGCTGCTGGCCTGGCAGACGCTGGCGTTCGCACTGGGCGCCGCGGGCGGGGTGGGGCGTTCGCCGTACGGCTGGGTTTTCCGCAGGGTCGTACGGCCGCGGATCGGGCCGCCGACGGAGTTCGAGTCGCCGGAGCCGCCGCGGTTCGCGCAGGCGGTGGGGCTGGTCTTCGCCGGCGTGGGGCTGGTGGGCCTGGCGCTGGGGCCCGGCTGGCTGGGGCTCGCGGCGACCGGTGCGGCGCTCGCGGCGGCCTTCCTCAATGCCGCTTTCGGGTACTGCCTGGGGTGCGAGTTGTACCTGCTGGTGCGGCGGGTGACGGCGGGCGCGCAGTAAAGGCGGCTTAAAAGGCCGAGGTGGATCACGGGGGCGGAGTGACGAGGATCTCGTCGTGCACGGGCACGGGGACTGGCCCCCCGGCCGTTCTTCGGGCACGATCTGCGAGATGCCGTAAACCTACGGCTGCGTAACTTTGCCCGAGGGGGAATCCCTTCCCGGGTAGAAGGAAGGGTCCGCGCCGCCCATGGCAGAGCTTGTCTACCGTCCCGCCGTCGGCCTCGCCCTGACGTTGTTCAAGGCCTGGGATCTGAAGATCGACTGCAAGGGGTCGGAGAACATCCCGCGCACGGGCGGCGCCGTGCTGGTGAGCAATCACATCAGTTACCTCGACTTCATCTTCGACGGTCTGGCCGCGCTCCCGCAGAAACGTCTCGTTCGGTTCATGGCGAAGGAGTCCGTCTTCCGCCACAAGATCTCCGGTCCGCTGATGCGCGGGATGAAGCACATCCCGGTGGACCGCAACCAGGGCGAGGCGGCCTACCAGCACGCCCTGGCCTCGTTGCGCTCGGGCGAGATCGTCGGGGTCTTCCCCGAGGCGACCATCTCCCAGTCGTTCACGCTGAAGAGCTTCAAGTCGGGTGCGGCGCGGCTCGCGCAGGAGGCGGGCGTCCCGCTGATCCCGATGGCGGTGTGGGGGACGCAGCGGTTGTGGACGAAGGGCCACCCGCGCAACTTCAAGCGCAGCCACACCCCGATCACCATCCGCGTCGGTGAGGCGATCGAGGCGTCCAAGGACAAGTACGCGGGCGCGATCACCCGTCAGCTGCGCGAGCGCGTCCAGGAGCTGCTGGAGGCCGCCCAGCGCGCCTATCCGGTCCGCCCGAAGGACGCGAACGACACCTGGTGGATGCCGGCGCACCTGGGCGGTACGGCGCCCACGCCGGAGCAGGTGCGGGAGACCGAGGCCCACTGACGCGGGCCGGGAGGCGCCTCAGGTCAGCTCGGCCGGAAGCGTCTCCCACAGGTGCGCCCGGTCCGGGGCGGCCTTGAGCGCGTCCAGCACCGCCGGGTGCGGTGCCGCGTACAGCGTCGGACAGTCCAGCTCGCCCGCCTCCGGATCCGGGAGGAAGGCGAGCTGTTCGCCGTCCAGGGAGAATCGCGCGTCCACTCCCGGTTTGTTGCCCCGCGGGTCCTGACGGTGCCAGGCGCCGTGGAAGCGTACGGCGACCAGTCCGTGCACACAGTGGCCCGCACCGGTGTCGTGCCTGAGGCGCTGGTAGCACAGCGCCGTGGGGATGTCCTCGGCCCGCAGCAGCGCGGCGAGGGCGTGGGCCTTGGCGTAGCAGATGCCCGTGGCCTGCTCCAGCACGTCGGAGGCGCGCCAGGTGACGCGCGGGTCGCCGGAGTCGTACGAGTGGGGAATCGTGTCCCGCACGAACTCGAAGGCCAGGCGCGCATAGACATACGAGTCCATGGCGTCCTTGGCGAGCCGTGCGGCGGTCTCCCGGACGAGCGGGTGATGGTGGTCGATGACCTCGTCGGCTGCCAGATAAGCGGACAGGTCGGGGTTCTCCTGGATCAGCTCCATGATCGGAGAGCATAGAAACGCGACCACCCGAGCGTCAATGATTTTTCGGGTGGCCGCATATCTATGCATGAAGCCCTGCCGGGCCGGCGTCAGTGCGCCATCTCCTCCTTGACCGCCGCGACGAACGCGTCGACGTCCTCCTCGGTGATGTCGAAGGCGCACATCCAGCGCACGACGCCCGCGGACTCGTCCCAGAAGTAGAAGCGGAACCGCTTCTGCAGCCGCAGGCTCACCTCGTGCGGCAGCCGGGCGAAGACACCGTTGGCCTGGACCGGGTGGATGATCTCCACGCCGTGCACCGCGCGCACACCCTCGGCGAGCCGCTGGGCCATCTCGTTGGCGTGCCGGGCGTTGCGCAGCCACAGGTCCTTGGCGAGCAGTGCTTCCAGCTGCACCGAGACGAACCGCATCTTCGAGGCGAGCTGCATGGACAGCTTGCGCAGATGCTTCATGCGGCGGACGGCATCCTGGTTGAGGACGACGACCGCCTCGCCGAACAGAGCGCCGTTCTTCGTCCCGCCGAGGGAGAGGATGTCGACGCCGACCGCGTTGGTGAAGGTCCGCATCGGGACGTCCAGGGAGGCGGCCGCGTTGGCTATGCGGGATCCGTCCAGGTGCACCTTCATGCCGTGCGCGTGGGCGTGGGTGCAGATCGCGCGGATCTCGTCCGGTGCGTAGAGGGTGCCGAGCTCCGTGCTCTGGGTGATCGAGACGACCTGCGGCATCGCGCGGTGCTCGTCCTCCCAGCCCCAGGCCTGCCGGTCGATCAGTTCCGGGGTGAGCTTTCCGTCGGGCGTGGGGACGGTGAGCAGCTTCAGGCCGCCCATCCGCTCCGGAGCACCGCCCTCGTCGACGTTGATATGGGCGCTCTCGGCGCAGATCACCGCTCCCCAGCGGTCGGTGACCGCCTGGAGCGCGACGACGTTGGCGCCGGTGCCGTTGAAGACCGGGAACGCCTCGGCCGTGGGGCCGAAGTGGCTGCGGACGATCCGCTGGAGGTTCTCCGTGTAGTCGTCCTCCCCGTAGGCGACCTGGTGGCCGCCGTTGGCCAGGGCCAGGGCGGCCATCACCTCCGGGTGGGCCCCGGCGTAGTTGTCGCTGGCGAATCCCCGGATGTCCGGGTCGTGATGGCGGCGGGCGTCGGTCTTCGGGGGGTTCACGGCTTCTCGGTGAGCCACAGACGCTGTCCGTTCACTTCGGGGGCGGGCTTCTCCCAGACCCCGGCGATCGCCTCGGCGAGGTCGGTGACATCGGTGAAGCCCGCGAACTTCGCGTTGGGCCGGTCCGCGCGCATCGCGTCGTGCACCAGCGCCTTCACCACCAGGATGGCAGCCGCGGAGGTGGGTCCGGCGGCACCCCCGGCCTTGTGGAAGGCGTCCGCGAGCGCGAGCGTCCAGGCCTCGGCTGCCGCCTTGGCCGCGGCGTAGGCGGCGTTGCCCGCGGTGGGCTTCGAGGCGCCGGCCGCGCTGATCAGCACATACCGCCCGCGCTCGCTGCGCTGCAGGCCCTCGAAGAACGCCAGTGACGTGTGCTGGACGGTCTTGACGAGCAGCAGTTCGAGGAGGTCCCAGTCGTCCAGGCTGGTCTTGACGAACGTCTCGCTGCCGCGCCAGCCGCCGACGAGGTGGACCAGTCCGTCGACGCGGCCGAAGTCCTTCTCGACGCGGGTGGCCCACTCGCGGGTGGAGTTGAGGTCGAGCAGATCGACGGTGTCGCCGGTGACGGTGGCGCCGCCGGCCTCGTAGCGGGCGTGGTCGACGGCCTCCGCCAGGCGCTCGGGGTCGTTGTCCGAGCCGACGACGGTCGCGCCCGCGCGGGCGAGCCGGAGCAGTGCCGCACGGCCGGCGGGTCCGCCCGCGCCGGCCACCGCGATCACCGCACCGTTGAGAGCGCCGTTCCCCATCCTTGCCTCCTGCTGAGCGGTGTCCGTACGGTCGCTCACGCGGCGACCCTCTCGGCGCCGTCCGCCGTGATGCCCTTGGTGGAGGCGATCACGTTCTTCAGCTTCTTGGACAGTGCCTCATAGAACATGCTCAGCGGAAACTCGTCCGGAAGCACGTCATCCACGAGTTTGCGCGGCGGCTGCGTCAGATCCAGGGCGTCGGGGCCCTTGGCCCAGCGGGAGCCCGGGTGCGGGGAGAGGTAGGCGGAGACCAGCTCGTAGCCGGCGAACCAGTGGACGAGCTTCGGGCGGTCGATGCCGTCGCGGTACAGCTTCTCGATCTCGCCGCACAGCTCGTTGGTGACCTGCGGGGCGCGCTGCCAGTCGATGTGCAGCTTGTTGTCGGTCCAGCGGACGACGCCGTGCTGGTGGAGGTAGGCGAAGAGCAGCTGGCCGCCGAGGCCGTCGTAGTTGCGGACGCGCTCGCCGGTGACCGGGAAGCGGAACATACGGTCGAAGAGGACCGCGTACTGCACGTCACGGGCCTGCGGGACGCCGTCGGCCTCGAGCTTCACGGCCTCCTTGAAGGCGGTGAGGTCGCAGCGCAGCTCCTCCAGGCCGTACATCCAGAACGGCTGGCGCTGCTTGATCATGAACGGGTCGAAGGGCAGGTCGCCGTGGCTGTGGGTGCGGTCGTGGACCATGTCCCACAGGACGAAGGCCTCCTCGCAGCGCTTCTGGTCGTGGACCATGGCGGCGATGTCCTCGGGGAGCTCCAGGCCCAGGATGCCGACGGCGGCGTCGGTGACCCGGCGGAAGCGGGCGGCCTCGCGGTCGCAGAAGATGCCACCCCAGGAGAAACGTTCCGGCGCCTCACGGACGGCGATGGTCTCGGGGAAGAGCACGGCCGAGTTGGTGTCGTAGCCGGAGGTGAAGTCCTCGAACTTGATGCCGCAGAACAGCGGGTTGTCGTAGCGGGTGCGCTCCAGTTCGGCCAGCCAGTCGGGCCAGACCATACGCAGCACGACCGCCTCGAGGTTGCGGTCCGGGTTGCCGTTCTGCGTGTACATCGGGAAGACGACCAGGTGCTGCAGTCCGTCGGCGCGGTTCGCGGCGGGCTGGAAGGCCAGCAGCGAGTCGAGGAAGTCCGGCACCTCGAAGCCGCCGTCGGCCCAGCGCCGCAGGTCCTCGACCAGGGCCCGGTGGTAGTGGGCGTCGTGCGGGAGCAGCGGGGACAGCGTGCCGACCGCGTCGATCACGTCCTGCACGGCCCGCTCGGCCTCGGCGCGCCCGGGCGCGTCCACGGCGGTGAAGTCGACCGATCCGTCCTTGGACTGCCAGGGGCGGATCCGCTCCACGGCACCCTTGAGCACGGGCCACGCCGGGTGCTCCACCACCCTGCCGCCGGGAGGAACCCGCTCCCCCGTCGCCGCCTGCACAAGAATTTCCGTCATGCCCCATCCTCCACGGGAGAACCTCACGTAAGGACACCGTATGCATACGAGGTTTCCTCCAGCAAGTGGGGCCACGGGAAATTATCCTGCGCACCCACAGTTTCACGTGAGTTTTTCCTGTCCGACACCGGAGGAGTGACTGGTTCCGTTCAGAGTGGGTACACGAGGCACCCCACGGCATCTACACGTGTCCATGACGAGCCCGGGCCGTTAGGCTGCGGATCTGCGCACCCGCTCGTCGACGGAAGCGAGTCCCGTCTTGAACTTCGTCACCATCGGTCATCGCGGTGTCATGGGTGTCGAGCCCGAGAACACCCTCCGCTCCTTCGTCGCCGCCGAGGAAGCCGGCCTCGATGTGATCGAACTCGATCTGCATCTGAGCAAGGACGGCGCCCTGGTGGTCATGCACGATCCGGATGTGGACCGTACGACCGACGGGACCGGGCCCATCGCCGACCAGACCCTCGCGGAGCTCAAGACCCTCGACGCGGGGCGCGGGGAACGGGTGCCGGTGTTCGAGGAGGTCCTGGACGCCGTGACGCTGCCGCTGCAGGCCGAGATCAAGGACGTGCAGGCGGCGCGGGCGCTGGCCGAGGTGCTGCGCGACCGGGACCTGGTGGGCCGGGTGGAGGTGTCCTCGTTCCACGACGAGGCGGTGGCCGAGATGGCCCGGCTGGTCCCCGGCGTGCGCACCGCGCTGATCGGCAGCCGCTTCGGCCTCGACATCGTTTCCCGGGCCGCGGACGCCGGGGCCACGACCGTGTGTCTGAACCTGCGGCGCCTCACCCTGGAGATCGTCGAGGAGGCCCGCAGACGGGATCTGCGGATCATCGGCTGGGTCGTCAACACCCAGTACCAGCTGCGGCTGGTGCGCGCGCTGGAGCTGGACGGGGCGACCACCGACTACCCGGAGATCAGGCGCACGGGGCGCTTCACGGCCTGAGCGGTGTCAGGACAGCGGCTTGACCAGCAGCTCGAACTGCAGGTCGGCACGGCGCGGGATGCCGACGCGCTCGTCGCCGTAGGGGAAGGGCGTCATCCGTCCGGTGCGGCGGTAGCCGCGGCGCTCGTACCAGGCGATGAGGTCGTCGCGTACGGAGATCACCGTCATGTGCATCTCGGCGGCGCCCCAGCCTTCCCGGGCCTGCCGCTCGGCCTCGGCGAGGACGATCCTGCCGAGGCCGCCGCCCTGGGCCGTGGGGCTGACCGCGAACATGCCGAAGTAGGCGTGGTCGCCGCGGTGTTCGAGCTGGCAGCAGGCGACGATCCGGCCGTCCCGCTCGACCGTGAGCACCCGTCCGTCGGCCGACCCGATGATCTCCAGGACACCCTGGGGGTCGGTGCGCGGCCCCTCGAGGATGTCGGCCTCCGTGGTCCAGCCCGCCCGGCTGGACTCCCCGCGGTAGGCGGACTCGACCAGCGCGACCAGCTCGTCCACATCGGCGTCGGTGGCGTCACGGAAGGTGGGGGCGGTGGCGGCGGTGTCCATGCGGGCGGTCTCCGGTGTGTGGCGCGGCTGGGACTCGGACGAGCGTATCCGCACCGCCGCCCGGCCCGTCCGGCCGCCCGCCTCGGCGGCCGGCGGCTAGGCTCCCCACGCATGGTGCATGTACTCAGCAGTAGGGTCCTCCTCCGCCCCACCGACCCCGAGCGCTCGCGTGCCTTCTACGGCGAGCAGCTCGGCCTGGCGGTCTACCGCGAGTTCGGTACGGGGCCGGAGCGCGGGGTCGTCTACTTCCTCGGCGGCGGTTTCCTGGAGCTCTCCGGGCGCTCCCAGACGCCGCCGGAGCCTGCCGTACGGCTGTGGTTGCAGGTCGCGGACGTGACGGCGGCGTACGAGGAGCTGCGGGCGAAGGGGGTCGCCGTGGTGCGGGCGCCGGTGAAGGAGCCGTGGGGGCTGGTGGAGATGTGGATCGAGGATCCGGACGGGACGCCGATCGTGGTGGTGGAGGTGCCGGCGGATCATCCGATCAGGTATCGGCCGGGGCTGTAGAGGCTGCCTGCCGACTCGGTTCGCGCCCGCCGAGGGCGAGTGCGGGTGCGTTGGGGCTGGTCGCGCCCACGCGGCGGAGCCGCATGTCGGCTGGGGCCCCGCATCCCCAGGGGTTCCCGACATCTTCTGTCGAAAGCTGAGCGGATGCCAGGGCGCGGAGGCGGGCTTAGCGTGCTGGAGGGGTCCCCTTTTTCTGGAAGGAACGCCATGAAGCTCGACGCGCCCGTGCCCGGCGGGCCCTGCTGGGCCGAGCTGGGGACCAGTGATCCGGAGGCGGCGAAGCGGTTCTACGCGGAGCTGTTCGGCTGGCGTGCGGAGACGGATCCGCGGCAGGAGGCCGGCGGGTACACCGTCGCGCATCTCGGCGAGGCGGCCGTCGCCGCACTGACCCCCCTGTACCAGAAGGCGCAGCCGTGCGCCTGGAACGTGTCCTTCGCGGTGACCGACGCCGATGTCAGCGCACGGCTGGTGACCGAGGCCGGCGGCAAGGTGCTGGTGGGCCCGATGGACATCTTCGACGTGGGCCGTTTCGTGGTCGCCCTCGACCCGGGCGGGGCCGCGTTCCAGCTGTGGCAGGCGCGGGCCTTTCCGGGCGCGGGGCTGTTCAACGCGCCCGGCTCGCTCGGCTGGGTGGAGCTGCTGACCCGCGACCCGGACCGGGCGGAGACCTTCTACACCACTGTCTTCGGCTGGACCGTGAGCTCGTCGGAGAACTATCTGCAGTGGGGGGTCGGCGGCGCCGACTTCGGCGGCATGATCAGGATGGACGAGAAGTTCCCGCCCGAGGTGCCGCCGCACTGGCTGCCGTACTTCGCGGTGGCCGATGTGGACGCCTCCACGGCCACGGCGACCGCAGCGGGCGGCACCGCGCCGATGGAGCCCACGTCCGTGCCCGACGGCCCGCGGATCGCCGTACTGCGGGATCCGCAGGGCGCGGTGTTCGGGGTGTACCGGGCGGGGGACGAAGGGTGAACTCCGCTGAACTCCGCTGCACGAAGAGCTGGTTGACGCCTCAGGCCCGGAGCGTGCTTACGTGCCCTTCCAGGCGGCTCAGCAACTCACCCAGCAGCCCGGCCAGTTCGCCCTGGCGGTCGCCGTCGAGCGCGGACAGCACCGCCCGCTCGTAGGCGAGTTGCTCGGGGAGGACGGCGTCCACGAGATCGCGGCCGGCGTCCGTGAGGCGCAGGTGGGCGACGCGGCGGTCGCGGGTGTCGCCCCGGCGTTCCACCAGGCCGCGTTCGGTGAGCTGCTTGAGGCGTTTGGTGACGGCGGCGCCGGAGGAGAAGGTCTCCCGGGCCAGGTCGCCGGGGGTCAGTTCATGGCCGGTGCGGCGCAGCGCGCCGAGCAGGTCGAACTCCGGGCGGCTCAGGCCCGCCCGGCGCAGCGGCGCGTCCTCGGCCTGCTGGAGCAGGGCGGCGCAGCGGTTGACGCGGCCGATGATCTCCATGGGCCCGGTGTCGAGATCGGGCCGCACGGCCTGCCACTGCCCCACCACCGCCGCGACGGTGTCCCTCCCCGCCCCGTCCCCGGCCACCGCTGGTCCCCGCGTCGCCGTCATCGCCGTACGCCCTCCGCTCTCGTGGTCGCGTCCCGGCCCGGGAGCAGCCCCCGGTGCCGTACCGTCGCGGCGAGCGTACGGTGTCCGGACCGCTCGGCCGCCACGACCCGCTCCTCGGGCAGGGCGCGCCGCCACCACTCGCCGGACGCGGCGTCGGCGGCGGCCCGCAGATCCACCAGCGCGGCGGCGAGGGCGCGGCGGGCGGACTCCAGGGCCGCGGCGGGGGCGGGCTCGGGCTGCGCCAGGAGGCGCGTGGCGCGGTCACGGGCCTCCGCAACGGCCGTCAGGGCCTGTTCCAGGCGGGCGCCGGAGCGGCGGTTGGTGACGGCGAGCGCGGCGGCGAAGCCGACGGCCGCGCCGACGAGGGTGTCCACCAGCCGCTCGGTCATCAGCCGGCCCGCGTCCTGGTCGTGGGCGAACTCGGTGATGAGCAGGGCCATCGGGATCACACAGACGCTGCCGAGCCAGTAGTTGCGGCTGATCAGCGCCTCCGCGCCGAAGTTGAGGGCGAGGCAGACCAGGACCAGGGCCGCCTGGTGGAGGTGGGCGAGGGGGACGAGCGCGGCGAAGGCGAGGACGCCGACGAGATTGCCGACGACGCGCTGGACGGCGCGGTTCCAGGTGAGGGTGATGTTCGCCTGGTAGAGGGACGCGGCGGTGACCAGGGCCCAGTAGGGGCGGCCGATGCCGAGGGCGAGGGAGACGTATCCGGCGAGGGCGCAGCCGAGGGCGGTGCGGGCCGCGAGGGGGGCGAGCGGGCCCAGCCGGTGCCACAACGACGGTGGTGCGGTGGCGGGTTCGGCGTCGATGCCGAGGAGTTCGTCGTCGTCCGGCAGGTCGTCGGGGCGGGGGACCGGGCCGGTGCCGCGCAGCGCGCGGGCCCAGGTGCGCAGGCGTTCCGGGTCGGTGTCGGCGGGGGCGGCGAGGGCGGTCTCGGCACGGACGAGGAGCCGTTCCAGGGCGCGACGGGTGTCCTTGCCGTGGCCGGCGGGCCGCGGGCCCGGGGTGCGGGGCGCTAGTGCCGCGGCAGGCAACGTTTGCCCGTCAAGGAGCGGCGTCCGGTGCGTGCTCTGGGGGTCCCCCCTCTGGGGGAGTGCCGGCCGGAAGCCCTCGTACTGGACGTACTTGGGCTTTCGGCCGGTGCGGTGAGAGTGCGTGCCGGGCGCCGCGACGGGGCAAACGTTGCCTGCCGCGGCACTAGCAGGGTCTGCCGGGCCGCGTGGACGGCGGCGGCAGCGGCGGCGCGGGCGCGGGCCCCGGCGGGGCCGTGCGGCGGCGCCGCGGGCGTCCCCGTTCCCTGGGCGGCGACGTACACGGCGGCCGTGCGCAGGGCGTGGGCGGTGGCCCGGCGCTCCGGGCCGTGCGGGCGCAGCAGTCCCGGTGCCATGCCGATCATCCAGGACCAGGCGCCCGCGGCCAGTGCCAGGCCCAGATGGCCGGGGACCTGGCCGAGGGTCTGCGGTGTGAACAGCGCGGCAGAGCTGACGAAGGTGAGGACGACGTGGGCGGGCGGTCCGAGGCGGGTCGCGTCACAGAGCGTCTTCTGGGCGGCGGCCAGCAGCGCGCCGACGGTGACCAGGAGGACCGGGTTCGCGGTGAGCGAGGCCGCCAGGAGCGCCAGGGCCAGGCCGCCGGTCATGCCCAGGACCACCAGGGCGAGGACCCGGGCGCGGGCGGCGTAGGGGCGGTTGTGGGCGTACAGGGCGCACAGGGATCCCGCCATGGTGTACGCCGCCAGGTCGAGCCGGCCTAGGGCCAGCAGGATCAGGTTCGGCGGGGCGACCGCGGCGACCACGCTCAGGGCGGGCTTGAACCAGATGTCGGAGGGACGGCCGAGGCGCAGCACGCCGGCCAGCGGGAGGCGGGGTCCGGGCATGCTCATCAATTTAGCATGTGTTTTACTCGTGAAAGATCAGTCGGAGCCAGGGGCCGCTCGGAGAGCCGCGGGCGGACCGGGCACCCCGGACGGGGTGCCATATGCGCCGGGCAATCGCTCACCCAGTGTGCTCCCCCGCATGCTCCCCGTGTACATCGTTGCGCCGCGTGCGCGCCGCGTCCCGTGGGCATCGCAACTCTCGACACGACCGTCGAGCGGGAGGTGCGCGTGCACGGACCTACTTCGCCCGGCTGGCTGCTGGTCACGCTGTGTGCGGCGACCGGCGCCTACTGTCTGCTGCGGATGCGCAGCCGTGTCGAGGAGCAGCGCAGAGCCGCCGGCGGCGAGGCGCTGATGGGGTTCGGGATGGCGGTGATGGCGGTGCCCCCGGGGGTGTTCACCCCGCCCCCGTGGGCCTGGCCGGCCCATGCGACGGTCTTCGGCGCGGCCACGCTGCGGGCCCTGTGGGCGGCTCGTACGCACACCCACCATCTGCATCACCTGGTCGGCACCTCCGCCATGGTCTACATGGCGGTCACCATGGCCCTCGCGCCGCCCCACGCACATGCCCACGGTGCGGCGGCCTCCGGCGTCCCGCTCCTCACGGGCGCACTGCTGGTCTACTTCACCGGATACGTCCTCCTCTCGGGGGCACGACTGCTGCCGGTGGCCGGCGCGGCCGTCACCGTCGGGGCCGGTCGGACCAGTGGGGCCGGTGAGGTCGGTGGGGCTGATGGGACTGGTGGGACCGATGGAGCCGCGAGGGCGCCCTCGTCCGCCGGGGGCGCCGTCGGCTGGAGCGACCGCCCCGAGCTGGCGCGGGCGTGCCGGCTGTCGATGGGGATCGGGATGGTGGCGATGCTGCTGGCGATGTGATCCCCGGCTGACCCAACTCGGCCGTGGCCTGCGTCACTTTGCCGGGAGAAGCCGTACCCCCGGGCGGTGCACCGCTCATAGGGTGCTGCTCATGATGGTCCCCGCGGTCCTGCTGCTGCTCGGCGCCCTGACCGCGGTCGGGGCGCCCCGGCTGCTCGCCCGGGCCGACTGGCCGGACCGGGAACCCGTGGTCGCGCTGTGGGCCTGGCAGTGCGTGGTGGCGGCGGTCCTGCTGTGCTGTGCGCTGTCGATGACGCTGAGCGCGGCGGCGGCCTGGCAGGCGGTACGAGGTCATGTCTTCGCGCCGGCGCCGCGGGCGGTCGTGGAGGCCTACGCCCTGGGTCCGACCGGCCCTTGGGCGGCGGCCACCGCGGTGGCGCTGGCCAGTGCCGGGCTGTGGAGCGGGGCGATGCTGGTACGGGAGGTGGCGCGCGCCCGGACCCGCAGCCGGGTCCGGCGGACCGAACTGCGCCTGCGCGCACCGCTGTTGCCGGGTGAGGAGCCGGCGGCGGGGCGGCTCGTCGTCCTGGAGGGCGAGCGGCCCGATGCCTGGTGGCTGTCGGGGGCCGCGCCCCAACTCGTCGTCACCACGGCCGCGTTGCAGCGCCTGGAGGGGCGTCAGCTGGACGCTCTGCTCGCGCACGAGCAGGGGCACGCGCAGGCCCGGCACCACTGGCTGCTGCACTCGTCGTCCGCGCTGGCGACCGGGTTTCCGCAGGTGCCGGTGTTCGCGGCGTTCCGCGACGAGATGCACCGGCTGGTGGAACTGGCCGCCGACGACATGGCCTCCCGCCGGTTCGGCCGGCTGACCACCGCGCTGGCGCTGGTCGAGCTCAACGAGGACCGCGGGGTGTTCGGCCCCTCCCCCACCCCGCAGGCCCACGTCCCGCAGCGGGTGCACCGCCTCCTCACACCCCCGGACCGACTCCCCGCGGCCCGCAGACTGCGCCTGACGGCGGCGGCCTCACTGGTGCCGGTGATCCCGGTGCTGGTGGCACTGGCACCGGGGCTGCGGGCACTGGGCTGAGGCGGGGGCGGGCCGCCCGGTTGGGCGGAGGCCGGGACGCCAGGCTGGGCGGAAGCCGGGACGCCAGGCTGAGTGAAAGCCGGACCGCAGGCGCCGGCCTGAGGGTTGGCGTCGCCGTACACCCCACGCCGTACACCCACACGTCACCTCGCGGAAACCCCAGGGCCGGGCTCCGCGACACCCCGCATTGGCCTCTCACCCCATGGGTCGGCGAGGATCGCATCATGCACACCCGGTCCGTCGACTCCCCACCCCGTCCGCCGGCCCAGCACACGGCCGCCCGCCTCGCCACGGCTCTCGGCCTGTGCTCGGCCGCCCTTCTCCTCCTGGTCGCGACCGCGTGGCACCCGCTGATGTCCGTCGACGGCGACCTCTCCCGTACGACCCACCGCTGGGCCCTGGCCGACCCCGACGTCACCCAGGCCTGCCGCATCCTCACGGACTGGGTGTGGGATCCGGTGACAATGCGACTGCTGGGGGCCGCGGTGGCGGTGTGGCTGGTGTGGCGGTACGCGGCCTGGTGGACGGCGGGCTGGCTGGTGGTGACGTCGGCGGTGGGGACGCTGGTCCAGCAGGGCCTGAAGGCGGCGGTGGACCGGGACCGCCCGGTATGGCCCGACCCCGTCGACTCCGCCCACTACCAGGCGTATCCCTCCGGCCACGCCCTGACCGCCACGGTGGTCCTGGGTCTCCTCCTGTGGGTCCTGCACCGCCACGGCGTGAGCCGCCCGGTATGGCGTACGGCCGTGACGGTGGCGGTCGTCTCCGTGATCGGCGTGGGCCTGACCCGGATCTGGCTGGGCGTCCACTGGCCCTCGGACGTCCTCGGCGGCTGGCTCCTGGGCGCCCTGCTGGTGACCGTGGCCATCATGGCGCACCGCCACCGGCAGCCATGAGCGTGCCGCCGTATCCCTACGTAGGGCCGGAGGACATCCGGCGGGCCGTCGCACCGGGCGCCGAGGGACACGTCGTGGGCGGCCTCGCCGACCTGGCCGCGTTCGCGGTGGAGGACGGGGAGCCGTACACGTACGTCGTCGGGCTCGACGGACGGCTGCGTCTGGCCCCACGGCGCAGCGAGCACGTGGCCTGCGCGGGCGGTGGGGACGTGCTCGGCGCGGGCGAGATCTCGTTTCGTGGCACCGGGCGGGGCTGGGAGGTCCACGAGGTCAGCAACCAGTCCACCGGCTACTGCCCCGACCCCGACTGCTGGCCGGCGGTCGCCGCCGCCCTGGACCGGGCGGGTGTCGCACGGCCCGAGGGGTTCACGCACGCCCTGGTGTTCCGGCGGTGCGAGCGGTGCCGGGAGATCAATGTGGTGCGTGAAGGGGTGTACGTCTGCGTGTTCTGCGAGGAGGAGCTGCCCGTCGTGTGGAACGTGGCCCCGCGGGATCCCCGGGGTTCCTAGGATCGGGCGCATGACTGCCGTTCTGTTCGACTTCTCCGGGACCCTCTTCCGAATCGAGTCCGCCGAGGCCTGGTTGCGTGCCGTGCTGGAGGAGGCGGGGGTCGGGCTGCCGGAGGGCGAGGTGACCGCCACCGCGCGGGCGCTGGAGGTGGCCGGGGCGCTGCCGGGCGGGGCGGCTCCCGGGCGGGTGCCCGCGGAGATGGCCGGGGTGTGGCGGGTGCGGGACGAGAGTGCCGCCGCGCATCGGGCGGCGTACACCGGGCTGTCCCGTCAGGTGGTGCTGCCGGATGCGGGTCTGCACGACGCGCTGTACGACCGGCACATGACGCCGGCGGCCTGGGCGCCGTACCCCGACGCCCTCGATGTGCTGAGCGGGCTGCGGGAGTCGGGGGTCTCGGTGGGCGTGGTCAGCAACATCGGCTGGGATCTGCGGCCGGTGTTCCGCGAGCACGGGCTCGACCGGTTCGTCGACGCGTATGTGCTGTCGTACGAGCACGGGGTGCAGAAGCCGGACCCCCGGCTGTTCGCGGTGGCCTGCGAGGCGCTCGGGGTCGATCCGCGCGCGGTCCTGATGGTCGGGGACGACCGGCGGGCGGACGGCGGGGCGGCGACGCTGGGCTGCGCGGTGCACTTCGTGGACCATCTCCCGGCGGCCGACCGGCCGGACGGACTCCGGCCGGTCCTGAACCTGGTGAGCCGCGCCCGGGAGGCCGGGAACGGGTAGTCGGCCGACGACCTGGCAAACGGTGGCCCGACCGACACAGCCGACAGCCGTCCGGCGGACACCGGGAGCGGGCCGACGAACCGCGAGACGGTGGCCGACCCGCTACAAGCGTGACCCCGCCCGCCGCAAACATGACCCGCCCACCGCAAGGGCGACCCGCCCGCCGTAAAGGTGACCCGCCACGGAGACAGCCCCGCCGCGACACCACAGGTCGGTAGCCCGAGGCCACCATCGGGGTGGAGGCACGCCCACTCTGGACGATCCCCCGCGTCGCCCAGAGCGGGCGGCAGCCCGGACCCGCTCCGTGCGGAGCCGTCCGGGATGCGCTGAGTATAGTTGGCTGATAGCCAGTCAACGCAGGAGTTACAGGATGTCCCCGCGCAGCGCCTCGGTCAATGAAGAATTGCGGCGACGTTCGCGGGAGCGGCTGTTGCAGGCGGCCCTGGAGCTGGTGAGCGAGCGGGGATACGAGGCGACGACGCTCGGCGACATCGCGGACCGGGCCGGTGCGGCGCGCGGGCTGGTGTCCTACTACTTCCCCGGCAAGCGGCAGTTGGTGCAGTCGGCGGTGCACCGGCTGATGCACCGTACGCTGGAGGAGGCCCTGGAGCGGGAGCCGTGCACCGATGACGGCCGGGAGCGGATGGCGCGGGCCATCGACGCGATCCTCCGACTGGCCCGGGACCGTACGGTGCTGATGCGCCAGCACATGGCCGGACTGCTGCAGGCCGAGGGGTTCGTGCAGTGTCCTGAGCAGCAGCGGCTGGCCGAGCTACTGCGGGAGACCGCCGTCCGGCACGGCTCGCAGGACGTCGAGCACGACTATCCGATGCTGCGTTCCCAGCTCATGGGCGCCGTCTACGCGCTGGTGCTGCCCAACGTGCCTTTGCCACTGGCCACGTTGCGCGCGGAACTGTTCGAACGCTACCGGCTGGACTGGGAGTCGGGGGTCCCGCCGGGCGCGGAGGCGCCCGGCGGGAGGTGTGAGGCGGATCTGTCGCGCTACTTCGCGACGGAGCCGTCCGCCGGGGATCAGTCGAAGTAGTCCGGCTGGCTCTGGACGTTGAGCTCCCGCAGATGGATCCGCTTGGCCGGATCCGTGCGCCGGTCGCTGAGCTTCAGCACGTCGAAGCCCTTGGCGATGTCGTTGGAGTAGATGTAGCCGTTGTAGTAGTACGCCGACCACGCGCCGCCCACCGACAGCGCCGTCGTGCTCAGCGGGCCGCGCTCGAACCAGGCGATCTCCTTCGGGGCGGAGGAGTCGGTGAAGTCCCAGACCGAGACGCCGCCCTGGTACCAGGCCTGGACCATGATGTCCTTGCCCTTGACCGGGATCAGCGAGCCGTTGTGGGCGACGCAGTTCTCGGTGTCCGCCTGGTGGCGGGGGATCTTGTAGTAGCTGCGGAAGACGAGCTTGCGCTTGTCGCCCTTGCCGACGATGTCGTAGATGCCGTCGGCGCCGCGGTTCGGGCCGATCGCCGCGTTGCAGGTGGCCGCTCCGCCGCCGCCCAACTCGTCGGTGAAGACGACCTTGTTCGCCTTCTGGTTGAAGGTCGCCGAGTGCCAGAACGCGAAGTTCACGTTGTCCTGGACCTGGTCGATGACCTTGGGGTTCTCCGGGTCCTTGATCGAGAAGAGAATGCCGTCGCCCATGCAGGCGCCGGCCGCGAGGTCCTTCTCCGGGAGCACGGTGATGTCGTGGCAGCCGGTGGTCTTGGACACGCCCGGGTTGGTGGGCGAGCCGGGGTTGCCGCCGCCGTCCGGGCCCTCGCCCGGGAAGAGGACGGGGAAGTTCACGACCGCCGCCGTCTCGGGCGCCTTGCGCGGCACCTTGATCACGGAGATGCCGTCGTGCGGGGGCCGGCAGTCGGGGTAGGTGGCGCTGGGCGAGTACGACGAGACGTAGATGTAGACGTTCTTGCGCTCGGGCACCAGGGTGTGGGTGTGCGAGCCGCAGGCGGTCTCGACGGCGGCGACGTACTTCGGGTTCTTCTTGTCGCTGATGTCGAAGACCTTCATGCCCTCCCAGGAGGACTTCTCGGTCGCGGGCTGCGTGGTGCTGTTGCAACTGCTGTCGCTGCGCGAGGAGTCGGTGGAGAGGAAGAGCAGGTCGCCGGAGACGGAGATGTCGTTCTGCGAGCCGGGGCAGAGCACCTGCGAGACGGTCTTCGGGGCCTTCGGGTTGCTGATGTCGAAGATGCGGAAGCCGTCGTAGTTGCCGGCGAAGGCGTACTTCCCCTGGAAGGCGAGGTCCGAATTGATGCCGGACAGCGCGTCCTTGGGGATGTTGGTGAGGTGCTCGACGTTGTCGGAGTGGACGATCTCGTCCTGTCCGGGTATCTCGCCGTCGGCGATCGCCGCGGCGGCCTCGGCCTGGGCGCTTCTGGAGATCCCGCGCTCCGCGGCCGGCGCGTCCCCCGGGTCGGGGGTGGCGGCGGCCGGGACCGCCGTGAGCAACGCGGCCAGGAGCCCGGTACAGGCAGCGGTAACGCCCAGCCGTCTGCGCCGCGTTCGGGGATCGTTCAACAGGGTCACTGCGTCCTCCCTCGTTTCCGTTCCTGTGGAACGGTTCACGGTCCCCTGAAGTATCGTCTTCATCATGCACATATCAAAGGCTGGCAACGTACTCGTAATGATTCCTTCCGGTCATTGATGCGAAGATCCCAAGGGCGACTCGCAGCAGAGCCGGAAATGGAAGGTCCAGGTCCGCAACCCCCTTGCTCCAGGAGGTCGTTGTGCCCCACCGCCGCGCATTCCTCACCGCCACGGCCGCGCTGCTCGTGCTCGCCCTCGCGGGCTGCGACTCCGGTACGCAGGACAAGTCGGCCGCGGCGAGCGGCCCTTCGGTGATCGCGCCGGGCAGGCCGGGCGAGGGGAACCGGACGCTCTCCGCCCAGGAGGCGGCCGAGCAGCGGGCCGAGGACGACACCCCCAACTCGGCGGACGTGTCGTACGCCCGGATGATGATCCTGCACCACGCCCAGGCCCTGGAGATGACCGAACTCGTCCCGGAGCGGGCCGAGTCGGCCGACGTCAAGCGCCTGGCGCTGCGCATCGCGGCCGCGCAGGGGCCGGAGATCGAGGCCATGAAGGCCTGGCTCGGGTCCTACGACAAGGCCGAGACCGGTGGTGCGCACGAGCACACCACGATGCCCGGCATGGCGAGCGCGGCCCAGCTGAAGAAGCTGCGCGCGGCGCGCGGCACGTCCTTCGACGCCCTCTTCCTCAG
Source organism: Streptomyces sp. NPDC005820 (assembly GCF_040630255.1). Taxonomy (NCBI): domain Bacteria; kingdom Bacillati; phylum Actinomycetota; class Actinomycetes; order Kitasatosporales; family Streptomycetaceae; genus Streptomyces; species Streptomyces sp. NPDC005820. The sequence continues at coordinate 272,158 of NZ_JBEXXE010000006.1, forward strand.
CCTGATGATCACGCATCACGAGGGGGCGATCACCATGGCCACCGAGGTCAAGGCGCAGGGCAACAACCTGCGGATCGAGGAGATGGCGGACGACGTCGTGGCCCAGCAGACGAGCGAGATCGCCCGGATGCAGCAGATGCGGTGAGCGAGCCCCGGGGCGCGGCGCCTACCGTTTGGCGTGACGCGGTGTCAGATAGCCCGCGTCCCGCGCCTGGGCGATCAGGCGCAGGGACCTGCGGCGGCTGTGCCCTGTCGCGCACATCACCGCGAGGACGGGGTCCACGCCCTCCCGCTGGGCCGCGCGGTACTCCTGGGCGACCAGCCGACACCCCTCGCCCCCGCGCGGCCAGGCCGGGCGGGCGCGCCGGGGACCGTCCGGCCAGGCGGTGATCTCCCGGGTCTCCGCCTCCGCGCCGCCCGCGCACGCGTCGAAGAGCGGACCCTCGATCCAGTCCGCGAGCTCCGTCAGATCGACGAGGGAGAGGGGCGGCCGGGCGTGGACGTCCTCGATGGAGACGCTCCCCTCGGACACCACGGCCAGCAGGTCCACACCGGCCCCGTCGGCGAAGGCGAGCCGGACGTCGAACCAGGTCACGGTGGATTCGCCGCTCTCCCGCACCTCCCAGGCCGGCCACACGGACACGGTCCCGTCCTCTGCGGAACGATCGGAGAGATTAAGGAAAGATGCTTCTAGCACACACGCAACGTAACCGCATGATCACTTTCCATACGAACGGACACGCACACGGGTCGGAGTGACGGCACCCTGTCAGCGGAGCATTCTCGGTGCGATGCTGGAGGCACCAGCGATCTCCTCCGTCGCACGGGTGAGTCGTGCGGGTAAGGAGTCACGCCGTGCTGCGTGTCGCCGTCGTCGGTTCCGGGCCCAGCGGGGTCTACACCGCCCAGAGCCTCGTCCAGCAGGATCCCGAGGTGCGCGTCGACGTCCTGGACCGGCTGCCGTGCCCGTACGGCCTGGTGCGGTACGGCGTGGCCCCCGACCACGAGAAGATCAAGTCGCTCCAGGGGAACCTGCGGACGGTGCTGGAGCACGAGCGGGTGCGGTTCCTCGGCGGGGTCGAGATCGGCGCGGGCGGGGTGCCGGTCGCCCGGCTGCGCGAGCTGTACCACGCGGTGGTGTACTGCGTGGGTGCGGCGGCCGACCGCCGGCTGGGTATCCCGGGCGAGGAGCTGCCCGGCAGTTGGTCGGCCACGGAGTTCGTCTCCTGGTACAGCGCGCATCCGGACGCGGCCGGCGAGGGCTTCGTACGGGGTGTCCGCTCGGCGGCGGTGGTCGGGGTGGGGAACGTGGCGGTGGACGTCACCCGGATCCTGGCGCGCGGCGCGGCCGAGCTGAGCCCCACCGACATGCCTCAGGCGGCACTGACCGCGCTGGCCGCGAGCGGGGTCACGGACCTCCACATGGTGGGCCGGCGGGGCCCCTCCCAGGCCCGCTTCACCACCAAGGAGCTGCGGGAACTCGGCGCGCTGCCGGACACGGACGTGCTGGTGGACGAGGCGGAGCTGGCGCTCGACCCGGCGTACGGCGATCCGTCCGGGCTGCCGGCGGCCCAGCGCCGCAATGTGGAGGTGCTGCGCGGCTGGACGGCTCTGCCGTCGCGGGACGTACGGCGGCGGATCCGGCTCCGCTTCTTCCTGCGGCCGGTCGAACTGCTCGCCGTCGGGGGCCGGGTGGGCGGGGTGCGGTTCGAGCGGACCGTACCCGACGGCCGGGGCGGGGTGACGGGCACGGGTCGCTACGAGGAGGTCGAGGCGCAGTTGGTGCTGCGGTCGGTCGGCTATCGCGGGGTCGCGCTGGAGGGGCTGCCGTTCGACGCCGCGCGGGGCACGGTGCCGCATACGGCGGGGCGGGTGGTGCGCGCGGGCGCGGTGGCGCCGGGCGAGTACGTGGCGGGGTGGATCAAGCGGGGCCCGACCGGGGTGATCGGCACCAACCGGCCGTGCGCGAAGGAGACGGTGGCCTCCTTGCTGGAGGATGCCTCCCGGCTCGTACGGACGCCGGTGCCGGAGGATGCGCTGCCGCCGCTGAGGGCGGCGGGGGCCGAGCCGGTCGGGTGGCAGGGGTGGCTGGCGATCGAGCGGGCCGAGGCGGAGCTCGGGGCGTCGCTGGGGCGGGGCGTGGTGAAACTGCCGGACTGGGCGGCGTTGCGGACGGCCGCGGGCCGGGCAGAGACCGCTGACGATTGCACGTAGCGGCAACACCCCGGAAATCAACAATCTGTTCAAGCCCCGTACCGTCCCGTGCTGTTCGGATGTCGCCCCGCTCAGGAGTGCCCATGGCCACGACCGCACCCGTTCATCCCGTCGACGAGGTGCCCCCCGTACGGCAGTTGGCCGCCTTCGGCCTGCAACACGTGCTCGCGATGTACGCCGGCGCGGTGGCCGTGCCGCTGATCGTGGGCGGGGCGATGAAGCTCTCGCCCGCCGATCTGGCGTATCTGATCACGGCCGATCTGCTGGTGTGCGGGATCGCCACGCTGATCCAGTGCGTCGGGTTCCGGCGCTTCGGCGTACGGCTGCCGATCATGCAGGGCTGTACGTTCGCGGCGGTGTCGCCGATGGTGCTGATCGGGACGACGGGCGGCGGACTGCCCGCGATCTACGGGTCGGTCATCGTCGCGGGGCTCGCGATCGTGCTGCTGGCCCCGGTGTTCGGCCGGCTGCTGCGGTTCTTCCCGCCCCTCGTCACCGGCACGGTGATCCTGATCATCGGTCTCTCGCTGCTGCCGGTCGCCGGCAACTGGGCGGCGGGCGGCGCCGGCGCGAAGGACTTCGGGGCGCCGAAGAACCTCGCGCTGGCCGCGTTCGTCCTCGCCGTGGTGCTGGCGGTGCAGCGGTTCGCGCCCGTGTTCCTGAGCCGGATCGCGGTGCTGACCGGCATCGCGGTGGGGCTCGCGGTCGCGGTGCCGTTCGGCTTCACCGACTTCGGCGGGGTCCAGGACGCCGACTGGCTCGGGATCAGCACGCCGTTCCACTTCGGGGCGCCCTCCTTCGAGGCCTCGGCGATCGTGTCGATGCTGGTGGTGGCCTTGGTGACGATGACGGAGACGACGGGTGACCTGATCGCGGTCGGCGAGCTGACCGGGCGCAGGGTCGAGCCGCGCTCCCTCGCCGACGGGCTGCGCGCCGACGGCCTCTCCACCGTCCTGGGCGGCGTCTTCAACACCTTCCCCTACACGGCGTACGCGCAGAACGTCGGCCTGGTCGGGATGACCCGGGTGCGCAGCCGCTGGGTGGTGGCCACCGCCGGCGGCATCCTCGTCCTGCTCGGCCTGCTGCCCAAGCTGGGCGCGCTGGTGGCGGCCGTGCCCGCGCCGGTCCTCGGCGGAGCGGGGCTGGTGATGTTCGGGACGGTCGCCGCGAGCGGGCTGCGCACGCTGGCCCGGGTGGACTTCGGGGACAACCACAACCTGACCGTGGTCGCCGTGTCCGTGGCCGTCGGCATGCTGCCGGTCGGGGTGCCGACGGTGTACGACAAGTTCCCCGACTGGTTCCAGACGATCATGAACAGCGGTATCAGCGCGGGCTGTCTGACGGCGATCGCGTTGAACCTGGTCTTCAACCACCTCCCGGCGAAGGGCGGTTCGGTGCCGGAGACGGCGACGCCGCCCACCGGTGGCGGGGAGGCCCGGGGAGCGGCGGCGTAGGCCACCGGGGCTCTCCGTGCGGGCCTGCCTCCCGCGCGGAGAGCCGAGTTCACCTGCCGACGGACCGCATGGGTCTCAACCGGTCGTACAGGCGGCCCCGTTGAGGGTGTACGCACCCGGTGCCGCGCTGTTGCCGGTGTGGTTCGCCTGGTAGCCGATGCTGACGCTCGCGTTCGGGGCGATGGTGGCGTTGTACGACGCGTTCGTCGCCGTCACCGCCCCGGAGGCCGGGGTGTAGGTGGCGTTCCAGCCGTTGGTGATGGTCTGGCCGGAGGGCAGGGTGAAGGCGAGCTGCCAGCCGTTGACGGTGGTGGTGCCGGTGTTGGTGACGGTCACCGAGGCGGTCAGCCCGGTGTTCCAGGCGTTGGTGGTGACGGTCACCTTGCAGCCACCGGGCTGGGGCTGGGGGACCGTGCCGCCGCTGTCGAGGCCGAAGAACGTGAGCACGCGGGCCGCCATGCCGTACGTGTACAGGTTGTGGCCGATGCCCTGGAGGCTGATCGCCTCCACCGGGGCCTGGTCACCGGTGCCGCCGTAGCGGGTGCGGGTCCAGCCGGACTGGGGCGAGTCCGTGGCGGCCGGTGTCTGACCGAGACCGCGCACGTTCGTCCACTGCTTGATCTCCTCCCCGAAGTTGGGGTAGCGCAGGACGTCGTCCTCGGTGCCGTGCCACAGCTGCATCCGGGGCCTGGTGCCGGTGTAGCCGGGGTAGGCGGCGCGGGCGATGTCGCCCCACTCCTGAGCGGTGTGGATCACCGTGCCGCCGGAGCAGGCGCTGTTCCACTCGGAGCCGTCGGTGGTGGCGAAGCAGCCGAAGGGGACGCCGGAGAAGGCGGCGCCCGCCGCGAAGACGTCCGGGTAGTCGCCGAGCAGGACGTTGGTCATCATCGCGCCCGAGGAGATGCCGGTGGCGTAGACGCGGCTCGTGTCGGCGGCGTAGTTGGTGGTCACCCAGTCGACCATGGACTTGATGCCGACGGGATCGCTGCCGCCGCCGCGCCTGAGCGCCTGGGGCGAGGAGACGTCGAAGCACTTGCTGCTGCGGGTGACCGACGGGTAGACCACGATGTACCCGTACTGGTCGGCCAGTGCGTCGTACTCGGTGCCGTTGTACATGTCGGGGCCGGAGCCGGTGCACCAGTGCACCGCGACGAGGACGGCCGGGTGCGCGGTGACGCTCGTCGGCACGTACACGTACATCCGCAGACCGCTGGGGTTGGCTCCGAAGTCAGTGACCTCGGTGAGGGTGGCGGTCGGGACGGGCGCCGCGGCCTGCGGGCGGGCCGCGGCGGCGGGGGCCGCGAGGAGGGCTGCGGCGAGCAGGAGCGCGAGGGCTCCCCCCAAGGAACGCAGCGCTCTTCGTAAGAAGTCGGACACGTGCTTGTCCCTTTCTCGTGGGGGCTCGGGGGACGTCGTACGTGGAGTCCGCCTCGCATGGTGGCATGCGCATGCTTCCCATGGAAGCGCTCCCACGGCATTCGCGTACGGCGACGCGTTCTGCGCAAAGCGTTGACTAGAAAGCGCTTGCCCTCTACGTTCCGTTCAGCAGTGTGACCGAGCCGCTCCCCAAGATCCCCCAAAGGTCGCGCTCCCGGCATTCCGCTGTTCAGATACAAGAACAACGTTTACACATGCGTTCTCCCCAGCCTCCCGAAGGGACGCATCCGCATGCGCACAGGCCCCCCACGTACACAACCGCAAAGGTCCTCCCTCGTCGCGGCTGCCGCCGCTCTCGCCGCGACGGCGGTGCTCGCCCTCCCCCAGCCGGCCGGTGCGGCCGACGCCGCGCCGGTCGGGTTCGGCGCCGGGACGACCGGCGGCGGAAGCGCCACGGCGGTCACCGTCTCGACACTGGACGCCTTCAAGACGGCGGTGACCGGCAGCACATCGAAGGTCGTGAAGGTCAACGGCCTGATCACGCTGAGCGGTCAGGTCGACATCGGCTCCAACACAACGGTGCTGGGCGTCGGTTCGTCGTCGGGATTCACCGGCGGCGGGCTGCGGCTGAAGAAGGTGACGAACGTCGTCATCCGCAATCTGAACATCAGCAAGCCGCTGAAGCCGGCCGACGGCATCGAGGTCCAGGCCTCGACCAAGGTGTGGATCGACCACAACTCCTTCTCCGCGGACCGCGATCACGACAAGGACTACTACGACGGCCTGCTGGACATCAACCACGCCTCGGACTACGTGACGGTGTCCTGGAACACCTTCAAGGACCACTTCAAGGGCTCACTCGTCGGCCACAGCGACAACAACGCCGGTGAGGACACAGGTCACTTGAGGGTGACGTACCACCACAACCTGTTCGGCAACGTCTACTCGCGCATCCCCAGTCTGCGGTTCGGCACCGGGCACTTCTACGACAACTACGTCGTCGGCGCCGAGACGGCCGTCCACTCCCGTATGGGCGCCCAGATGCTGGTCGAGAACAACGTCTTCCGCTCGACCCTGGTCGCCGTGACCACCAGCCGGGACAGCGACGTGGACGGCTACGCCAACCTCACCGGCAACGACCTCGGCGGAGCCGCGACCGAGGTGTCGCAGGTGGGGACGTTCACCAAGCCGCCGTACGGCTACACCGCCGAGCCCGCCTCGACCGTCGTCGCCTCGGTGACGTCCGGCGCGGGCGCCGGAAAGCTCTGACCACTCTCCGCAGGGCCCTGCCCCCAACCAGGAAGAAGGAATCGGGACATGACTTCTTCGGCACGACCGCGCAGCTTCGTGCGCGCGCTGACCGGCATGCTGGCCGCCCTCGGCCTCTCGGTTGGCATGATCACGACATTTGGCTCAGCGCCCGCGCACGCCGCCACCTGGCCCACCGCGACCGGCAGCCAGGCCGTCTCCTCCACCATCTCCGTGTCCGGAACCAAGGACTACGGGTACCTCCGCCTCTACGGCACCGGCGACCTGGGCAGCGGCAGCCAGGACGAGGACCAGGGGCCGATCCTGGAACTGGCCGACGGCGCCGTCCTGAAGAACGTCATCATCGGCGCCCCGGCCGCGGACGGCGTCCACTGCAAGGGCAGTTGCACGCTGCAGAACGTGTGGTGGGAGGACGTCGGCGAGGACGCCGCCACCTTCAAGGGCACCTCCTCGTCGAGCGTCTACACCGTCTACGGCGGGGGCGCGAAGGCCGCCAGCGACAAGGTGTTCCAGTTCAACGGCGCGGGCAAGCTGGTCGTCTCCAAGTTCGCCGTGCAGAACTTCGGCACCTTCGTGCGGTCCTGCGGCAACTGCAAGACGCAGTACAAGCGGACGATCATCCTGAACACCATCGAGGTGACCTACCCGGGCGGCCGGATCGCCGGCATCAACACCAACTACGGCGACAGCGTGGCGTTGCGCGCCATCACCGTCGTCGGCGACAGCAGCAAGAAGATCATCCCCTGCCAGAAGTACATCGGGAACAACACGGGTGCGGAGCCGACCACCAACGGCACCAGCGCCGACGGCACCTACTGCAACTACACGGCGGCCGACCTCACGTACAAGTAGCCCCCTCCCCCACCGTCCCCCCACGGTGAAGGCGGCCGTACGAAGCGCCCCCGCACGGCGCTTCGCACGGCCGCCGCTCCTATGTCCGGGTGCCGAGTGCCAGCTCGGCGAGGGTGCGGCGGCGGTCCTCGTACACGGTCCGCAGCGCGGGGCCCGGCCAGTCGGCGGGCAGCAGCGCGGGAGGCAGGACCGGGTCGGCCAGCAGGTGCCGTACGACGGCGGCCAGGGCCGTGAAGAGGTCCGCCGGTCCGGGTGAGCGCTCCACGTGGGCCAGCAGGGCCCTCGCCGTGCCCGCCCAGGCGCCGAGCGGCCACAGGCCCGCGGCCAGATCGGGGGCGGGCGCCTCGGGCCGGGTGGTGAAGCGCCGGAGGACCTGGTCGAGGTCCGGGGGCCAGGGGCGGCCCAGGTTGGCGGGGCGCAGCCACACCCCCTCGCGGAGTTCGGCGAGCCTGAGGGCGGTCAGCCGGCTGCGCAGTTCGACGCGTTCGGCGGGGCCCCGGCCGGTCGCGGTGATCACGGCCATCTCCCAGTCGCCCTCCCACGCGCGCGTGTCGGGACCGACGGCGTCGTCCTGGCGGCGCTGCCGCTCCAGCAGCCGGTCGCTGAGCCGGTAGACCGTGTCCGTGCGCCGCAGGTCACCGGCGGCCACCATCCTGCTGAGGGCGGCCCGCACCGTCGATCCGCCCACCCCGAAGGGCTCCACGCCGCGCACCAGGTCCCGCGCGGGCAGCTCGGGCGGGTGCGCGCCGAGCAGCAGGCTCAGCACCACCGACCGGGCGGACAGAGGGCGCAGATCGACCCCGCCGGGTTCCGCCGAGACGTTCATCCGCATGGGCACGTACTGTACGTCCCCCGTGATGTTGCACTATTGATGCGGCTGAAGAAAAAGTGCAACATGACCGCATGACCTCGACTCCCGCACAGACGCAGCCGTACGACACGCACGACGTGTCCAATCAGCCGCCGCCGCTGTCCCCCTACGACGCCTCCGAAGACACCGCCCTGCTGGAGGGGCTGCGGCGGGAGGGCGCCGGCTGGGCGGAGCCGGACGTGCGCCGGCTCGGGCTGCTGGCCGGCGGCCCCGAGGCGCAGGAGTGGGGCGAGCTGGCCAACCGGCACGAACCCGTGCTGCGCACGCACGACCGGTACGGCCACCGGATCGACGAGGTCGACTTCCACCCGAGCTGGCACGAGCTGATGCGGGTGGCGGTCGCCGAGGGCCAGGCGGGCGCGCCCTGGGCGGACGACCGGCCCGGCGCGCACGTCGCGCGGACGGCGGGCGGGCTGGTGTGGGGGCACACCGACGCCGGGCACGGCTGCCCGACGTCGATGACGTACGCGGCCGTGCCCGCCCTGCGCCGGCAGCCGGAGCTCGCGAAGGTGTACGAGCCGCTGCTGACCGGCCGGGAGTACGACCCGGGGCTGCGGGTGCCGACGGAGAAGCGCGGGCTGCTGGCCGGCATGGGGATGACCGAGAAGCAGGGCGGCTCGGACGTCCGTACGAACACCACGGCGGCCTCGCCGACGGCGGAGCCCGGGGTGTACACCCTGCGCGGGCACAAGTGGTTCACGTCGGCGCCGATGTGCGACCTGTTCCTGGTGCTGGCACAGGCGCCGGGCGGGCTGTCCTGCTTCCTGGTGCCGCGGGTGCTGCCGGACGGCACGCGCAACACGTTCCGCATCCAGCGGCTGAAGGACAAGCTGGGCAACCGCTCCAACGCGTCCTCCGAGCCCGAGTTCGACGGAACCGTGGCCTGGCTGGTGGGGCCGGAGGGGCAGGGGGTGAAGACCATCATCGAGATGGTCAACTGCACCCGTCTGGACTGCGTGATGATGTCGGCGGCGCTGATGCGCAGGACGCTCGTCGAGGCGGGTCATCACGTACGGCACCGCAGCGCGTTCGGCGCACGGCTGCTGGACCAGCCGCTGATGCGCAACGTCCTGGCCGACCTGGCGCTGGAGTCGGAGGCGGCGACCACGCTGACGCTGCGGCTGGCCGGGGCGGCCGACCGCGCGGTGCGGGGCGACGACGACCAGGGGTCCGAGCGGGCCTTCCGGCGGATCGCCACGGCCGTCGGCAAGTACTGGGTGACCAAGCGGGGTCCGGCCTTCACGGCGGAGGCGCTGGAGTGCCTGGGCGGGAACGGCTATGTGGAGGACTCCGGCATGCCCCGCCACTACCGCGAGGCGCCGCTGCTGTCGATCTGGGAGGGCTCGGGCAACGTCAACGCCCTCGACGTCCTGCGCGCGTTGACACGGGAACCCGGGACCGCCGAGGCGCTGTTCGGCGAACTCGCCCTGGCGCGGGGGGCGGACGCCCGGCTGGACGCGGCCGTCGCACGGCTGCGGTCCGACCTGGGCTCGGCGACGCCGTCCGGTGCGCGCCGGCTGGTCGAGCGGATGGCCCTCACCCTCCAGGCCTCCCTCCTGGTCCGGCACGCCCCGCCCGCGGTGGCGGACGCGTTCTGCGCGACCCGGCTCGCTGGCGACTGGGGGTACGCCTTCGGCACCCTCCCCGACGGGGCCGACGTCGGCGGAATCCTGGACAGGAGCCTTCCCGCCCCCAACTGACGCCCCGTCCCTGTGAGTCGTCGTCCGATTCCGGTTGGTTGTCAGTGGCGTGGTGCAGACTCGTGATCGGTTGGCACTTCTGGCACTCCGTCCGGGGGAGGACACCGTGTTCACGGGGATCGACCGCGTCGACTGGGCGGCGCTGCGCCACGCCCACGGCAGCGCGGAGGACGTGCCCGGACTCCTCAGGGGGCTCGCCTCCGAGGACCCGGACACCCGGCACAGCGCGCTGGACGGGCTCTACGACGCGGTGCACGGCGAGGGGAGGGTGTACGACGCGACGCTCGCCTGCGTTCCGTTTCTGCTCGCGCTGGCCGCCGACGAGCGGGTGCCGGAGCGGGGCGGGGTGGTGGAGTTGCTGGTCGCCATCGGGACCGCGGCGCCGGATGCCGGTGCCGGAGGGGCCGACGCGGAGGGCGCCGGGACGACGCGCGGTGCCGAGGGCGTCGAGAGCGGGGGTGCCGCTGCCGTACGGGCGGGCGGTGAGGTGTTCGCGCGGCTGGCCGGGGATCCGGACGCGGGGGTGCGGCGGGCGGCGGCGGGGGCGGTCGTACGGTTTCTGGACGAACCGGCGCGGGTGCTGGAGCTGTTGCGGCGGCGGCTGGCGGTGGAGCGGGACGACCGGCTGGTGATCCCGCTGATCGAGTGCCTCGGTGAGTTCGCGCGGCGGGACTCCGGCGGTTGCCGGTGAAGCGGTGGAGCTGTTGGCCGAGCGGAGCGCTCCGCCGTACGGTCCCGGGCCTCGGCTGGCCGCGCTGGGGCAGCTCGCCGCCGGCGCTCCGGGGCGGCTCCCGGCCGACCTGGTGCCGACGGTCCTCGGTCTGCTCGAGGAGCGCGCCGGGGAGAGCGCGTGCCACGCGCGCGTGCCGGCGCCCGATGCGGCGTACTCGCTCGTCGACCGGATGCGCCGGCTGACTCCCTCCGACGAGGAGGGGGCCCGGCTGCTGCGCACGCTGCACACCGCCCTCGACGACCGGCTGTCCGACCGGATCGCCCTGCTGCACGGTCAGCTGGGCAGCCCGGTGCCGACCGACCGGTGCAACGCTCTGGTGCTGTCCTCCGCGCTGTTCCGGGAGTGGCGCGGCGACCACAGCGCGACGGTGGCGCTGATCGGCGAGGGGCTGCGGGCGGCGGGCGGGGAGCCGGGACGGTGGTGCGACACGGCCGTGTCCGTCCTGGAGGGCCTGTTCGCGCTGGCCGCCCCGGCCGCCGACGGACTCCACGCCCTGGTGGTCGCGCGGCCCGACCTGTGGGTGCGGCGGTGGCCACCGGGGGCGCCCGCGCTCGGCGCGCCGCTGCGGGCCCTGGCCCGGGCCGGGGATCCTCGCGCGGTCCCGGTGCTGGCCCGGCTGGCGGAGGAACCGGTCGTGCCCCGGGACCTGGGTTCCGTCGTCGTTCATCTGGGCGTCCACGCGGCCCCGCTGGCGCCGGACCTGCGGCGCGCCCTCGCGGCGACCCCGCCCGGCGCCCCCGAGGCGGCTCTGCCCCTGCTGGCGGCCGTGACGGCGTTGCGGGACACGCAGGCCGTGCCCTCGCTGCTGCGGCTGTGGGGGGACGTACGGGAGGACGGGGAGGGTGAGCTCGCGCTCGCCGTCGTGGACGCCCTGTGGGCGATCGAGGGCGACGCCGGGAGGGTGCTGCCCGTCCTGCTGCGGGAGGCTGCGCACGGGGACTCCCGGCGCCGAACACGCGCCGCCCGCCGCCTGGCGCGGCTCGGCGGTGCCGCGCGTCCGGCGCTGGCCGTGCTGCGCCGGACGGCGTCAGCGGAGCGCCCCGAAGCGGAACGGACGGCCGCCGCGTGTGCGGTGGCCCGGATCACCGGGGAGGAGGATCCGGCCGTCGAGGCGACCCTGCGCTCCGCCTGGGCCGGGCACCCGCACGCGCGCGTGGACATCGCCGCGTGTCTGGCCGCCCTCGGCTCCGGTGCGGCGCCCCTGCGGGAGCTGGCGGCGGGGGAGCTCTCCGCACCCCGCCGCCACACCGCCCGCCCGGACGGCCACGGCAGCCATGACATCCCGAGGGACGAGGAACTGCTGCGGCTGTGCCGGGAGGTGGCGGCCGGGGTGTAGCCCCGGTGCTACGGGGGGCTGGCGGCGGGCCGCGTGGGTGGGGTCAGCTCATCGGGCGACCCCGCAGGGCGTCGAAGCGGGCCCAGTCGGTGTCCCACTGGGCGATGCGGCGCAGTTCCAGTCGGCCGCGCAGAAGACGGCCGCCCGCGAAGGGCAGCGCCGCCGCGGCCACCCCGGCCAGGCCGCCGACCAGGGTGGAGCGCAGCCGGGCCTGGGCGGGGGTGGCGGGCTGGGTGACCAGGCGGCCCTGGCGGTCCGTCCAGACGGTGACCGGGGTGCCGGTGGGGCTGCCGGTCGCGACCCGGACCTGACCGGTGTGCGCGGAGCCGTCCGGGCCGGTCCAGCCGACCTTCGCCCAGACCTGGTCGGCACCGGCGGAGCCGGACTGCCCGCCGGCCTTGCCGGGGGCCGGTTCGGTCAGCCGGGCCTCCAGGGGGCGCCACTCGACGCGCTCTCTGGCCAGCCCGTGCTCGACGGACACGGCGGCCCCCCAGCCCGCCAGAACCCCGACGAGGACGGTCAGTACCCAGGCACCGAGCACGACCCAGGCCTCCACCGCGTCGGCGCGACGCCTCAGCGGGTTGCGCCGCCAGCGCCACAGCCACACCTTCGGACCACGGAACGCCATCGAAGGCTTCCTCCTCATGAGCGCACGAACATCCTTGGACCGCCCTCCCATACGGGGCGGGCGGTCCGGATGCTCAGGGCGAGTCCCCGGTCCCGACGGTCGCACGCGTCACACCGCCCGCGCAGGCGTCCGTCCGAACGTGGCCGAGGACATGCGGTCCGGGACCGGCGCGACCACTGTGACCTGCGGTGACGGGTTGTCCGGAGGTGACTGTCAGTGGCGGGGTGCAGACTGGCCGGTGTCTGGGACAACGAGGTCGAAGACACAGCGGAGGAGATCGGCATGACCGAGGTACTGCTCGCCGTGGGCACACGCAAAGGCCTGTTCATCGGGCGCCGACGCGGCAGCACATGGGAGTTCGACGAATCGCCGTACTTCAACGCACAGGCGATCTATTCGGTAGCCGTCGACACGCGGGGCGAGCGGCCGAGGCTGCTGGTCGGCGGTGACAGCGCGCACTGGGGCCCGTCGGTGTTCCACTCCGACGACCTCGGCCGCACCTGGACCGAACCGGCCGCGCCCGCCGTCAAGTTCCCGCAGGACACCGGGGCTTCGCTGGAGCGGGTGTGGCAGCTGCACCCGGCGGCGGCCGAGCCCGACGTGGTCTACGCGGGGACGGAACCGGCGGCGCTGTACCGCTCGGAGGACCGCGGGGAGTCGTTCGAGCTGGTCCGTCCGCTGTGGGAGCACCCGACGCGCTCGAAGTGGGTGCCGGGCGGCGGCGGGGAGGGCCTGCACACCGTCCTGACCGACCAGCGCGACCCGAGAGCGGTGACGGTGGCGGTGTCCACGGCCGGGGTCTTCCGCAGCACCGACGGCGGGGCGAGCTGGGAGCCCTCGAACTCCGGTGTCTCCGCGGTGTTCCTGCCGGATCCGCACCCGGAGTTCGGGCAGTGCGTGCACAAGATCGCCCAGGACGCGGCGACCCCGGACCGGCTCTATCTGCAGAACCACTGGGGGGTGTACCGCAGCGACGACTCCGGCCGGAACTGGACGGACATCGGCGCGGGCCTGCCCTCCACGTTCGGTTTCGCGGCCGCCGCCCATCCCACGCGCGGGGACACGGCGTACGTCTTCCCGATCAACGCCGACGCGGACCGGGTGCCCGCCGACCGCCGGTGCCGGGTGTTCCGTACGGCGGACGCGGGCGGGAGCTGGGAGCCGCTCGCGGCGGGCCTGCCGCAGGAGGACCACTACGGCACGGTGCTCCGCGACGCGCTGCGCACGGACGACGCGGATCCCGCGGGCGTGTACTTCGGCAACCGCAACGGCGAGGTGTTCGCCTCGGCCGACGACGGCGACAGCTGGCGGCAATTGGCGTCCCATCTGCCGGATGTGCTCTGTGTGCGGGCCGCGGTGATCGGATGAGCCGGGTGGGGGGATCGGAGGGCGTTGGCCACCGGTTGATCATCGCCGTGTGTACGGCAGTAGGGTGACGCCCGTGGCACCACGACCCTTGCATGAAATCGTTGAAGCCGGCTGGGCGAAGGCCCTGGAACCGGTCGCCGGACGGATCGCCGAGATGGGCGACTTCCTGCGCGCGGAGATCGCCGCGGGACGCACGTATCTCCCGGCCGGACAGAACGTTCTCCGGGCCTTCCAGCAGCCCTTCGACGACGTCCGCGTCCTGATCGTCGGACAGGATCCCTACCCCACGCCGGGACACGCGGTGGGGCTGTCCTTCTCGGTCGCGGCGGACGTCCGCCCGCTGCCGGGAAGCTTGATCAACATCTACCGCGAGCTGAACACCGACCTCGGCCTGCCCCAGCCTTCCAACGGCGATCTGACGCCTTGGACGCGGCAGGGCGTCCTCCTGCTCAACCGGGCCCTCACCACGGCCCCGCGCAAGCCCGGCGCACACCGCGACAAGGGCTGGGAGGCGGTCACCGAGCAGGCGATACGGGCGCTGGCCGCGCGCGGCAAGCCGCTGGTGTCCATCCTGTGGGGCCGGGACGCCCGCAATCTGCGTCCGCTGCTGGGCGATCTGCCGTCGGTGGAGTCCGCGCACCCCTCCCCCATGTCGGCGGACCGCGGCTTCTTCGGCTCGCGGCCGTTCAGCCGGGCCAACGACCTGCTGGTCCGGCAGGGGGGTCAGCCGGTGGACTGGCAACTGCCGTGACCGTCCCCGCGGATCCGGAGCGCGGCCACGGCTTTCTCGCCGTGGACTCGGGCGGTTCGGGTCTGCGGGTGGCCGTGGGCATCGTCGGGGCGGACACCCTGGCCGAGCGTTCCTCCTCGATACCGGTGCGCACCGGGGAGCGGGGCATCGATCCCGCGCACCTGATGGACCAACTGGTGCCCATGGTGCGGGCGTTGCGCGCGGAGACCGGGATCGCGCGACCGACCACGGCCGTGGTGGGGGCGGCCGGCCTCGCCTCCCTGGGCGACGGGCTGCGGGCCGAGCTGCCGGCGGCGCTGACGCGTGCGTTCGGTGTGCGGACGACCGCGCTGGCCGCCGACGCCGTGACCGCGTACACCGGCGCGCTCGGTGCGCGGGCGGGTGCCGTGGTGGCCGCCGGCACCGGTCTGATCGCGGTCGGCACGGATCTGACGGGCTGGCGGCGGGCGGACGGCTGGGGCCATCTGCTGGGGGACTGCGGCGGCGGCGCCTGGATCGGGCGGGCCGGACTGGAGGCCGCGCTGCGCGCCCATGACGGGCGGCCGGGCGGCTCGGCCCGGCTGCTGGCGCGCGCAGAGGAGCGGTTCGGGCCGATGCCCGGGCTGCCGGGCCTGCTCTACCCACGGCCGGACCGGGCGGCCGTCCTCGCCTCCTTCGCGCCCGAAGTGGCCGGGTGCGCGGAGCACGACCCGGTGGCCTCGGGCATCCTGCGGGCGGCGGCCCGGCACCTGGCCGAGTCGGCCGCCGCCGTCTGCCCGACGGACGGGGAGCCCCCGTTCGCCGTCACCGGGGGCCTGCTGAGACTGGGTGCCCCTCTCCTCGTACCCCTGGCGGAGGAAGTGGCCGAGCGGCTGCCGCATGCGCGGCGGGTGGAGGCCGAAGGGGATCCGCTGCGCGGCGCGGTGCGGATCGCCGCCGATCTGGCCGACGGCGGACTCGCGCTGCCGGTCGACGGGATGCTCCTGTCGGTGACGCGTCGCACGTAGGCGCATGCCGGGGGGTGTGCGTAGGGGACGTACGGAGTGAAACGTACGGAACGAGTCGTACAGCGTTACCCAAAAGAGGGATTGCTCTCTTCGAGGGCAAGTCGCCCGGAAAACACGCTGATCACTTCTGATCCGTACGTAACTCATCAGACAAAACCGGACGGATACCGCTCACCTGCACCCTCCCCGAACAGGGGAGCCCAGGAAACAAGTAACATGCGGCGCCATGAGCTCCCCCACTGGGCCCGCGTCCGGCCTGCCCGTACGAATGCCGCGACCCCGCCAGCCCGGGCGGCACCGCCGACCCGAGCCGTTGGCGGCTCCCGAGGGCGCGCCCGCGTTCGTCCTCGCGGTGCCCGGCACGCCGAGCGCGGCCACCCGCGGCATCGCCGAGGAGATCGTGAGCATCGCCCGCTCCGAGCTCCCCGGCCTCGACGCGCGCATCGGTTACCTGGACGGGGACGACGCCGAGTTCCCCGCCCTGCAGTCCGTCCTCGCGCACGCCGCCGAGGAGCGCACCGCGCGCTACGAGCAGGCCCGCGCCGCCGGTCTCGACGTCAAGGAGCCGGACGGCCCCGTGGGCGTCGTCGTGCCGCTGCTGGCCGGCCCCGACAGCGCGCTGCTGCGCCAGGTCCGCCAGGCCGTGATGGAGAGCCGGGTCGCCGCCGATCTGACCGATGTGCTCGGCCCGCACCCGCTGCTCGCCGAGGCGCTGCACGTGCGACTGTCCGAGGCCGGTCTGGCCCGCGCGGACCGCGCCCGCCTGTTCACCGTGGCGACCGCCGCGGACGGCATCATCCTGGCCTCCGTCGGCGGTGACGAGGCCGTGCAGGCCGCCGGGATCACCGGCATGCTGCTCGCCGCGCGTCTCGCCGTGCCGGTGATGGCCGCCGCGCTCGACCAGGAGGGCTCCATCGCCTCCGTGGCCGAGCAGCTGCGTTCCTCCGGCTCCCAGCAGCTGGCGCTCGCGCCGTACCTGGTCGGCCCGGAGATCGACGCCGCGCTGATCGAGGAGGCCGCGAAGGAAGCGGGCTGCGCCGCCGCCGAGGCGCTCGGCGCCTACCCGGCGATCGGCAAGCTCGCGCTGGCCAAGTACACGACCGCCCTGGGTATCGCCCCACCGCAGCCCCAGGGCGCGCCGGTCCGCTGACCGGACGACCGTCGAGGACGCCGCACACCGCGAAAGGGCCCGCTCCGGCAGAGGAGCGGGCCCTTCGCCATGCCGGGAGCACCGGGCGCCGACGGTGGCCGCAGGTCAGTCCAGGACGACGCAGGAGGCAGCCGGCAGCGGCAGCGAGCCGGCGGGCCTGGGCAGGCCGGTGGCGGGGTCGAGGGTGAACCAGGTGACGTCGCCGGAGCGTTCGTTGGCGACGTAGAGGACCTTGCCGCAGGCGGAGACGGCCAGGTCCCTCGGCCAGTGGCCCGCGCAGGGGACCGTGCCGGCCGACCGGAGCGCGTCGCCCTCCCCCTCGACGGCGAACACGGACAGCACGTCCTCGCCGCGCGTGGCGGTCCACACGAACCGGCCGTCCGGCGCGACGGCGATGCCCGAGGGGTAGGCGTCCCCGTCGGGGGCGCCGGGCAGCACCGGCACCTCCGCCAGGGGCTTCAGGGAGCCGTCCAGGGCGTCCCAGCGGCACACCGTGACGGTCGGGGTGAGTTCGTTGACGACGTAGGCGTACGAGCCGTCGGGGTGGAAGGCGAGGTGGCGCGGGCCGGAGCCGGGGCGCAGGGCGTGCTCGCGGTGCAGGACCGGCGTGCCGTCGCGCAGGGCGCACACCCGCACCGAGTCCGTCCCGAGGTCCACGCTGACCGCCCAGCGCCCGCTGGGATCGGCCTGCACCTGATGGGCGTGCGGCCCCTGCTGGCGGCGGGTGTGCGGGCCGGAACCGGTGTGGTGCAGGACGCCGGAGGCGGTCCGGGCGAGGGCGCCGTCCGCGCGGACGGGGACGGCGGTGACGCTGCCGGAGCCGTAGTTCGCGGTCAGGACGTGTCCATCGAACACGCCGAGGTGGGTGGGGCCGCTGCCGCCGACGGGCACGGGCGGCCCGGCCGGCTCCGGCACGTCGCCGGTGACGCGGTACGCGGCCACCGCGCCCTCGGTCGTCTCGCTGACCGCGTACAGCGTGCCGCCGTCGGCCGACAGGGCCAGGTAGGAGGGGTCGGGCAGCCCGTCGAGGCTGCTGAGGGCGGTGAGCGCCCCGCTGTCCGGGTCCACGGCGGCGGTCACGATGCCGGGCCCGCCGGCCGCCGTGAACGAGCCGATGAACGCACGCCGGGTCCGTCCGCCGAGGTCTGCCACCGCTGTCCCCTCTCGGTCGCTGCTGTTCGGGGTGACGGTAGCAGTTGATCAGCGGAGGTCTAGACCAGACCCGCGCCGAAATGTCACGGCTGGTGTCGCGGCGGGTGTCTCGGCGGGTGTTGCGGCCGGTAGCACGGCGGGCGTCCCGGCCGGTGTCCCGGTTGGCGTCCCGACCGGTGTCCCGGTTGGCGTCCCGGCCGGTGTCCCGGTTGGCGTCCCGGCCGGTGTCCCGGTTGGCGTCCCGACCGGTGCCTCGGCGGCCGTCACGGCGGCCATCCCGGCGGGCGTCCCGGCAGCCGTCACGACCGGTGTCCCGGTGGCTGTCGCGGCGGGCGGCTCGACCGGTGTCCCGGTGGGCTGCCCGGCAGGCGTCACGCTCCGACCAGCGGTGAGCCCGGCGGGGTCCGTAGCGGGCGGGCCAGTTCTGCCAGCGCGTGTTCCAGGTCATGGAGATGGGCGAGCGCGGGGTCGGTGGCCGGGGGCCGCTCCCCGGGGCCCGCGGCGGCGGTCTCGCCGTCCGTGAGGGCCTCCACGGCTGCCTGGACCCGCCAGCAGGCCGCGGCCAGGCGGGCGTCGTGCGAGGCCTCGGGGTCGGCGGCGACGGCCGCCAGACCGCGGCTCTCGCGGCCGCAGGCGTCCAGCAGGGCCAGCACCCGGCGGGCGCGCCGCTTGCGGCCGAGCATCGGGTTCAGGGGGTGCACGAGCGGGGCGACGGCGAGCCGTACCCGGCCGAGGAGCTGCTCCGAGATGCGGTTCGAGGCCTTCACGGCTCGGTACATCTTGAATCGGAAGCGCGGCCTGGAATACAACACCATCGAACAGTACGAGCGTGGCCTCAAGACCCGGATCAACCCGCGCGTCGGGAGCCGCCGCATCGGCACATTCACGCCCGAGTGATCGAAGACTGACGATGCCTATCGGATCAACGGGCAGATCCAGAGCAATAGGGTCCAGCCCGCACCACTGAAGCACCGCAAGCGCGGAGAATTCCGCGAAGTGCCACTTTCGGTGCCGAGTACGCGATGCATTCCCTCCGCACTACTTCGCATCCATTACGAGAGCAGCCAAGATCCTCAATGAACGACTCTTTCCCCGCGGTTCAGGAACCGACCAATGGAGAGCGCGGAGCGGTCCCAAGCGGCATCGCCAGTTCTGACAGGGCCTTCTCCAGGCCTCGCAGATGGACGAGGGCCGCCTCGGTTTCCGACTGATGGGGCGTCTCGCGGGTGGCGGTCGTCGCCTGACCGCTCCGCATCTCACCGACGGTGAGAGCCTCCACGGCGGCCTCCACCCGCCAGCAGGCAGCGGCCAGACGGGCGTCGTGCGACGCGGTCGGATCGGCGGCGACGGAGGCCAGACCCCGCACCTCGCGGGCGCAGTCGTTGAGCAGCTGGATGACATGACGGGCGCGCGCCTTCCGCGCACGGAACGGGCTCAACGGGTGCACAAGCGGGGCCACTGACATCCGTACCCGGCCGAGCAGCAGCTCCAACTCGGCGATGTGCGAGGCCGGGTCGGCCCCGGCGTCACCCGCGAGGCGAGCCGCCGCCTCGGCCGTGGCGGCATGCACGCAGTGCAGTGCCCGCTGGATCCAGGCATCGTTCGTGGCGTGCGTGGTGACCGGCAGCACGAGAACCACGGCCAGCGCGGCACACCCCGCGCCCACACCTGTCTCTGCAAGCCGGAGCACGAGCAGGCTGGGGTCCAGCACGCCCAGCAGACCGTAGAGCAGGCCGGCCATGACCGTCACCGCCAGCATCATCCAGGAATATGAGACGGCGGCGGTGTAGAAGATCCCGAAGACGCAGATGGCAACGAGTCCGGCCGTCGGCACGGGCGCGCCGTTCAGCGGGATGGCGACCAGCAGACCGACGGCCATACCGATCAACGTGCCGAGGACACGGCGGAAACCGCGGACGAGGGTCTCGCCGCGCGAGGCCGTATTGACGAAGATCCACCATGCGGTGCCGACGGCCCAGTACCAGCGGTCTTCGGAGAGCACCTGCCCGACGAACAACGCGAGCGCGCAGGCAGCAGTCGCCTGGAAGGCCTGCCGGGTGGTGGGCCGCGCCAGGCCGGTGCCGGGCAGGGCCGACGGGGCTGCGGTGGGCGGGGTACGGCGCTCGATGGGCCAGAGCACGAAGCGCACGGCGCCGACCGCGAGGAGGGCCAGGCCCACGGCGGCGTACAGCTCGGGCAACTGGGCGGGGACGGCGTGCAGGAACTGCGTGATGAAGAAGTTCATGAACGCGAAGATTCCGAGCGCGTGGCCGCGCGGGCCCCAGCGGCGAACGTAGACCCCGCAGAAGACGACGGCCAGGAAGGCGGCATCGCGGGCCGGGGTTATGCCGTGCAAGGCGGTGGCGAGCGCCAGCACCGGGAATCCGGCGGTGGGCAGCAGGGCGGTGGTGACCCGCTGGTCACGGACGGTCGCGTCGGTGACAGTGAAGAGGGCGAGCAGTGCTGCGAGCCCCCCGGTGATCGACGCGGTGAGCGAGAGCCCGCACAGCTCGGATACGGCGACGGCCAGCACGACGCCGCTGAGGGCACGGGTCGAGTTCCGCAGTCGCAGGCGCCCCGGGTCCGGAGCCACGAACATTCTCTTCACTGCGGTCGGCCGCCCCCTCGCATCGGAACTCGCCGCACCCGCGGTAGTCCGGGGTGGTGGACAGCAAGCGAGCACAACGAAGGCACCGCGGTCCGGATCCGGCCTCGTCGCCGTCCGACGCTACGCGGCGCCGCAAGTACATGGATGGGACAAAGATAAACACCCCTGGGCCTATTGGCTCAACTGTCATGCGATCGACTGTGCCAATGGCACAGCTGATCAGCCTCGATGTCGACTGATGGGAGTCCAACGGATCAGACACCACCCAGGGCCGTACGTGGCCTACCCCATCGGGCTCTGACAGTCGATCGTCACGCGCCCACGCCACTCTGCGATCTCACCGCAAGTTCCGCCGCATCCGCTCACAGCGAGCCCACCTGGCCGGCGGCCGTGAACCGACCACCATGCACGCCGAACCTGCCGGCGGACCCACCGTATACATGTCCGCTTCGACACCCAACCCGCCCACACCAGCGCGCCGACCTGGTCGAGGGCGGAAGCGGTTGTGAGTGGATTTGTGCGGTCAACACCAAGCAATATGAAGGGAGTTCGTTCCTCGCAGCCGGACGACACGGCGACTTCCGGAACCGCTGCCGGGACACGCCTCTGTTGAGTCAGACGTCCTGCGAAACGCTACGAGTGGCCAACCCGACCGCGCTCCGCTACGGCCAGTACAAGTCGGAACCGCATACCCCCGCACACTTCGCTTCCGGACAACGGCCTGCTCCGCTGTCCCCCTCGCCCGCACGATCCACTCGTCGGGGTCGCCACATCAGGCGGTCAGCAGATTCCACACCGCCTCTTCGCCCTGGGCGCAGGCGAGGTCTCCGAGCCGCACCGACCACTCGTGTTCCGAGGTTTCCTCGTCCCGCCACGCCCACAACCTGGTGGTGTGCCGGTGCAGGGGATGCTCCGCCGTCATTCCCATCGCGCCGTGCAGTTGGTGGCCCAACCTTGCTTTCATCGTCGCGGCTCGAGCGGCCACCACGCGTGCCGTGGCGACCGAAGCCGTGGCCCGGTCCGTGTCGAGTTCCCGGTGCACGGCGTGCTGGGCCCTCCGCAGGGCTGCCTCGACCTGGATCAACTCGGCCTTGATGGTGGCCAGATGATTCGCGACGCCGGGAATCCGGATCAGTGGGGCCCCGAACTGCTCGCGCTCGTTCACGTATCGCCGGGTCAGCCGGTACGTGCCTTCGACCCCTCCGGCCAGTGCCGCCGCCCACAGCGCCCCGAGGCGATTACGCACCGCCACTCCCCCGGGCCGGCGGTCCGGGAAGGAAGCGGGCGCACCGTCCAACGCGACGGAGTGTCGTACCGGGGATGACGTCGCCCCACCTCATGGCGCCAGGGGGGCAGGGGCGGTGAGGCGGCGGAGCATGCCGGCGGTGGAGGCCCGGTAGACCTGCTCAACCACCCACCGCTTCGGTGTCGGCACGAAGGCCTTCGTCGGCGGGGGGCGTCGCACCACCTCGACGGTGATGCCCCTTACCGTCTCGTGGATGATCACGGCGTCTGCGAAACCCTGGTCGACCAGGACCTTTGCCAGGCGCATCCCGCATCGTCCGGCCGCCTGGTCCAGCAGGGCGATGCCGGCCACTGCTTCCACGCGGCTCGCGGAAGGCCGGGTACTGCTCCCGGCGGAGCGTCACTTCAATTGAAGCACGTTGGGAAACGATATAGTGTCGTTTCCCTAAGCGTCCGAGAGGAGAGCCGATGAGTGCGACCAACACCCGCCCTGCGGGTCGGCCCATGAGTACAGAGCGGGAGCAGGTGCTGCTGGACGCCGCACTCGAGGTTCTCCGCTCCGTCGGCTACGACAAACTGACCGTGGTGGCCGTGTGCGAGCTGGCGGGAGCCAGCACCAAGACCGCCTACCGGCGCTGGGCGAACAAGGACGAGCTGCTCGTCGCGGCACTGCGTCGCGCCGTCGAGCGAGAGGTCGACGGCGTACCGGCTCTGATCCGCGAGGACCATCTGCGGGAAGCACTGATCGCGAACCTGCAGGCGCAGGCGGACTCCTACCGCGCCTCCGCCAACCTCGTGATCGGACTGCTGGTGGCCTCGCGCGTCGACGGCGATCTCGGCGCCATGGCCCGCCAGGTCATCAGGCAGCACGAGACCACGTACTGCGGAGTGCTGCTCCAGGACGCCGTCGGACGCGGTGAGGCACGTCCCGATGTCGATCCCGAGTTTGTGGCCGACCTCGCACGTTCGTTCTTCCTGCACGAGCTCCTCGTCCGCGATGAACCCCCAGGTCGCGAACGCATTCTCACCTTCGTGGACCAGGTCCTGGTGCCGCTGTGCACCACCCGCGAAGCCTGACACTTCCTTCCCTCGATCCCCCCTGTGCCCCAAGACATGCGGTCGGCATGCCTTCGCGAACATAAAGAGGTACGACGTTGTCCGACGACTACAGCGCCAAATACACGGAGATCGACCACTCGGTCGCCCCGGTGACACTGGAGGACGAGAAGAGTCACTTCGAGGCACTCGCCCTGCCCTCGAAGCAGACCGACATCTGGGAGGAGACTGCTCTGGGAGTGGTCGCGGAGTCGGGCGATCACGACGTCCTGTTGTGGGCGGCCGGGTACGCACTGTTCGGCAACGGCAAGGGCGTCTGGGGCCCCGGAGCGTCTGCCGAGCGTGAGGTGCAGCTCATCGTCGTACCCAAGTCCCAGCGGGGCACGATGACCGACAACGACTTCGTGCGAACCGGCTGGACGCCGACCGAGCGTCTCCGCGGCGAGCAGCTCGTCATCACGGAAGGAAGCGACCAGGTCACCTGGGACTTCGACGGCCTGCGTTTTGTCGCCCAACCGCCGCAGTGGCGTCTGGAAGGGGCCGCGGGCGACGCGGAGTTCGACCTCACCTACCGCACGAAGGGCACCCCACTGTGGAACTGGGGTCCATTCTCCGAAGCGGACAAGCAGGACCGCGCCGGTTACGACGTGTTCGTCGGGGTCGACGGCACGATCCGCACCCCGGCGCACGACCTCGAGCTGACCAACGGCTATGGCGTGCGCGAGCACATCGTCACCGGGCAGTCGAACGACCCGATCGCCAACCTGCCCGCGCCGAACTGGATGTGGTGGCTTTACACCATCAAGGACGACGTCAAGGTCAACTTCTTCCAGCCCCGCGACGGACTTCAGCTCGGCTTCGTCAAGTTCGCCGACCAGCAGGTGAACGTCGCGACCGGGCGCGGTGACATGGACTTCGCAGTCACCGAGAAGTGGGAGGACCCCCGCACCGGAATGAACCTGCCGGTCAAGTGGCGGCTCGCGATGGCGAACGACGGTGCCAAGGTGGATGTCGAGATCGCCGCCCACGGTCGCGCATACAGCCACTGGCCCACCGCGAACGGCACTCGCATGTACTGCTACCTGCTGTCCACGATGACCGGCACTGTCGATCTCCCGGACGGGCGAACGATCGAACTCGACAATCACCTCACCGTCAACTCGTTCTGCCGAACGATCCTCACCGCACGGGAGACGAGCCAGGGCGCACGCGGTGACATGGTCTGACCAGGCCTTCAGCCGTGCCTGAGGGAAGGAACGGGAGGCTGAAGTCCGGCGCTCGACTCCGTTGGCCAGTCACCGGTGGTGAGCTCGTTCTGGTCGTGCCGTTCGAAGGTCGAAGTCCATAGCGCGAACCGGCCGAAGAGCGCGGACCAGAGCAGCAAGGCGGCTGATTCCGCGCCGTCGGGCCAGCGCAGTCCCTCGCCCTCGCAGGCGTGCACGGCGTCCACCCGTTGCTGCCAGAGAACGCGAGCGGGGTGCTTTTGACCGGGCTCACCGAAGCTCGAGGCAAAGGCACAGAAAGCGTTCGCCTGGGCACGGAGGCGTCCGCTGGCATCGGCTCCGTGATCCGCCGCCCGGGTGTCGGCCTCGCGCATCGCTGCGACCACCCGTTGGTATCCGTCCTCGGCAACCGTGTGGGCAAAGAAGACGTGCGACGGCGGCCAGGATTTCCACGCGGAGCCGATCGCCCTGGCCGCGAGGGTTACGTCTGCGGGCGGTGTCGGTGCTGCTTGCGGCGTCCTGGTTCATGCCTCTCATGGCAGCGGGCCGCGGTGGTCATGGACTGGCCGGCGGCGGGAAGCCCGATGTACGGAGCGGTTGCCGTCGGTCGAATCGGCTGCCAGCTCACGGGCTACGCCATCGACTCGGCCGGACGGTGCTTGAGCGCCGTCCGCCAGGCTACGCGCCTCCACAGGCCACCGTCGGTC
The DNA here is from genome assembly GCF_040630255.1 of Streptomyces sp. NPDC005820. Lineage (NCBI taxonomy): Bacteria > Bacillati > Actinomycetota > Actinomycetes > Kitasatosporales > Streptomycetaceae > Streptomyces > Streptomyces sp. NPDC005820. The sequence goes on from NZ_JBEXXE010000006.1 coordinate 296,838, forward strand.
GAGCATGCTGATCGTCATGGGCGTCTGCTTGCCGTACGGTAGGCGGCTCAGCAGGAACGGCCCCGGAGCGTCGGGCCGGTAGACGTCCGCGCGGTCAGTGGTCCCGGTCGTCAGGCCACCGCGTTCAACAGGTCGGCCAGTAGGTCGGGCCGTTCCAGGGCGATGAAGTGGCCGGCCTTCGGCACCTGCGTGAAGTCGGCGGTAGGCAGCAGCTTCTTGTTGGCTTCCCGGTCCGAGGGCCGGGACCAGTCCTTCTCGCCGTAGACGAGGTGGATAGGGGCCTTGACCTCGGGGTAGCGGGAGCGGGCCGCGATGAGGCTGGGCAGGGCCTGGTACACGCCCCGGGCGACGGTCGAGTAGCCGGCGCGGCGGCCCACCTGGAGGAGCTCGTCCACGTAGTCCTCGCGCAGTGCGCTCTTGTCGCCCAGGCCGCCCTGCAGGATCTTGGTGAGGGCGGGCTTGGGCTCCACCCCGGCGATCACCGGGCCCACCCCGGGCGCAAGGACACCGCTGACCACCACACGGGCCAGGAGGCTGGAGCGGGCGATTCCACCCTGGAAGTCGTACGCGTTGACCGCGACGACGCGTCTGACGCG